>DATIFR010000055.1:0-36885 GCA_035455145.1 Nitrospira sp.
ATAGGTCAGCGGGGTAGTTTTGTACAACAGGACCATGGGAGTTCCCACCACCGCGGCCTGCAAGGTGGCCGTCCCGGACGCGATCAGCAAGACATCCGCGGCAGCCATCACTTCGCTGGCCTGATCCCGGACGACGCGAACCGGGACGGAACTCTGATGGAGCAATCCTTGGAGCAGATTATCATCAATCGAAGAGGCCTGCGCCAGGATAAACCGCGTTTTCGGCTCGACGGCTGCCAGTTTCGCCGCGGTCTCCAATAGCACCGGGAGCAGCATGGTGACTTCGGCGACCCGGCTGCCGGGCAAAAGGCCGACGACCGGACCAGAGTCTTCCAGATCAAAGGTCCGGCGAAGCCTTTGTCGATCATACTGAGGCGCCACGGCATCAAGGAGCGGATGGCCGACGAAGGTGCAGCGTACACCTGCTCGTCGATAGATCTCCGGTTCAAACGGCAGAATGACCACCACATGATCCACGCGGCGCTGAATCCACTTGATCCGGCGGGGCCGCCAGGCCCAAATCTGCGGAGCAATGTAATAGAGGACCCGTCGGCCGGCAGCTTTTGCAACGCGTGCAAAATGAAAGTTCAGCCCGGGGTTGTCGATCAGGACGACGAGATCCCAGGCCTCGCTCTTGAGCACTCGTCGGATTGCGCGGATCCGCTGGACCATCGCACGAATAGCAGACAGACCGATCAACCCCATCACGTCCAAGTGAGGGACTCCGGGAACCAGGATGACGCCCGCCGCCCGCATCGCCGCTCCGCCGATCCCGACCAATTCAGCCTTCGGATCAATAGCCCAGATCGCCCTTGCCAAATTGGCGCCGTGCAGATCGCCGGAGGCTTCACCCGTCACAATTAAAATTCGCATAGATTCAGAAGACGGGGTATGGGGGGGTAAAGGGATAAGGGGGTAAAAATCTGTGTCCTCTCTCCCGTTACCCCTATATACCCTAACTACCCCTTTGTCCCTTCGTCCTGCCGCGCCATAAACGCCGTGATCGCCTGAAGTACCTGCTGTGCGACGTCGAGCGCCGCGGCGCCGTCTTCTCCTGATACGACCGGTCGCGTCCCGGTGCCGGCCGCATGCAGAAACGATTCGAGTTGAAGCTTCAAGGGTTCCTCTTCACCGCCTTGCAGCTGCTCGACGTCGACGGCGGGGCGTTGACCCGCTTTGGCATCGCGCCGGCAGATCACGCCTTGTCTCGATTGAAAGTCGATCGAGATGTATTTGTCCTGTTGGAATACGCGCAACCGCCGCATTTTGTTCATTGACACGCGGCTGGCCGTCAAATTGGCGACGCATCCGCCCTTGAATTGAATGCGGGCGTTGGCGATATCGATCGTGGATGACAGGACCGGCACGCCCGCCGCTTGAATATCTTCCACCGGACCGGGGTTGAATGACAGCACCAGGTCGAGATCGTGGATCATGAGATCGAGCACGACATCCACATCGGTACCTCGCTCGCTGAAACTGCTGAGACGGTGGCATTCGATAAACACAGGCCGTCCGATGTGGGGCCGCATCACCTGCATCACCGGGTTAAACCGCTCACTATGCCCGACCTGCAAACAGCGACCTTGCTGCCGCGCGAGTTGAACCAATTCGTGGCCTTGCGCGGAGGTTACGGCGATCGGTTTTTCGACGAGCACGTGCTTGCCGGCCAAAAGACAGGCCTTCGCGACAGCGTAATGCGCGGACGTAGGGACCGCAACGCTGACCACCTCGACAAGCGGAAGGAGTTCGCCGAGGCTGCGGGTCGCACGAACCCGGTGCCGGTCGGCGATCAGTTGGGCCCGATCCATTGACTGATCAGTGACCGCAACAAGCTGCGCTCCAGGCAGAGAGGCATACAGGCGGGCATGGTGCTGCCCGAGATGCCCTACACCGATGACGCCGGCTTTCAAGGCTGTCACGGTGCGGTAGTCCCTCCCGTCGCGTCAGGTTTGACAAGCCCGACGACCGCAATGCCGGCGGAGCAGGCCTTTTCAAGCATGAGTTCGCGATCCAACAAAATCGTACGACCCGCCTCCACGGCAAGTACCGAAGCCTTTACCGATTTCATCACATCAATCGTCCTGGGGCCGACGGCGGGCAGATCGAACCGCAAATCTTGCTGAGGCTTGCACCGCTTCACGACCACGGCACCTTCCTTCGCAAGTTGACCGCCACGCTTGATGGCCTCATCCGTCCCTTCAACGGCTTCAACCGCCACCACGACACGATCCTTGATGACGACGCATTGGCCGATGTCGAGCCGCCCAATGTCGTGCGCCACTTCCCACCCGTAGCGGATATCCTCCCATTCCTTCTGACTCGGTACACGAGCCGTCAACGTCCCCTCCTCCGCAAGAATACCTTCAAGGCCGAAGGTCGATTCGCAAATACTGATCCCTTCCCGCTCGAGTTCCTTGGCAAACTCCCGGAGAATGTCGTCGTCTTTCCAGAGAGCAAGGCGCGTGGCCAGCGCCAGCGTGCGAAAGTCCGGGCGCACGGTCGTAAACACATGCGTCTTCTTGATGCCGCCCAACATAACGGCCTGGTGCACCTCATCCTCCTTGAAGGCCTTGATCAGCTTGTTGAGCTGGCCGATCTTGATCCAATGGATACGATCGACGTGGTTCGCCAAGTCGGGATCCGTCTCGCCTTCGTGCGCGACGGCCGAGACCAGATACCCGAGTTTCCGCGCGTTCTCAGCAAAAATAATCGGGAAACGGCCGTTTCCGGCAATCAGGCCGAGTCGTTCACCGTTGCGGACCTGGGGGGCTAGCGTCACAGGCTCTACTCCTCGTCTTCCTGCTCCTTGGCCACCGACCGACAAATACCACGCTTCGTCCCCTCAAGAAACGCCACCACGGCCATCACATCCGGTTGATCGCCGAATTCCGCCTTGGCCAGCCTCGCGGCTTCGGCTGTTCGATGTCCCGATCGAAAGAGAATGTCATAGGCGCGTTTCAACACCGCGACCCGATCGCTTGAGAATCCATGACGGCGCAGCCCGACGGAATTCAAGCCATACATCCGGGCCCTGTAACCGCCTGCCGCCCTCATGAACGGCGGAAGATCCTGGCCCAACGCACAACACCCACCGACCATCGAATAGGCACCTACGCGCACGTACTGATGGATTCCGGTCAGCCCCCCGATGATGGCGTGATCCCCGATCGTGATATGCCCGGCTAAACTGGCCGCGTTCGCCATGATCAGATGGCTGCCCAGACGGCAGTCGTGTGCCACGTGCACATAGGCCATCAGAAAATTCTTGTTGCCGATTGACGTGATCCCTCCGCCCTGCACAGTCGCCCGATTGACGGTCACGTACTCGCGAAAAATATTGTCGTCGCCGATGATCACCTTGGTCGGCTCTCCTTTATATCCCAAATGCTGAGGCGGTCCCCCGATCGAGACAAAGGGGTGGAGTTCGCACCGTTCGCCGATTTGCGTCCATCCTTCGACCGTTACGTGTGAAAGCAGTCGTGTCCCTTTTCCAATCGTCACGTGCTCTCCCACGACGCAGAATGGACCGACCACCACGTCATCGGCCAGCTGCGCCGCAGAATGAACGATGGCATGAGGATGAATCTGCACGCTGAACCTCCGGAGATAATGTCAATGGTGACAGGCTGCTCGTCACACGCATGCACAGCAGGGACGGTTCGCTGGGCTCGGCGTGGCGGCCGTCAATTGACGGTTAACGATCGTCGCGCTTAAGCCTTCTCTTCGGTCACCATCGCGGTGACTTCCGCTTCACACACGAGCTCATCTTCGACAAATGCCTTCCCCTGCATTTTCCAGAAGGGCGCCCGCTTCTTCACGACATCGACCTCGAAACGCAGGCGATCGCCGGGCACGACCGGCTTGCGAAACTTCGCCCCATCGACACCGGTCAAGTACACGACCGGCCTCTTCGCCTCCCCCATAGACTTGAACGCCAGCAGCCCTCCGACCTGAGCCATCGCTTCAAGAATCAGAACGCCCGGCATCACCGGTCTCCCTGGGAAATGCCCCTGGAAAAACGGCTCGTTGACCGTGACGTTCTTGATCCCCACAATCCGCCGGTCGGGATCCAATTCCAAGACCCGATCGACCAGCAGAAAGGGATACCGATGGGGCAAGAGCGCCTGAATATCGGCTTGTTCCATGACTGACATCAGCAAAACCTCCTCATTGGTCTATGGGGCGGGACAGTAGCACGGCTACTTGTTCTGACGATCGAACTCCTTCACCACCTGCTCGGTCATATCCAAGCCCGGCTGATGATAGATGACGATCTTGATGACCGCATCGTTCCCCTTATCAATAATGGCAATCGCCCCTTCTCGTTGCGCGACGACTTGGGCCGCGTCCCGAACTTTTTTCGAATATTCAGCGACCGTTTCGCGCTGTTTCTGTTGGATCTCACGATTAAAGTCTGCCAAGCGGCGCTGGTAGGCTTCCACTTTGGCCTGGAACTGCGCTTGCTTCTCCTGTTTGGCCGTCTCGCTCAACTTGCTGTCCTGAGCGGCCTGCTCCAATTCCTTCAATTCCTGGTCGTCGGCATTAATGATCTTCTGTCTGGTTGCCGCGTACGCTTTCAACTCTTCCAATGCCCGTTTCCCGGCTTTCGACTTCTCAATCACAAGTTGCTGGTCCATCACCGCAACTTTCGATAGGTCGGCTGCAAACGCGGCCGATAACATCGCACTCCAGATCGTCACGACCGTAATCAGGTTCACGAGTTTGCTTGCTCTCATCTGTTCCCTCCTCCGGATAGCGTCCGCTCAGATCTCACTCTCACGGATACTCGCGATTGAACTCTTCGATCACTTGGTTCGTAATGTCGAGGGATTCATCACCAAAAATAGCGGGACCGCCTTTGCCCTTGTCAATCACCACTTGCAAGCCGTGGCGCTTCGCCACTTTGGCGACGACGACTTCCACCTTATCACGAAACCCTTCGTAGGCTTCCTTCTGTTTCTCTTGGATCTCTCGATTCAACTCTCCGGCTTTCTGCTGATACTCCGCCATGCGGCGTCTGAATGCTTGTTCCCGTTCACTCTTTGCGGCGGGACTCAGGACGCTCGCCTGCTTGATGAAATCCTCCTCCATGCGGCGCAGCTCTTTCTCCTCGATCTCGAGCAAGGCCTGACGGTTCTTGGAGAAGGCGGCCAGCGAGTCCTTGGTTTTCTTGCCAGCATTGGCCTCATTGAGGAGACGCGCCGGATCGACAAGGCCGATCTTTCCCTCAACCTTTGCGCCCGCACCGGCACATCCCATGGCACTGCCGACCCAGAAAGCCAACCCGATCGACAACCAGAAGATCTTGTTTACCGTTTGAGACTGGATCACGAACCCACCCCTCATCCAGCAACCGCTAAAACAGCGACCCGATCGTGAACTCGAACACGCCCTTGCGCTCGCCCTCGCGCGCATCAAGATTGATCCCGTAGGCCGCCCGCAATGGACCGAAAGGCGAAATCCATCGGCCTTCAAGGCCGGCAGCCTTTCGAAGATCGAACGAGACAGATTCATCCTGAGCAAACCCTTTCCCATAGTCGAAGAAAATCACCCCGTTCAACTTCGCTTCGGACGAGATCGTGAAGATAAAGTCATTGTTGAAGATCAGCTGCTTTTGCGCGCCGAGGAGTGTTTTTGTGTTCGGGTCGACCGGTCCTGCACGGCCGAATTGGAACCCGCGCATCGTATTGATGCCGCCGACGAAGAAGAGCTCGGTGAGGGGAACCGGTTCCCCGTTGATCGAGTTTGCCTCTCCATAGCGGGCATGGATGGAGAAGCGCGTGTCGTACGGAAGCGGCGTGTATTTGAGCACATCAAAATTATATTTATAGAAGTTATTGGAACCGCCGAGGTAGGGAGTCCCCAGGTCAAACCCCGCACTCGTTCGCCACCCCGTTCGAGGATCAAGGTAATAGTCCCGCGTGTCGCGTGCGATTGATGTTCTGAATCCGGTCGTGGTTTGATTTCCCAGCTGCTGGCAGATGATCAGGCCTGGATTAAAACCGCAGTTGTTATTTGGATCGCTGTAGTCCAACTGCTCAGCCATTAAACTGAAGCTGCCGGAGACATATTCGGACAGCCAGCGTCCAAAGGTAATACTCGCTCCAGTCTTCTTTTCAAAATAGGTGATGTAGTCCGTCATGCTGCGGTATATATCAAGCTGCATGGAGGTCAATGAGTCATTCAGATACGGATTACGGAACGTAATCAATCCGAGCGTCCGGTTTTGCCCGAGTTGGCCTCGAATGCGCCCCATCCATCCGTTGCCTCCAAGGTTTCCCTCCGTGATATCGGCAATGGCGACGAGCTTATCCAATGTGCTGAACCCGCCGCCGATGCTGAACTGGCCTGTCGGTTTCTCCTTCACCCGCACATTGAGATCGACCTTGTCGACATCGACTTGCTGAGGCAGGATTTCGACGGTTTCGAAGAAATTCAAGTTATTCAGGCGCTGAAAGCTGCGCTTAAGTGCGGGGGTGTCGATGACGTCCTGCTCGTCTACGCGAACCTCGCGGCGGATGACGTTGTCCTTAGTCTTGTCGTTCCCATTGATGTTGATTTGCCGGATCCGCATCATCTCCCCTTCTTTGATGCTCAGGATGATGGTTGCGGTGCGTTCTTCCGGGTTGGGAGTGACGCTGGGCGTTACGTCGGCGAACGCATACCCCTTACTCCCGTACAGATCGGTCAACCGGGTGATCTCATCGCGGATTTTCTGGCGCTGGAAGATTTCCCCCGGCTTGATTTTCAACTTCTCCCGCAGCTCCGGATCTTCGAACACGGTATTGCCCCGAAACCCCACTTCGGCCACGGTGAATGGCTCCCCTTCCACGACGGCGTAGGTCACGACGAACCATTTCCTGTCGCTGCTGAGTTCGACGGAAGGCAAACCAACTTGGACGTTCAAGAAGCCCTTGTTCAATAGCACTTCCTTGATCCGCTCCACGTCATTATTCGACTCCTCGCGCTTGAGGACGCCGGCATCCGATAAAAATGACGGCAACTGCAACTTGGTGAAGATTCCGTACCAGGGAACCCATTCCCTGGTCGCCATGACTTTGAACATTTCTTCTTTGCTCGCGGCGTGCATGCCGTCGAAGTTCACGACCTTGACACGCGCCTTGTCCCCCTCTTTGACCAAAAACGTCAATCGCTTACGATCTTCGTCCAGCGTCTGCACGACGGGAATGACTTGGCAGTTGAAGTACCCGTCCTCCTGATAGGTAAGGCGGATTTTTTCGGCGCTCTCTTTAGCCTGCTGCTGGTCCAAAAAAGCTTGGCTCTTGATCGTGATCTTCTCCTTGAGCTTGTCATCGCTCATCTCGGTATTTCCATCGAATACAATCTCCGTGATGAACGGCTTCTCACGGACGAGAAACGTCAACGCCATCCCATTCGGAATCGGCTCCGTCTCGACTTGGACATCTTCAAAATATCCGGTGTCATAGAGAATCTTGATCTGCCCCCGAACGTTTTCCGGCGTGTAGGGATCACCCGGCTTCAGGGTCAGCCGCCCCTCGATCGCCTGCAGCTCAATTTTTTTATTGCCGCGAATCTCGATCGATCCGACCTTCACAGCGGTTGGTTGAGCGATCGCCTCACAGGCCAGAACGGCGCCGTAAAACAACGTGATAAGCAACACCAACGCCCAGCGCGACCCCTGTAAGGACGACACCTCCCTCACCAGATCAGCACTCCACACATGGCCAGATAGCATGACGAATCCATCGTCGAGACGGCTCATAAGTGACGTGGCGCCTATCACCGGGAGCCCCGTTGCGAACAACGCCAAACCGGAGCCGTCAAGGACAGCGACGATGAAGGTTGTTGACGTGAGATGCATACGCGCTCGGCGCAGACACATCAGCCGCGGACCGGTGCGTGAAAAACTCTCGGATTATATGGGGCAAGTATTTCAATGTAAAGCGGTTTTGGCCCGACCTGATGCCTGTCGGGAGCGAACCGGGAGATCGCCGGTTTCTTGACATCCCCTACCCCATCACATAGTATCTGCATATGTCGCGCACAGAAGTTCGGAAAGCCGTTATCCCTGCCGCTGGTCTCGGCACAAGATTCCTCCCCGCAACAAAAGCCTCACCGAAAGAGATGCTGCCGCTGGTCGACAAACCGTTGATCCAATATGTCGTGGAAGAAGCGGTGGCATCGGGCATCGAAGACATCATCATCGTCACCGGTCGGGGCAAACGGGCCATCGAAGATCACTTCGACCGATCCGTCGAACTTGAAGAAAATCTGAAGGGGAACGGAAAGGCTCAGGTGCTCAGCCAGATCAGGCACATTTCAAATCTTGCGAACTTTTGCTACGTACGCCAGTCGGAAGCTCTGGGGCTTGGCCACGCAGTACTCTGCGCCCAGCACCTGATCGGAGACGAGCCCTTCGCGATCATGCTAGGTGACGAAATCATCGACGCGCCGGTTCCCGGCCTCGCACAGTTGATCCACGTCTACAAGAAGCGCCGTGGAGCGGTCTTGGGCATTCAAGAAGTCCCCCACCAAGAGGTTAACCGCTACGGCATCATCTCGCCGGACCGAATCGCGGACGGCTTATATAAGGTGACCAACCTGGTGGAAAAGCCTGTACCAGCCGATGCACCGTCCAACCTGGCCGTCATTGGCCGCTACGTGCTGCCTCCTGAGATCTTCCCGATTCTCAGAAAAACTCGGCCGGGGAAGAACGGAGAAATCCAATTGACAGATGCGCTCAAGGAGCTGGCAAAATCCTCTCCGATGTACGCGTTGGAAGTGAAGGGGAATCGATACGACGCGGGAGATAAATTGGGATTCTTGATTGCCACCGTTGAATTTGGGTTGAAGAACCCTACTCTTGGAGCGGATTTCGCAGACTATCTCCGGAACCGGCCGAAGTCCTCCGGCGAACAACGCCGCCGCGGCAGAGCCTAAGGCCACCCCTGTCATCACCGTACGCGAACCGCAGTGAAATCGTGAGACAATCCCGATGAGCGATTCGATTGAACAAGACCTGACGCCTCCCCAAAACGTTGAGATCCCCGACCAGCTCCCGCTGCTCCCGGTGCGGGATATCGTCGTATTTCCGTACATGGTCCTTCCCCTCTTCGTCGGGCGGGAGATGTCGATCAAAGCAATCGAAGCCGCGCTGGCGGGCAATCGTATGATCTTCCTGGCGACGCAAAAAGCCTTGGATGTCGAGAATCCGACCCCTGATGATATCCATACGATCGGCACGGTCGGAATCATTATGCGGATGCTGAAACTCCCGGACGAACGGATCAAAATCCTCGTCCAGGGTCTCTCGAAAGCCAAGGTCTCCGGGTATATCCAAACCGAGCCCTACTATTCCGTGCGGATCGACAAGATTGAGGAATCCAAGCCCGTGAGCTCCGCCCTCGAGAGCGAAGCCGTCATGCGAACGGTGAAGGAGCAGATCGAACGGATTGTGAGCCTCGGCAAAGTCTTAATCCCCGACGTCATGGTCGTCATCGAGAACCTGGAAGATCCGGGCCGCCTCGCCGACATGATCGCGTCGAACCTCGGCCTCAAGGTGGAGGTGACCCAGGCAGTCCTCGAAATCACCGATCCACTCAAACGGCTCCGCCAGATCAGCGAAATCCTGGCCAAGGAAATCGACGTCCTGTCGATGCAGCAGAAGATTCAGGCCCAGGCCAAAGGGGAGATGGACAAGACGCAGCGGGAATACTTTCTGCGCGAACAGCTGAAAGCCATTCAGAAAGAACTGGGCGAGTTGGACGAGCGAGCCGAAGAGGTCGCCGAGTTTCGCAAGCGGGTCAAAGATTCCAAGATGCCGGAGAAGGTCTTGAAAGAGGCCGAGAAACAACTCAAACGGCTCGAAAAAATGCATCCGGACACCGCGGAATCCGCCACAGTCCGCACGTACCTTGAATGGATGGTGGAACTCCCCTGGTCGAAGAAATCGAAAGACAACCTGGACCTGAAAGCCGCTGCCAAGGTGCTCAACGAAGATCACTACGACCTCGAAAAGGTGAAGGAACGGATACTCGAGTACCTTGCTGTGCGGAAGCTCAAAGAGAAGATGAAAGGGCCGATTCTCTGTTTCGTCGGGCCACCTGGTGTCGGAAAGACCTCGCTGGGGAAATCCATCGCACGCGCGCTCGGCCGTGAGTTTGTCCGCATCAGTCTCGGCGGAGTCCGCGACGAAGCCGAAATTCGAGGTCATCGACGCACCTACGTCGGTGCCCTCCCCGGCCGCATGATCCAAGGCATGAAGCAGGCGGGCACCAACAACCCGGTCTTTATGCTCGATGAGATCGATAAGGTCGGCATGGACTTCCGTGGCGATCCATCAGCGGCGTTGCTCGAAGTGCTCGACCCGGAACAAAACAGTACGTTCACCGATCACTATTTGGGCGTGCCCTTCGATCTTTCGGAGGTGATGTTCATTACCACCGCGAATCTAATCGATCCCATCCTGCCGGCCTTGCGAGACCGCATGGAGGTCATCGAGATTCCCGGCTACACTGAAGAAGAAAAGCTGGGTATCGCCCAGCGTTATCTGATTCCGCGTCAACTGTCTGAACACGGAATCACGGAAAAACATGTGCGGATCGCCGAGCCGGCGATCCGACAGATCATCACCAACTACACGCGCGAAGCCGGCGTCAGAAACCTCGAACGCGAAATCGCGAATGTCATGCGCAAAGTGGCGAAGAAGGTTGCGGAGGGCAAGGGCCTCGGATTCCCCGTGAACCCGGCGAACCTTCACAAATATCTGGGCGTCCCCAAGTACCTCCCGGAATCGGAGCTCGAGAAAGACGAGATCGGCGTCGCCACAGGACTGGCCTGGACGGAAGCAGGCGGCGACGTGCTCTACATCGAAGCCACTGTGATGAAAGGCAAGGGCCAGCTGACATTGACCGGGCACCTCGGCGACGTGATGAAAGAATCCGCTCAGGCTGCCTTGAGCTATGTGCGATCACGCGAAAAAACGCTCGGGATCAACCCGGATATGTTCAGCAAGCAGGACCTCCATATCCACGTACCGGCGGGCGCTATTCCCAAAGACGGGCCATCGGCCGGTATTACCATGGCAACTGCGATCGCCTCTGCCATGGCTCAGATTCCCGCTCGCCGCGACCTGGCAATGACGGGGGAGATCACCCTCCGCGGGCGCGTGCTTCCGATCGGCGGACTCAAAGAGAAGATTCTGGCCGCCAAACGAGCCCAGCTCACGACCGTGATCCTGCCAAAACGAAATAAGAAGGATCTGGACGAGATTCCCAAGCACATTTTGAAGGGCATCCAACTCGTGTTCGCGGACACGATGGACGATGTGATGCGGGTGGCCCTTCGCCGAACGCCCAGAGCCACACGCTCAACCGGCAGACCGCAAGCCCCGCAGCAGACGCAAAAGCGCGTTGCGAAGAATCATAAATCAAGACGGATAGATCGAACGGTTCACGCACAGTCAGCGATCATGGCACATTCGCACGAATAGCCTCATTAGCATGGCATCTCCGGCCAGGCCCAAGGCCATCTCCACGATTCGGGAATTTGACCTCATCCGAGCTCTGCAGCAACACCATGGCGCCGGTGACTCTTCGATTCTTCGTGGCATCGGCGACGATGCTGCAGTTATTGCTCCTTCTCAAAACTGCTGGCAACTCATGACAACGGACCTTTTGACGGAGGGAATCCATTTCGATCTTCGGACTGCCGTTTGGTCCGACATCGGTTTTCGCGCGGCAGCGGCGAACCTCAGCGACATTGCCGCGATGGGTGGTACCCCGCAATACCTATTGGTCGCCTTGGCGATTCCCCGGCACGGAACCGGTCGACACGTGCATCACCTCTATAGCGGCATGATGAAGGCTTGCCGCCCTTACAGTGTTCGGCTCATCGGCGGCGATATCTCGGCGTCCGCCCAAGGTTGGTTCATCAGCATCACCCTGATCGGATCAGTACTGCCACGCCGCGCACTGCTCCGAAGCGGCGCGCGCGTGGGCGACAGCCTCTATGTGACCGGGACCATCGGAGATTCACGGGCAGGGCTGGAATTGTTGCAACGATCACGTGGCAGGAAGGCCGCTGCTTCGCTTTCAGAAACTCACCGACATTTCCTGATTCAGCGGCATCTCCGGCCGACTGCCCGTGTCGAAATCGGCCGATGGCTCTCGACTCACCACTGGGCCACTTCCGCCATCGATCTGTCTGACGGGCTTTCCGGCGATCTCCGCCACATCTGCGCGGAAAGCCGCGTCGGAGCCGACATCGACTTGTCTGCGCTCCCGATCTCACCCGCCTGCACGGCCTACGCGGAATCCACAGGACAAGGCCCCATCACGCTCGCGCTTGCCGGCGGAGAAGACTATGAACTCCTCTTCACAGTATCCCCACGGCATCGCACGCGCTTTGAACGGATGGCAGCAGGACAGCGAGTCCGGATGACGAAAATCGGGACGATCCGGCCAGCAAGATCCGGCATCCATGGCATACCGTTGGACGGTCAAAGACAGCCATTGCCGGTCACCAGCTACGAGCATTTCTGCTCCTTTAAATGAAATGAAGCATGAACGGCCATGGCCTCTTTTCGATCAATACTGAGACAAGTCCTTCACCTCCAAGAATCGCCCCAGCGAACAGCGGTCGCTTTTTCTATTGGAGCCGCCATCGCCTTCTGCCCATTTTATGGCTTACACATGATCTTGGTGGTCTTCTGCACCTGGGCATTCGGCCTCAACTTCTTGGCTTTGATGGCGGGAGCGCTGATTAATAATCCATGGACGATTGTGCCGATCCTTGGAGCAACCTATTGGACAGGCGCCGCCATCCTTGGTCATTCCGATAGCCCGTCCTTTGATTGGCATGACCTCGGCTTTTATGCGATTTACGAACAAGTCATGCCTTACGTCATCCCATTTGCACTGGGAGGAACCCTGCTGAGTCTGATCGCCGCAGCGGTTTCCTACCCGCTGGCCTTCTATTTCATCAACAAGCATCGCCGCCAAGCAACCCCTTCTCATGCCATGCCATTGCCGCCCCATGACCCGCTGGGCTAAGATGATGGCAACCCATGGCTCAACAGGAGACCTCTCGCCTATCCCATGCTCCCTATGACGGTTCGGCTCTGATTGCCGACCCCATCCACAAGTACGTCTCCTTTACCGTACCTTACAGCCAGGCAGCCCCGCAGGAGCGAACGGAAAAAGACCTCATCGATTCCCCGTGGATTCAACGCCTCCGCTATATCTATCAACTCCAAAGCGCCCGCTGGGTCTATCCCTCCGCAGAACACACCCGCTTTGTGCATTCCATCGGCACGATGCATGTGGCCGGGCGTTTCGCGAGGCACCTCTATCCTTTCCTGAAAAAAGTGTCCGGGGACATTCCTTCAGCCAGCTACGTCGAGGAATTCCTCCGTGTGACAGCCCTGGTTCACGATATCGGCCATGGTCCGTTCTGCCACTTCTTTGACGATAACTATCTGCAGGCGTTCCAGGCGAGTCACGAAAAACTCGGACAAATCATCATTCGCGACCACTTGGGTCCGATCATTAAGAAGATCCGTCGCAGCCCATCAGGCCCCTTTGCCAAGGGAGAAGAATTGAGTCCCGACCAAATCGCCCACGTGATTTTGAAGGAGAAGGGAAAGGATAACTCACGCCTTCCGCGTTGGCTCAACATGCTCCAACCGGTCATATCCGGCAGCTATACCGCCGACAACCTCGACTACGTGTTACGCGATTCCTATATGTGCGGAGTGGCCGTCGGACCGGTCGATCTGACCAGATTGATCCATTATTCCATCGTAACCCAGAAGGGCTTTACGATTCACAAGACCGGCTTGCCGGCACTGCAGATGTTCTTGAACACGCGCATGTACCTCTATTCCAACGTCTACTTCCACCGGACGACGAGGGCGATCGACATCCATCTCCGAGACATTTTCGGGGACACGATGAAACTGGTCTTTCCCCATGATCCACGGAAGAAGATGGACGAATATCTCACATTGACCGACTGGTCATTACTCGAGCAGGTGCGTAGCTGGAAGAAGTCCCGGCACGCGGCGGAACGGCGACTGGGCGAGGAATGGGCCAGAATTCTCGGCCGGGATGTGAAATGGAAAATGGCCTATAGCACGGTGCTCAAAGAAAAGGGCCAGGAGCGTGGAATGGACTTCCCCAGCCACGAGCACTTCGAGAAGCAAATTCAGAAAGAGCTTCCGTCTGACCTCAGGCACATCCAATTTCGCGTCGACATGGCCCCGCTCGATCCCCGACCCGACCCCAAAGATCAGCGTGGTAATCCTCTATTCGTCTACGACCCCAGCACCAGAGGAGTGTCAACGGAACCGCTCGAAGAGTTCCTTGACCTACTTCCCACCCGCCTCGTGCAGTTCCGGATCTACTCGCTCGACCACCGGCACGACGCATCGCTGTCCCGTGCCGCCGCGACGGTGTTGAACAAAACACCATCGAGCATCGAATCCAACTACTAGCCGTGTCGAATTCGCCTTGAACGCTGGCTGCTTGGCTGTTAGAGAATGGACGGAGGGGCCGACCCGAGCGGGGCGGAAACAATTGCACGACAACTTAGGCCGACACCTTTAATGACTGGCGCTCCCACAAGAGAGACTTCAGTTCTTCCAAGACTTTACGCTGACCGGCGGAGGGAGCAAAAGCATCATCCTGACTCGCAGAAAACCGATGTTCAAATTGCTCGATTGCGCGACCGGCTTCTTCGTCACAGCCCCAGCGTAACAGCGTCGCAATCAATCGAAGGTAGGCGGGAACAATGAATGGAAGATGACGTTCTTCTTTGGCGTGATCGATGACAAACCGGTACCCCGAGATGGCGGTATCCATATCGGACTTTTCGAAACAGAGGGCCTCAAGCAGGTGGACGTTGACGCGGTCCGTGTCAGCACTGACACTCCGCTTCCATTGCCCCTTCACCAACTTGCATAGCTCGTCGTGGGACAATAGGGGAGCAGCTTTCTTGGAGCGCTGTTGAAGTTGTGCCACGATATCCCTCGCCTCCTGCCATCCTCCATATAACCCGATCAAGAACCCCGGACAGGGAACTGCGCCTCTACACTTTTCCTCAAGCGGAGAAAAACCTTTCCGATGCGCCCATGAAGACAAAAACATATGGCCATGTGCCCTGGCACACACTTCACAGATCGGGCTATCGTCGGGGACCATATAGACGTACATACGGACGAGGGACCGGTCAAACAGATCAACTGCTTGAATTCGGCCTGCTCGGACTTGTAATTGGTGGAAAAGCCATAAACCCAGCAACCCCAGAACTGCTGCCAGGTAGATTGTGCCCTCTGAATAGCTCATTCCCTCTCCCATCTAGCCTCTTCGCCAACTTTAGTCGACTCTAAGGATACCACTCCTACCTGGAAACCCAAGAATTTCTTGAAATTCTTTCCGCAGCCCCTCTGAAAATTATTGTGCATTCCCTTCAGCCCGGCGTCTTGAACAAACCATTCGATCGTTCGGCCCAGAAGCCAATCAATGGTTTGATGAGATCAATGCCAATAAGCGTGGCGGGAAGCGCCCTGACAATGACGCCCTGATGCCTCTGCCCAGAAGCGTTAGTCCCTTGCTGGAAGGTCTTCCGGAGCTGGAGTGGACTCCGGAGCAGGTATAAAAACTGTAGACCCCGGAGAAGAGCCATTCTTGAAGGGCAAATCAAGGAGGGCATAGGGGTTCACGCGGGCGCCGTTGAGCTTGACGCCCCAGTGGAGGTGCGAACCGGTGGCGCGGCCGGTCGCCCCCACCTTGCCTATGATTTGTCCGGCCTTTATCAAATCGCCATCTTTGACCAGAATTTCTGACAGGTGGAAATACATGCTGTAGAACCCCAGGCCATGATCGACGAAGATCCCCCTGCCGGAGAAGAAATGATCGACCGTGAGGCGCACCACCCCATCGTTTGTCGCCAACACCTCAGTCCCCTGCGGTGCGCTGATGTCTTCACCGTTGTGGGGATTCCTCGGCTGCCCGTTCATGATCCGCACGCTTCCGAATATACCGCTTCTCCGGCCGTTGACCGGCTCAACAAAAGAGCTGTGCCATAACTTCAGCCGTGAGTTCTCGGCCAGAGCCTGCTTCACCTGCTCCTGTTCAGCTTTCCAGCGCGCAAGACTCTTCTCGTCGAGATCGACCTTGTCTTTTGGCAGCTTCAAATGTTCGACGGAAAACTTCTCCTTGGCAACCAGGACATTGTAGCTGAGATGCTTCATCCGTTCGCCATGCTTGATCTCTACCGCGAGTTCATACGTGCCGGGATCGTCTTGCATATCGATCCCGAGCAGCGCAACATAGCCTGGCGACTCACCGGATCGGAATTCCCTGAAAAATGGAACCGTGCGATTGAGAAAAGCTCCTTTCACCTCGGTTGCCTCTTCTGACTCCGGCACCTTCACCACCAACACCTGGCCCTGTCTCCCGCTGTACTGCCCATGGATGCCCTTCGGTGGAGGAGGCGTGTTCGGAAATAACTCGACGGGGAAGACGCTGGTGAGCAGCACCACCGCCGTGATCAACGTGCGATCGAGCCGAGAAATCCGCACTCGCACCTGTTTGAAAACGGGAATAATCATCGGTAAAACCGCAACCCGGACACCTGGGACACTAATTCATCCACGCGGCGATTGACGGCACTGAACGGATCCATGCAGAGAATCGTTTCTTCCCAATAGCCGTTCAATTTCAGGTAGGTCCAATCGACCGTATAGGACCGATTTTTTGCACGGGCAAACCGGATAAAGTCTCCTCGCACCTTGGCTCTGGTGGTCTGGGGCGGCGTGGACATGGCCCGTTGCACCGCGTCCTCCTCCACCACCCGCTCAATCAATCCGCGTGACTCCATTAAATAATACAACCCTCTCGTTCGCTTGACATCATGATACTGCAGATCCAGTAAAAATACGCGTGGATCGTCCCAGCCGCAGCCCTTCCTGTCAATGTAGGATTGGATCAGATGCCGCTTCGTCACCCAGTCGACTTCTCGCACCAGTTGCATGGGGTCTTCTTCCAGCTTGTCCAGAACCGAAGCCCATCGCTTCCAGACATCGTCAAGGATCGGGTCATGATCCTGCTGTGCCAGGTACTCCTGGGCGCGATCGAGATAGACACGCTGGATCTCGACGGCCGTCATTTGACGGCCGTCGTCCAGCTTCACCTTTCGCTTTACCGTTGGGTCACGCGAGATCTCACGGATCGCCTTCACGGGATCCTCCAGTTCCATCCCGTGTACCGCATAGCCTTCCTCGACCATCGACAAGACCAGCGTAGCCGTCCCGACTTTGAGATACGTTACGAGCTCGGACATATTGGAGTCCCCGACGATGATGTGGAGCCGCCGATAGCGCTCGGCATCCGCGTGCGGTTCATCGCGGGTATTAATGATGCTGCGGGAGGAAGTCGTGGAGGAAGACGTCTTCTCGTGTATGTGCTGCGCCCGTTGCGAGATAAAGAATTGCGGCTTTCCAGAAACCTTCAGCACTTTCCCCGCTCCGCTGTAGACCTGCCTGGTCACGAAGAATGGAATCAGCTGTTCCGTTACCTTCCAAAAATCGACGTCGCGCCGCATTAAGAAGTTTTCGTGGCATCCGTACGTGTTGCCGAGCGAGTCGGTATTATTCTTAAAGATGTAGATTTCTCCGGAAAGCCCTTCCTCGCGCAGCCGTTCTTCAGCCGCCGGCAGGCACGCCTCAAGCAGCCGCTCGCCTGCTTTATCATGCACGACCAGGTCGAGAATGTTGTCGCACTCCGGCGTGGAATATTCGGGGTGGCACCCGGTGTCCTGATAGAACCGCGCGCCGTTGACGAGGAATGCGTTGGAAGGCCAGCTGTTCGGAATCAGCCCCTCGAAGATATACCCCAACACCTTCTCCATCGGCAGGTAGATCCGTCCGTTCGGGGAGAAGATAAGACCGTACTCGTTCTCCAGGCCGAATATCCGCTGTTTCATAGGACCAGGGGGCATCATGATGGACTCAAGACAGAATACACGGCGGATCTCCCTTCTTCAACAGAAGGGAAGGATTCATCAAAACGGAGAGGCTAGGAAAGCAGTTGCCTGGTTTCGGCTGGAGTATAGCGACGGAATTTCCGGTTGTCTCTGGTGCGATCGAGCACCGCCACTTCCAGGCTCTCGAGCGACAGCTTCTGGTTGCCCGTCTGTTCAAGGGCGCCTATACAAAGGGTCAGCGCGGTCTTCAGATCTGGCAGCTGTGCCGGCACCTTTTCTTTCAACACGGTCTGCACCGCCTCGGATTTCCCACCGATCACGGCATATTGTTTCTCATCAATAATACTGCCGTCGAAGGAGATTCTATACATTTCGTTGGTATGGCCATTGTGCCCGATCTGGACGACCAGGATCTCGACTTCAAGCGGTTTCATTTCCTGGCTGAAAATAGTTCCAAGGCTCTGGGAGTATCCGTTCGCCAACGACCGAGCGGTGACGTCTTCCCGACTGTACATGAACCCCTTCAGGTCGGCATGCCTGATGCCAGCCTTCCGAAGGTTTTCGAACTCGCTGTACTTCCCGGCACCGGCGAACGCAATGTTGTCGTAAATTTCAGAAATCTTGTGGAGGGTCGCACTCGGATTCTCGGCGGCCAGAAGAATTCCGTTCATATATTCCATGGCGATGATGGACCTGCCCTTGGCGATGCCTTTCTTGGCATACTCCGCCTTGTCCTGCATCATCTGCTCGGGCGAGACGTAATAGGGCATCGGCATGGTTATCGCTCCTTAGATCGGCGGGTCTCGATCAGACTGTTGTAGACGCCGAGGATTTGCTGCTCGGACACGTCGGTAATGCCGGCTGCATTGACAATCTTCGCCGTCGGGTAAATCCCTCGTATTAGATCTGGCCCGCCGGTCCCGACGTCGTCGTCCGCGGCATTGTAGAGGGCGAGAAGAGCCAGTTTCAGTGCATCCGGCTCCGCCAGCCCGCGGCTGAAATGTTCACGCATCGTATTGCGCGCGTCTTTGCCGCCGGAACCGATGGCATGGTAATCGGACTCTTCATAGCGACCGCCCGCCAAGTCGTATTTGAAAATACGTCCTTCGGACCGCTTGAGGTCGAACCCCACGTAGAGCGGCATGACGACCAGGCCTTGGAACACCATCGGAAGGTTTGCTTTAACCATCTGGCCGAGCTTGTTGGCCTTTCCTTCGCAGGAAAGCTGCATCCCTTCCAGCTTCTCGTAATGCTCCAGCTCGGTCTGAAACAGTTTCGCCATCTCGATGCAGGGGCCTGCCGCGCCGGCAATGGCCATCGCCGAGTAGTCGTCGATCTTAAACACTTTTTCGATTCGGCGTTCGGCAATCTGATAGCCTTCTGTGGCTCTCCGATCCCCCGCAATGATGACCCCCTGTTGATACTTGATCGCGAGCACCGTCGTCGCCTGCGGCACCGCCACGCCCCCACCGGTTCTCGACGACTCAAGACGCGACGGCTGGTTCTCAGCCCATCGGCGCCCGCCGGGTGTCAGTTCGGGATGCTGTGCTGTGAGGAAATCGAAGAAACTGGCGTCGTCATGGTTGGGAAGAAACGGAAGCTTCATGATGCCTTCAGTCGCGCCAGTAAGGCTTCTGCCGTGTCAGATTGGTCGAGCAAGTCCGCTGTCAACGATTCGGTCCCTCGAAGCGGGTCCATTAACGGAACCTTCTTGATCGTCGTATTGCCGACGTCGAACAGCACCGAGGTCCAGCTTGCGCCGTAGATCGACTTGGAAAACTTCCCGATGCACCGTCCGCGGAAATAGGCGCGCGTCCCCGGCGGCGGCATAAACTCGGCTCGGCTCACCTCGACATCCTGCACCACACGCTCGATGAGATGGCTTCGCTCCAGGGTATAGTAGAGCCCTTTGTCGGGACGGACATCGTGATACTGCAGATCCATCAGGCGCACGCGCGAGTCATTCCACCCGCAGCCCTTGCGATCCATGTACGATTCCATCATCTGGCGCTTGGCCACCCAATCCAGTTCGCGCGCTAACAACCGGGGATCGCGTTCCAATTTATCGAGCACATCCTCCCAACGGACGAGCACATCCTTCGTGACCTGATTCAACTCGTGGCAGGCGTAGAAATCCATTGCCGTCTTGAGATACGCGCGTTGAATTTCCAAAGCGGTCGTCGACCGGCCCCCCGTCAGTTTCAATGTGCCGCTCATGGTCAGATCCCGCGACACCTGTTTGATCGCGAGCACCGGGTCATCTAACTCAACTTGAGGCAACTCGACACCCGCTTCGACGAGATCCAAGACGATCGCCAGAGTCCCGACCTTTAAATACGTCGACAACTCCGCCATGTTGGCGTCGCCCACGATGACGTGAAGCCGGCGATACTTTCCATAATCGGCGTGCGGTTCATCGCGCGAATTGACGATCGGGCGCTTCACCATCGTATTGAGGTCGACAAGACACTCGAAGAAATCCGCTCGCTGAGAAATCTGATAGTCCGCCGAACTCGTTTGATTCTCTGCGCCAACCTTGCCCGCTCCCGCATAGATCGGCCGCGTCACGAAGAAGGGCGCCAACGCCTTCACGATCCGCTCGAACGGTACCGAGCGGGACAGCATATAATTCTCGTGGTATCCGTAACTGTTCCCCTTCCCGTCGGAATTGTTCTTGTAGAGGACAAACTGCTCGGATCCCCTTACCCGCGTCATTTCATCGAGGCACTGGGTGAGAATCCGCTCGCTGATCCGCTCGTACGCTACGATCTCTCGCGGGTTCGTGCACTCCGGGGTGGAATATTCCGGATGCGCGCCGTCGACATAGAGGCGTCCGCCATTGGCGAGCACTTTGTTGAGTTGGCGATTGTAGTCGGGGTTCGGCCGTTCACGCTCTCCGTCGACTTCGAACCCTCGTGCGTCGAGCAGCGGATTCTCGTTTTCGTAATCCCACACGGCGTGGGGAACTGAGAGACCGGGATAATGCCCGATCACCGCAAGAGAGTTTGAAATGGGATCCGTCGCAGACGCGTCTCGGGAGGCGATGCCGAATTCCGTCTCCGTTCCCATTACGCGAGGAGTCGTCAGGGGTGTGGATTCCCGCATGGAGTTAGGTCTTAGAGATAGTGGCCCGTCGTGATGGTTTCAATCTGACGTGACTCGGCCGGCCCACCGCTGATCGTTCGAATATGCACGATCTTTTCGCCTTTCTTGCCGGCAACCTTAGCCCAGTCATCGGGGTTGGTTGTATTGGGCAGATCTTCGTGCTCCTTGAACTCTTCCCTGATTGCCCGGATCAAATCCTCGGAGCGGAGGCCGCGGCCTTCCTGCGCAATCGCACGCTTCACGGCGTACTTCTTGGCCCGCGAGACGATGCCCTCGATCAAAGCACCGCTGGCGAAATCCTTGAAATACAGGACCTCCTTTTCGCCGTTCGCGTAGGTCACTTCGATGAACTTGTTTTCTTCGGACGTGGCATACATGGCATCGACGGTCATGTCGGTCAGATGCTCGACCAGCGCCTTAACATCCCCTCCATGGCGCTGCAATTCTTCGTGGTCGAACGGCAAATTCGCCCCGACGTATTTCGAAAAGATGTCTCTCGCGGCCACGGCATCAGGGCGACCGACTTTCACCTTCACATCCAGACGCCCGGCTCGCAAGACTGCAGGGTCGATGAGGTCCTGGCGATTGCTCGCGCCGATGACGATCACGTTCCGCAGGCGCTCGACACCGTCGATCTCCGAGAGGAATTGCGGCACGATCGTGGATTCAATATCGGACGAAATGCCGGTCCCGCGCGTTCTGAACAGCGCGTCCATTTCATCGAAAAACACGATGACTGGTGTGCCGTCCGCAGCCCGCTCCTTCGCCTTCTTAAAGACTTCTCGCACCTGGCGCTCGGACTCGCCCACATACTTGTTGAGCAGTTCAGGCCCCTTCACGTGCAGGAAATAACTGCGTACTTCCTTACCGGTGAGATGGCCGAGCTTCTTGGCGATTGAATTCGCCACGGCTTTGGCGATCAATGTCTTGCCGCAGCCAGGAGGCCCGTAGAGCAACACGCCTTTGGGAGCGCTCAAGTGAAATTCGGCAAACAGTTCCGGATGGAGGAACGGCAGTTCAACCGCATCGCGTACCTGCTCGAGTTCCCGATGAAGTCCGCCGATATGGGCGTAATCCACATCCGGAACTTCTTCCAGGACCAATTCTTCCGCTTCGGACTTCGGCAATTTCTCGATGACGCAGCCGGAGCGAGGATCGTAGAGCAGATGGTCGCCCACACTCAGACGTTCAGCCAGAAGGGGGTCGCCAAGCTCCGCGACTTTTTCTTCATCGAAGTGCAACGTCACCAGCGCCCGATTCCCCTCGAGCACATCCTTCACCCGGACGACTTCACCCTGGACGTCGAACCCACGGGCTTCAATGACGTTGAGGGCTTCGTTCAGGATGACTTCCTGTCCCTTGCGCAGCCCGTTCGCCTTGATGGACGGATGCAGGCTTACTTTCATCTTGCGTCCCGACACATACACGTTGCCGGTGCCGTCCTGATTGAGACTCGAAAAAATGGCATAGGTAGATGGCGGAGCCGTCAACTTTTCAACTTCTGCACGAAGCGCCTCGATTTGCGCCTTGGCCTCCTGCAGCGTCATCGCAAGTTTTTCGTTCTGCTTGGTGGCTTGGTCGAGTTGGTAGCGGGATTGGTACAGCCGACGGATTTCTTCCTCCATCGACTGAATTTGCACGCGGAGCTTTTCGATTTCGCGGTGTTGTTCGTCGTTCCGGTGAATCACGTCCGCTTCTCCCTCAGACAACCGCTTGGTGATGTGCTTGACGGAATCTCGGAGAGACCGGAGTCTGCTCGGACTTCCTTTCGGATCGGCCATGGCACCACCCGTGAATGGCGAGAAGTCGTTGCTGAATCATGAAGTCCAAGTCTGTGCGGATTCTAACACCCGCTATTTTAACGGTCAACAGGAGGACCGATTCCCGCACAGGCGAGCTGCGCAGTCGAGAAGATCATGGATCCGCCGAGACGGCGTCCAACATCTCGCGCGCAGCCGCTTCAACGTCCGTCGCTCCGAGAATGGCCGTGATGACCGCCACACCGAACGCGCCGGCGCGACGCACGTCGCGCGCACGAGCCGGTGTGACTCCACCGATGCCGATGACCGGGATCCGTACGCAGCGGCAAACTTCTTTGACTTTCTCCAAGCCGAGCGGAGGACCGAACGCCTGCTTGGACGGAGTCTCGTACACAGGGCCGAGCACGACGTAATCCGCTCCTTGGGCCTCCGCCTGCACCGCTTCGTCCAGCGAATGTGCAGAGACACCGAGCAAACGTTGTTCACCCAACAGTCGCCTTGCGACGGAGACCGGCAAACTGTTGCTCCGTAAATGCACGCCGACTCCGTCGAGCACAAGGGCCAGGTCGATTCGGTCGTTGATGACCAATTGACTCCCCTTCTGGGTCGCTAATGTCTGGACTGTGCGCGCGAGAGCCAGAAGGGCTCTGGGAGCGAGATCGCGTTCTCTAAGTTGGATAACGGGAGACCCCGCCGCCAGCACTTTTTCTAGAATCGCTTCTAACGGACGCCCGTTGGTCTGATGACGGTCCGTGACCACAAGAAGACGACTGGAGAGTTTACGCATCAGCGGAACATTGAGTCGAACGTGCTGAGTGGCGAGCGTACAGGTGTTGCACTCTTGCTATCCATAGCCTCAGCACTCATCACTCCGGACGTATGGGATTAGAGCATGCCTTCTATGGGGCTACTCGCAGTCGCATAAAGCTTTCTGGGAATTCTCCCGGCCTTGTAAGCCAACCGTCCGGCATGCACGGCATACTTCATGGCTTCAGCCATAGCGATAGGATCCCGCGCGCCCGCGATCGCTGTATTCATCAAGACTGCATCGGCACCATATTCCATGGCCAATGCCGCGTCCGAGGCCGTCCCGACGCCGGCATCCACGATGATCGGCACCTTGACCGTTTCCATGATGATCTTGAGATTGTAGGGGTTACGAATGCCGAGGCCAGATCCGATCGGGGCAGCGAGGGGCATCACGGCGGGACACCCGATATCAACCAGCTTCTTCGCCACAATGGGATCGTCATTCGTATACGGAAGGACGATGAACCCTTCCTTGATCAGGATCTTTGCCGCCTCGATCAACCCGGCCGTATCGGGGAAGAGCGTCTTCTCATCACCTAGCACTTCGAGTTTGACCAGATCGGAAACGCCGGCAGCCCTTGCGAGCCGAGCATAGCGGACGGCATCCTCCACTGTGTAGCACCCGGCTGTATTCGGGAGAATGATGTATTTCTTTGGATCGAGGTAATCGAGCAAGTTCTCTTTGGAACGGTCGGTGATGTTCACGCGACGGACAGCCACTGTGACGACATCGGCCCCGGACACCTCGATGGCCTTTTTCGTCTCCACGAAATCCTTGTACTTGCCTGTTCCCACCCATAGTCGAGACTTAAATTCCCGGCCGGCTATCACCAAACGATCATCGTGCATGACTACAAGCCTCCCGTTCGCCATTCCGCCCTAGCGGTGCGCCGCCGCCGATGAAACTCAAAATTTCCACTCGATCCCCTTCTTTAAGGCCTCGATGATCGAATTCCTTACGGTCAAGAATCTCCAAGTTCAACTCCACCGCGACCCGCTCCGTCTTGATTGCAAGTTCTCGCAGGAGATCCCCGACCGTCAATCCGGCCCGGCAATCACGCCGCTCTCCATTCACCTGAATCTGCATTCCATCCGTCACAGTTCATCATCCTAGGGAACCATAATTCCGCTTGTCAACAAAGTCGATCTGGCTCGGTCCCTTGCCTCTGCGCCAAAGGACCCGGCACAATAGGGCCATAGGCCTATGTATGGCGACACCTCTGAATAACCAGCAAATTGCCACGCTCTTTCGGTCCATGGCGGAACTGCTCGCCGCCCAGAGGGCCAACCCCTATCGAGTCCGGGCTTACAGGCGAGCAGCTGAGACGCTGCTCGCCCAGGAGGAAGATGTTGCGGAGATCGCCAAGAGGAACGCGCTTGAAGAAATCGACGGTATCGGCAAGGACTTATCGGAAAAGATCGTGGAGTTTCTGAGGACGGGTAAGATTCAGGCGTTCGAAGCCCTCAAGACGCCATTACCGGATCAGGTGAGAGACTGGGCTCGATTGCCCGGGCTCTCTGAATCATTGATTGCCTACCTATACAGCCGCCTCAACATCCACACATTGGATGAGCTTGAACAACTTGTGCGGTCCCATATGCTCAGGACCCTTCCAGGTTTTTCAGGGTCCGAGGAGAAACTACTTCAGGCCATCACAATCCTTCGCGGCCACTCTTCTCTCAAGAAGGACGGAGTTCCTTAAAGATTTTCCAGGTCTTGAGCATCTCCACAGCCTTTTGCAACTGAACATCCTGCTCAAGCGCTGGTTCACCAGAAGCATCCGCTGAAGGCACAGCGGGCGTTGTGCCGTTCTTTGGCGTCCCCTCTTCATGCCCCTTCCCATTGACGGAAGACTGTTCTTTTCCCGGTGCAGCTGTGACCGGCGGCTTTGTGCTTTTCGCGTCCGCGTCTTTCTCTCCTGGCTTCACGTCGGCCTTGGCGACCGTCGTCGGTGCCTGCGGCTTAACGACGATATCGGGGGTGATTCCCGTCGATTGGATCGAGCGGCCCTTCGGCGTGTAATACTTCGCCGTCGTGAGTCGTAGCCCTGAACCATCCCCCAGCGGGAGAATCGTCTGCACGGATCCCTTCCCGAATGACGTCGTTCCCACAATGACGGCCCGCCCGTAATCCTGCAATGCGCCGGCAACAATCTCGGAGGCGCTTGCGGACCCTTCATTCACGAGAATAATCATGGGCGAATCGTCCATCTGATCCTTCCCCTTCGCAAACCACTCGTCTTTCTTGCTTTCGCGGCCTTTCGTATACACGACCAGTTTTCCACTGGGAAGGAATTGCTCCGAAACCTCGACCGCGGCGGTCAAGAGACCACCAGGATTGTTTCGAAGATCGAGAATGGTCGCCTGGAGCTTCTGCTCTTTGAACTGCTTCAGCACTTTCCCCAGATCCCGACCGGTAGCTTCCTGAAATTGGGTGAGCTTGACATAGCCGATATTGTCCAACACCTTCGACTTGACGCTCTCGATCTTGATGGTATCGCGGACCAGCGTGAATTGGAGCGGATCAGGAGACCCGTCCCGCTGAATCGTCAGATTGACCTTGGTCCCCTTTGGTCCGCGCATCTTCTGCACGGCATCCATGAGAGAGAGATCCTTCGTCGACTCGTCGTTGACCTTCGTAATATAGTCGCCGGCCTTGATCCCGGCTCGTTGAGCCGGAGTGCCGTCGATCGGAGCAATCACCGCCAGGCGGTTTTCTTTTACCCCGATTTGAATGCCAACCCCTCCAAACTCTCCCTTGGTCTCAACTTGCATTTCCTTGTACATCTCGGGAGTCATGTAGGCCGAATGGGGGTCGAGGGTTGAGAGCATTCCGCGGATTGCGCCCTGCACGAGATCTTTGACCTTGGTTTCGTCCACATAATTTCGCTGGACCTGTGACAAGACCTCGGAGAAGGTTTTCAACTCTTCATAGCTTTCGGTGGCATGGCCGGTTCGTTCCCATCCCTTGCCAATCAACACGCCGGACACGAGTGCTATTACGACCATGGGTCCAATCATCCAGAATCGCCGCCGTGGGTTCTGTTCCATCATATGCATTCCTTTCGCCTTCCTCGTGTCTTATCGTCTCGCCAGCCACTGAAGGGGGTCCACGGGTTCCGCCCCCTCACGCAATTCGAAGTATAGGGTATTTTCCCCCGTCATGCCTGTATCGCCTGTTTCTCCGATCGCCTGACCCGATCCGACTTGGGCCCCAACCGATGTCAGAATCCTCGATGCATGGGCATAGAGTGAGAAGAAGCCGTTCGCATGATCAAGGATTATAACGAGTCCGTAGCCTTTCAACCAGTCCGCATAGACGACGTTCCCCCCCATCACGGCTCGAATCGAACTCCCCTCCGCCGTCTTGATCTCGATGCCCTTGCGCTGCACGTAGGTATTGAACGTCGGGTGCTTCTGCCGGCCGAAATACGTGATGACGCTGCCGTCCGCAGGCCACGGCAACCCCCCCTTCACCCCGCGCGGTGCCAGCGCGCCGCTCGGCGGCCTCGCGGCAGCTGCTCGGCGGCGATTCTCCAACTCCCGCAGCAAATTGTCGATGCGTGATGCGGACCGTTCGAGTTCCTGCAGTGCACGCTCGTAGGACTCTTTTTCATGCGTCAGCTTCGTCAGGTAGACCCTTTTCTCCTTCTTCACCGCTTTGATCTCTTCGAGCTGCTTTTCTGTACTCCGTTTGTAGGCCAGCATGCCGACACGCGCCTCTTCACGCTGCCGTTCGGCTTCCTGCATGCGAGCCATATCGCCCTTGAAGGTTTCAAGCAGGTCGTAGTCCCGTTCAGAGACCGCCGACAGGTATCGTAGTCGGCGCTGGAAATCCCCGTACGAATCCGAGGCCAGCAGGGTTTTCCAATGTCCGAAGCGCCCTTCAATATATTGTACGCGCAAGCGCGCCGAGATGGCATCCCGGCGTTCCTGGACACTGTCCTGCAGCCGCGACAGTTGCGCATTGATCGTCTCGATCTCCTGATCCTTCTTCCGTAATTTGCGGTTGATCTCCTGGTGGGCCTGCCGATAGCGCATGTGGCGCTCATCTAATGTTTGAATCCCCTGGAGGATCGATTCCCGCTTTTTGCTTGCCTCGTCCGCCTGCCGGCGTTTCTCTTCGATCTGATCTTTCAGCTGTTCGAGCGCCTTTCGTTCCTTGTCGATTTTTTCGTTGATGGAGTCGGCCCAAGCGCCGGCAGGCATCGACCAAGCCAGCAGGCTCCAAACCAGCATACTCATCCATCGCCCCGTAGACTTACTCATACCTTGGCCTCGTCGAACCGCCTGAGCGACACAAAACTACCGGCACAACCGAGTCCCACCCCGATTGCCACCAACATCAAGCACACGGAGAGCGGAAAAAACATCATGAGCTGTTCCATCCCGCTGAATCGTCCGGTCATCCTCATCTGTTGCCTGAATAACTCGAAGAGAAGCTTGAGCATGCCCAATGACACAGCGCTTCCCAGCCCACCCAGCACGGCACCCTCCAACAAATAGGGGATGCGAATAAACGATTTGGTCGCGCCGATGAGCCGCAAAATGGCAATTTCATCGCGCCGGGCAAACAGAGTGAGCCTGATCGTATTGGCAATAATCGTCACGGCCGCCGCCGAAAGGACCAGTCCGATACCGATCGCAACCACTTCGATAGACCGAATGACCGTCGACAGTGCGTCGATCCAGTCTTGATTATAATCCACCTTCACGACACCAGCGAGCTGCCCGACCCGTTCAGCCCATCGCTTGACGGCATCCGGAGAACGAAACGCGGGACCGAGCGTCACAACAAAGGATGCGGGCAATGGATTCTGACCGAGGCCTTCGAGCAAATGGGACTCCGACGGGAACTGCGCCTTAAATTCCCCGAGTGCTTGCTCTTTCGAAATAAAATGCTGTGCCGCGACAGCACGGTCGCCGCGTAACTGCTGTTCGATCTCGGTGATCGTCGTGGCCGCCGCTCGATCATCGAGGTAGACCATAATCTTGATATCGTCCTGAAGCCAGCCCGCAGCCGCACGCAAGTTCACATACAGCAATAAAAAAATACCGACACAGGCCAGCGTAAACGCCGTGGTCAGAATGGCCACCATCGTGGTCGTTCGGTTCGTCCAAATGTTGGCCCAGGCCTCCCGCAGGAGATAGAAAATCGATCTCATACGCCGACCCCCTGCTCCGGCATCAACGAACCTTGCACCAGCGTGACCACCCGCCGCTTGACTTGCGCCATCACCGATGGATCGTGCGTCGCCACGACGACGGTCGTCCCCCGCGCATTGATCAGCTTGAATAACTCGATGATTTCTCCGGTCAACGCGGGATCCAGATTGCCCGTCGGTTCATCTGCCAATAGCACGACCGGACCATTGACAATGGCTCTCGCAATGCAGACCCGCTGCTGTTCACCCGTCGACAGGCTTACAGGCAGTTGATCGCGCTTATGCTCCACCCCAACGGCCCGCAAGGCTTCGGTGACTTTTCGTTTAATGTCTCCCGGAGACACCCCCTGCACGAGCAAGGGGAGCGCCACATTTTCGAACACCGGCTTCTTGGGTAGCAGGCGGAAATCCTGAAAGACTGTTCCGACCTTGCGCCGGAGAAAAGGAATCTCCGACGCCTTCAGTGTTGTCACATTCTTCCCGTTGACGAACACCTGCCCCTCGTCCGGCCGTTCGGCTCCAATCAGCATCCGTAGCAGCGTCGATTTTCCTGCACCGCTCGGCCCCATCAACAGCACAAATTCGCCCTTTTCGATTTCAAGCGACACGTCATTTAGGGCGGGACGACGCTCATACTGTTTGGTGACGTGAATGAGCTGAATCATCGCTGTTTCACCACCGTGGCTCGCTCCGGGAGACGTCGAACGCATTCTGGATGTGTTCGATCTGAGGAGCCGACGCATCCGTCCCTTGGAGCAACACAACATCAAACCGGCAGGCGCGATCGGTCAGGTGATGCTTGGCAAGATATTGAGACGCCAATTGGATCAACTTTTCCTGCTTATGACGATGGACGGCGTGGATCGCTCCCCCGAAATCCTCGCTCCTGCGTGCCTTCACCTCGACAAATACCAATACTTTCCCATCCTCCGCGACCAGATCCAATTCCCCCAATGTGGACCGGAGATTCTTCGCGACGATTCGGTAGCCCTTCCGCCGCAAGTAACGCTCTGCCGTCGCCTCTCCTTCTTGCCCAAAGAGTCGTCTGGGGTCAAGCAATGTCATGCTATCGTCCTCTGGGATTCCTCCTGACGAGAAACCGTCTGCTGCTGGCTGGAAAGATGCGCAATCATCTCTGCGACCGGCGCAAAGGTCTTCCGGTGAATCGGACAGGGTCCGTGCACCGCAAGCTGCCGCAAGTGTTCGTCAGTCCCGTAGCCTTTATGGGAAAGAAAATTGTAGTGGGGATAGAGCTGGTGGTACTCCGCCATAAGACGATCCCTGGTGACCTTCGCCACAATGGATGCGGCCGCAACCGAGATTGACAATGCATCGCCCTTAATAATTGAACGGGTGGGAATCGCGCATCCAGGCAGCGCTACCGCGTCGATCAGCAGACAATCCGGCTGAGGCGACAACGCCGCAATGGCCCGACGCATGGCCAGGCGCGTGGCTTCAAGAATGTTCAGCCGGTCGACTTCTTCCTGGCTCGCCGAGCCGATTCCTATGCCAACCGCCCGCTCGCTAATAATTTGATACAGGCGTTCGCGATCTGATTCAGATAGCTGCTTGGAGTCGTCGCAGCCGATGAGATGACAGCGGCTCGGCAAGACGACCGCAGCCGCGACGACGGGGCCCGCGAGCGGGCCCCGTCCGGCTTCGTCAAGACCGGCGATCCGGCGGTAGCCGCATCGCCTGGCTTCCAATTCAAATTCGTCGGTGGGTCCCACGAAGTTGCCTACAGTGTGCGTGCCGGCACGCACGACCCTCGTGGTCGACAGAACAGGAAAGAATTAGGACTTCGCGGCTGCCGCCGCTTCTTCCGGCGCATCCGCCGACTCAGTCGCGCGCACGGACCCGGGCTGTGCTTTGCCCTCTCCCACAAACTCCCGATCTTCGACCCTGGAGAACTTGCCCTTCTTCCCGCGCAGGTAATAGAGCTTGGCCCGGCGCACTTTTCCTTGGCGCACTACGTCGATCTTCGTGACGATCGGCGAATGAACAGGGAATATTCGCTCCACGCCGACGCCGTAAGAAACCTTGCGCACAGTAAACATCTCCGTATTGAGGCTTCCCTTTCGGGCAATGACTGCCCCTTCATAGACCTGAATACGTTCTTTTTCTCCTTCGATCACCTTGACGTGGACACGAACCGTGTCCCCGATCTCAAAGTGAGGAACCGACTTCTTCTGCAACGACCGTTGAACCCGCTCTAACTGATTCATGACCTCACCCCTCCTCCCCACATCGAACCGGCGTGCCGCGCACGCCTTCGCGAATAATGTCATCCAACAATTGTCTGTCCTCAACGGTAAAAACCCGGTCCTTGAGCAGATCGGGCCGCTTCTCATAGGTCGCCCGCAACGCTTCCTTCCTGCGCCAAAGACGAATTGCTTCGTGGTGACCTGAAAGCAACACCTCCGGAACCGTCATGCCACGAACGTCCGCCGGTCTGGTGTAGTGCGGATACTCCAGCAACGAATCCGTAAACGATTCCTCGACGATCGATTCGGGATCCCCCAACACGCCGGGAATCAGTCGCGCTGCCGCGTCGATGAGAATGAGCGCCGGCAACTCGCCTCCCGTCAAGACATAGTCTCCGACCGATACCTCCTCCGGCTGGAGCGCCACCCGGACCCGCTCATCGATTCCTTCGTAATGGCCGCAGAGGATCACAAGACGGCGCGACTCCGCTGCCAGGTCCTGTGCATAAACCTGCGTGAACGGACGCCCGTGCGGCGATGGCAGCAACAGCCGAATCTGTTCGCCAGCCTGTTCATAACCAGCCTTAATTTGCTCCACCGCACATAGGATCGGCTCAGCTTTCATGACCATACCGGCCCCGCCGCCATAGGGCACATCGTCGGCCACCTTGTGCTTATCCAACGTGTAGTCCCGCAGATTATGCACCTTCACGTCGAGCAAACCCTTTTCTTGCGCGCGCTTCAGGATGCTGCTCCCGAGCACCGGTGCCACCATCTCAGGAAACAAGGTAATGACGTCACAGCGCATGGCGATCCTCGACTAATCCCTCGATCCCGCGCACCGTCATCCGCCGCTGTACCAGATCCACCTTCACGACAAAATTCTTTGCCGCTGGAATGAGCAGCTCTCGGTCATTCTTCCGCACGACAAATACCTGGTGGCCTGGCAGCTCCCAAATCGTCTCGACGAGCCCCAGTTCACGTCCGTCTTCATCCACCACTGTCAGGCCGATGAGATCACACTCGTACAGTGTATTCCCCGTGCGAGCCGAGGGCTCACATCGAGGGACTTGGATCAATCCGCCGCGAAGCGTCCCCGCTTCTTCCGGCGTCGTGATGCAGGCGAACTGCACGATATACGTGGGACCGGCCCTGCGCACATGCGTGACAGTCCGATCGACCGTCCGCCCCGTCAACTCCATCACGCTGACTTCACCCAGACTATCGAACCGGCCCGGCACATCACTCAAGGATCGAACCTTCACCGCGCCGTGCACGCCGAAGGGCCGTTCGATCTTTCCGATGGTCACGAGGTCTGCTTGAACGGTGGTCACGATTTAGGCCTTCTTCTTCTTCGCCGCCTTCTCCGCCTCAAACTGCTTCCACAGGCCCGAACGACGAAGCAGCGTCTTGACGGTCACCGTTGGCTGAGCGCCCTGGTGAAGCCAAGAGAGCACGCGCTCCTGTTTCAATTCCGGCAAGCCTGCTTCCTTCAAGGGATCAAAAATACCCAAAATCTCTAAGAAACGTCCGTCGCGAGGCTTGCGGGAATCCGCCGCTATCACGCGATAGACCGGTCGCTTATGTCGTCCTGTCCTCGTCAACCTTAAATGAACGGCCACTGTCATCCTCCTTCTCTACGAGACACACCTGCCCGGGGTCCCTGATTTCGAACTTACATTGAACGCAAGAGCTGCGCGAGTTGCCGACGCCCTCCTGCTCCTGTCATCACCTTGGCGATCTTTCGCGCCGATAGGAACTGCTTGATCAATCGGTTCACTTCCATCACGTTTGTCCCGCTGCCACGCGCGATGCGTTTCTTCCGGCTCCCGTTGACCATGGTGTGATCGCGACGCTCGCGGGCCGTCATCGAATCGATGATCGCGAGGACTCGCTTCATTTCCCGTTCCGGCATGTGCCCGTCCATGGCGCCTTTTAACTTTTGGCCGCCTGGCAACATTCCCAGAATTTGATCCAACGAGCCGAGCTTGCTGACCTGTCCCAACTGAGCTCGAAAATCCTCTAACGTAAACGTGCTGCTGGTCAACCGCTTTTGAGCCTCTTCCGCCTGCTCGCGCGTAAACGTCTCTTGCGCCTTCTCGATCAGGGAAAGCACATCGCCCATTCCCAGGATACGCGAAGCCATCCGATCCGGATGAAACAGCTCAAGCGCATCCAGCTTCTCTCCAATGCCAAGAAACTTGATCGGTTTGCCCGTGACGGCCCTGATGGACAACACGGCGCCGCCCCGCGCATCACCTTCCACCTTGGTCAGGATGATTCCGGTCAGCCCCACTCGTTGATCAAACTGGCTGGCCATCGTGACGGCATCCTGACCCGTCATCGCATCCGCCACCAGCAACACTTCGTGGGGCTGCACAGCGGACTTGACCGCGACCAATTCCCCCATCAATTCGTCATCGATGTGGAGGCGGCCACCGGTATCCAGCACAACAAGATCAAATCCCTGATCGCGGCCTCGCTCGACACCGGCCTGGCAGATTCGCACGACATCTGTTTGCGAAGCCCCTGCCTGATCGAGTCGATGCACATCGATCCCGAGATCGCGTCCCAAACTGGCCAATTGATCTCCGGCCGCAGGACGCCGGGGATCTGCCGCGACCAGGAGAACTCGCTTACCTTGATTCTTGAATAGTTTTGCCAGCTTGCCGCAGGTGGTCGTCTTTCCAGCGCCTTGCAGACCAACCATCATCACGACGGTCGGCGGTGTCGCTGCAAGCGAAAGACCAGCCCTTTCGCCGCCCATCATCGCACGCAACTCGTCCCAGACGACCTTGACCACCTGATGGCCCGGCGTCAGACTCTGCAATACATCCTGCCCAACGGCCTTTTCGCGCACCCGCTCGATGAAATCTTTGACAATCTTGAAGTTGACATCGGCTTCGAGTAGAGCAAGACGAACTTCCTTCAACGCTTCCGCGATGTTCTGCTCGGTGAGGACACCGCTACCACGGAGCTTCTTCAGGATCTTTTCAAATTTTTCGCTGAGAGAATCCAGCATCACACACCAAAGAAAAAGGCAACCGAAGCCTTACATCCAGATCTCCGATCGCCTCGAAAAATCTAGCAAAAGAGCATCGGGCAGTCTAAAGGAGGCCCCTCCAGAAGTCAAGGGAGCCTCTATCAACTTTGAGTTGACACACTAGGGGTCATTCGATATGGTCGTATCGGTCATTCGGCGAGGCTGGTCAACGAGTTATGAGGCAGTCGGCGTGAGAAAATCCCCCTGGGTCTTACTGCTTTTCCTCCTGATCGGCGGATTACTCGGCGGAATTCTAGGGGAAGTCCTTCAAGTTATGGCCCCGAAGGGAGGCACGATCCAAGCGTTCTTTATAACCGCTGTCACGCCCGGTATCAGCCCACCCCTGACGATCGATCTTATTCTTCTGAAGATCACGCTTGGCTTTAGCTTGAAAATCAGCCTGCTGAGCGTCCTCGGCATGTTCCTCGGGATCTACCTCTACAAGAACGTCTAAACTTCTGACTTCAGTTCCAAATCTTTCAGCTTCAAGGTACGGATGCGGTTTCGTATGGCCGCCGCACGCTCAAAATCCAGCTCCTTGGCCGCCGCCTTCATCTCAAGCTCCAGCCGCTTGATCAGTTGTTCGCAGGCTTCCTCTGTTCCGTACTCGTGCTGCGATTCGGCAGCCAGCGCTAATTGCTCCGGTTCAACGTAGGCATCGGCATACTCCAACGTTGGTATCTCTTTCTTGATACTCGCCGGCACAATCCCGTGAGCCGCATTGTAGTCGGCCTGGATCCTGCGCCTGCGAACCGTTTCGTCAATCGCCGCTTTCATCGAGTCCGTCACGACGTCGCCGTACAGCGTGACCCGCCCCCGCACATTGCGCGCGGCCCGGCCTGCTGTTTGGATGAGCGACCGGAAGGAGCGCAGATATCCCTCCTTATCGGCGTCGAGAATCGCGACCAGACTGACTTCGGGAATATCCAATCCTTCGCGTAGCAGGTTGATTCCCACGAGCACATCGAAGACTCCGCGCCGAAGATCGCGGACGATTTCGGCGCGTTCGAGTGTCTTGATGTCTGAATGAAGATACCGCACTTTGATTCCCAGCTCGTGATAGTACTCGCTCAAGTCTTCCGCCATGCGTTTGGTGAGAGTCGTAACGAGCACCCGCCCCCCCGCCGAAACCTCTGCCCGCACCTGCCCGAGCAGATGATCCACCTGGCCTTTCGCCGGCTGGACGTCGATCAGGGGATCCAGCAAGCCAGTCGGACGGATAATCTGTTCGATCACTTCTCCGTTCACATGCTCCAACTCGTATGGACCGGGGGTCGCCGAGACGTAAACCACCTGATTGATGCAGCGCTCGAACTCCGGAAATTTGAGCGGTCTGTTATCGACGGCAGAGGGCAGGCGAAATCCATACTCCACCAGGGTACGCTTGCGGGAATAGTCTCCCTCATACATCCCGCCGACTTGAGGAATGGTGGCGTGAGATTCGTCCACGATCAACAAAAAATCCTTGGGAAAGTAGTCGATGAGCGTCGGCGGCGGCTCCCCCGGAGCCCGACCGCTTAGATGACGCGAGTAGTTTTCGATCCCGTGGCAATAGCCCATCGCACGAATCATCTCCAGGTCGAACTTCGTCCGCTGCGCGATCCGCTGCGCCTCGACAAGCTGGTTGTGTTTCTTGAAATAGGCGACACGTTCATCGAGCTCTTCTTCGATGCCGGTGATCGCCTTCTCATAGCGGTCTGGAGCGATGAGATAGTGCGTATTGGGATAGACCGCGACTTTCGGGAGTTTCTTCAGGGACTTGCCCGTCAGCGGATCGATTTCATGGATGGCATCCACCACATCGCCGAACAACTCGATGCGGACCGAGATTGCCTCATTCGACGCGGGAAAGATCTCGATGACGTCACCTCTTGCACGAAACGTCCCGCGATGAAAATCCACGTCATTGCGGGCGTATTGAATCTCAACAAGCTTGGCCAATATTTTTTCCCGTCGGATTTCCATCCCTTCTTCGAGATACACCACCATCCCGTGATAGACCTCGGGCGAGCCCAGGCCATAGATGCAGGAGACGGATGAAACAATCACCACGTCGTTTCGCTGGAGCAACGACGTCGTCGCGGCATGACGCATCTGGTCGATCGCATCGTTGATCGACGAATCTTTCGCGATGTAGGTATCGGTCTGGGGAATGTAGGCTTCAGGCTGGTAATAATCGTAATAGCTGATGAAGTATTCGACCGCGTTGTGGGGGAAGAACTGTTTGAACTCTTGATAGAGTTGCCCCGCCAGCGTTTTGTTATGAACCAGCACGAGCGTGGGTTTCTGAACCCGCTCAATCACGTTGGCCATGGTAAACGTCTTGCCGGAGCCAGTCACACCGAGTAGCGCCTGGTGTTTCAGACCGGCTTCGATGCCGGCTACGAGCTTGTCGATAGCCTGGCCTTGATCTCCACACGGCTTGAAGAGAGCTTCGAGTTTGAACTGCGGCATGAGATGACCTTCCGTCCGATACTGTACCACGCAGGGATGGACCCGTTCACGACCGACTACAAGACAAGACGGGCAGGCCCTCGAGGGCCTGCCCGTCTTCCGTACAGGAATGCGCCGCGTGAACTCCTAAATCAGCGACCAAATCGTCTCGGCCCGCCGGATGACGCCCCGTGCCGGCGGAACGACTCTCCGCTGCCGTTCTCGTGAAACCGTCTGTTGGTGGAATCCCCGTGCCGAGGCGGTCGCGGACGCCTCGCTTGTTGGTCATCCGCCGGAGCCACCGCAACCGGAGGCATCGTTGCAAAGGCTGGAAGTGGAAGCTTCTTGGTCTGAATCCTCAGCTGTCGCACCATGCGGAGATACTCCCGCTCCTC
>DATIFR010000056.1:0-1547 GCA_035455145.1 Nitrospira sp.
CCCGTCAGACATTATGCATATCGACAAGGTAACCCGTCGCGCCTACAACATTGAGCCCAACATGTGCTGGGAGTGCTACTCCTGCGTCAAGGCCTGCCCGCATCAGGCGATTGACTGCCGCGGGTATGCAGACTTCGCGCCGCTGGGCCACTCGGTACGAGTGAAGCGCGACGAGGAGAAAGGTGTCATCGCCTGGCGCATCAAGTTCCGCAACGGCAAAAAAGATTTCGAGCTGCTGGCGCCCATCACGACCAAACCCTGGGGAACGGGCCAGCCGCAACTACGTGACGTGCCGTCTCCAAGCCAGGAACAGCGCGACAGCCAGCTGTTGTATAACGAGCCCAAGTACATTCGTCTCGATGACGGTGATATCCACACGCTCGAGTCCGCTGGTCTGAAGATGAAAGAAGGAGTGTACTACTGATGGCTTACGAGACTATCGTCGAAGACAACATTGACATCCTGGTTGCTGGTGCTGGCCTCGGTGGCACCGGTGCGGCCTTTGAAGCCAGGTACTGGGGGCAGGACAAGAAGATCGTCATCGCCGAGAAGGCGAACATCGACCGTTCCGGTGCAGTCGCACAGGGCCTGTACGCGATCAATTGCTACATGGGCACCCGTTTCGGCGAGAACAATCCGGAAGACCACGTGCGCTACGCGCGTATCGACCTGATGGGCATGGTCCGTGAGGACCTGCTGTTCGATATGGCTCGCCATGTCGACTCGGCGGTGCACCAGTTCGAGGAATGGGGCCTGCCGCTGATGCGTAACCCCAAGACCGGTGCCTATCAGCGTGAAGGGCGATGGCAGATCATGATCCACGGTGAGTCCTACAAGCCGATCGTCGCCGAGGCCGCGAAGAAGTCGGCTGACAAGGTTTTCAACCGTATCTGCGTCACCCATCTGCTGATGGACGAAGCCAAGGAGAACCGCGTGGCCGGTGCTGTCGGTTTCAACGTACGTACCGGTAACTACCACGTATTCAAGTCCAAAACCGTCATCGTCGGTGCCGGCGGTGCATCCAACATCTACAAGCCGCGTTCGGTCGGTGAAGGTGCCGGTCGTGTCTGGTATGCCCCGTGGTCATCGGGCTCGGCCTATGGCCTGATGATCGGCGCCGGCGCCAAGATGACCCAGATGGAGAACCGTATTGTACTGGCTCGATTCAAGGACGGTTACGGTCCGGTGGGTGCCTACTTCCTGCACCTCAAGACCTACACCCAGAATGGTCTGGGTGAAGAGTATGAATCCAAGTGGTGGCCGCAACTGCAGGAGATGGTCGGCAAGGAGTACCTGGATCCGGAAGCTTCGCACAGGACCCATCGGCCAATCCCGACCTGTTTGCGTAACCATGCACTGATCAGTGAGGTCAATGCCGGTCGCGGTCCGATCCACATGGTCACGATGGAAGCGTTCCAGGACCCGCATCTTGAAGAAATCGGCTGGCACAACTTCCTGGGTATGACCGTCGGCCAGGCCGTGCTGTGGGCGGCCACCGACGTTGACCCGAAATACGAGAATCCGGAATTGACCACCTCCGAGCCGTA
>DATIFR010000057.1:0-4190 GCA_035455145.1 Nitrospira sp.
TTCTTCGATGTGACGCTTGGAGTTAACGAGATAGGGGGCGATCACCTCCTCGCCCGCAGGGCACACGGCGAGACAGTAGGCGGCCTTGTAGTTGGCGCCGAATGAGAGGCTTTGCCACATGGAGGCCGATTCCGAGTCGGACACCTGTTTGCGATAATCCCGCGCCGTGCGACTCGAAGCGACCTGTTCCACCCAACTGGTAAAACCGCCCATGAACTCGCGATAGTTGTGCGTATAGCAGGCCGAGAAGTCGAAATGTCCGTCTGCACCAATCGCACCGGTCGGGCAGGCCGCCACGCAGAGTTTGCATTCCAGGCAGGGATTATAGGTTATTGGAACATCGTAGGCGCTGATCTTGGCATCCAGGACGATGGTACCCAAGAGCACGAAATTATCGAATTTGGGATGAATCACGTTGCGGTGAATCCCCATCTGGCCGAGACCTGCCTGGACCGCGATCGGTTTATGCGAGATGACCCAGATCTTGCCGGGGAAGCGGTCCATCTCCATGGGGAATCCCATCGATGGATTCAGGGCGCGCACCCCGCGGGCCTCGAGTGCTGCGACGATCGTCCGGGCGGTGTCGTTCACACGCTCGCCAACGTGGTGGAACTCGAGGTTGGCGACTGATCGGGCCGAGCTACGAATCGGCTCGCGGTTCATTCGCACGACGAAACTGATGAGGGACTGCGCCTGCGGGAAAATCCGGAGGATGTCGTCGCGTTGATCAGCCAGTGCCGGTCGTCCCAATTCGACGAAGCCCACATCGGCGGCTCCCGCATCGAGACAGATCGTCCGAAGCCATACGGCATCCAGTGTGCTCGCTGAAACCGGGAAGGACTGTTCGGGGTGTGTCCGGCGCAGCAGTTGAACGGTCGGGTGGTCATCCAGTTTCATGGAAGTCCCTCCAGCCATCACGTGTGAACGGCCCTTCCGATATGAACCCCAAAAAAGAGATGGCCGTTCAGTCCAGGATCGAAAGCGCCGTTTTAGCCGTCTGCTTCACGATATCCGCCGGCGTTCCAGCCTTAATCATCACAATCGTGCCTTGCATCATCGTGACCAGGACTCGTGCCAGCGCGCGCGGGTCTTTATCGTTCGCGAGTTCTCCCTCTCGCCTCGCGCGCGTCAGGAGTTTGAAGAAGGCCTCTTCCGCCATCTGCAATCGCCCCGCCACTCTTCGCGCGATATCCTTCTCGTGCGAGGCCAGTTCCATGACGGTGTTCGTGATCATGCAGCCGCGTCGCAGGGGATCTGAGAGGCCGAATTCGAGCATGGCGCCGATGAAACGGCGAATCAGCGGAATTGCAGGGCCTGGTTCGTTTAAGATAGAGATCCGGTTGCCGATGCCGCCACCCGAGCAATAGCGATCCATCGCTTTCAAGAACAGTTCTCGTTTGTCGCCGAAGGTGGCGTAGAGACTGCCGCGATTGATGTCCATCGCAGTGAGTAGCTCTTCCATCGACGTGGCTTCATAACCCTTGTGCCAGAAGACCTGCATGGCTTTCTCGAGTGCTTCGTCTGGATTGAATTCTTTGGGGCGCGGCATGAGGTTATCTCAATTGAGAAATCTAGAGTACTCAATTATGGAACGATCAGTCAAGAATAACTTTTGCCCTCCCCTGGTGCAAGACCGGGCGAATGGGTTATGAGCCAGGTGATGACGAGATTCATAGAGAACCTTGCTTCGGTCGGGCTTCAGGGGCGAAGGTAGATCCTTCCATTGTGTAGGCCAAACAGTACAGTTGCGAGAGGCCTCTGAAAACGCGGATATCTGCAGCGATTCCTGCTTGAACCTGATGTGAGTACCCTTCGATTCCCCTCTGCCGTGGCGAGAAGAGGTTTTGTGAAGGAGCCTGCGATCATAAGGAAGGGTGTCTTGAGTAACAGGTACGGGCATTGATCAGTGAAGTCACATACTACACTTGCTGGCTCGGAGGTGGACGATGGCTGAACAGTATACATATGCAACAGGTCACTCGATTGATTCGTGAACGAGGGGTCGCTCAAGGGGGGACAGCCGAATTTGTATGGACGGGACCAGAGGGTGAGCTACGGCAGACTGCGAGAGTGGCGCAGTGCCAGCCATGCTCCTATCAAATGATCGATCATGTAGGAGGGCAGGCCATTGTCATCGAAACAGGTCATGCCATTGCGCTCGATCGGAATGCAGGAGGGGTGCGTTTGCTGATGTCTCGCGCTCCCGAAGCCGGTCAGTACATCGAAATCCATACGGCGCCGGTCCTTGGCCGGAGGGCCGCCTATCTCTTCGAAGTGTGGTGGACAAAGCTCTTTCGCCTCGAGTCGAAGGGCGGGCGGTATGTAGCCGGTTGTTGTCGAACATTTGGCCCCTGCAACTATTTCCAATTCTTCCTTCTGTTCCCGGATTGCCACGAATTGTCGCAGCAACGACATTGCGCAGCTGCCCCCTATGAAGTTGCGAGGGCAAAAGTGTATCCGCCGCCCAGCAGTCTTTTTCTCTTTCCCTTGCTTGTGCTATGGTTGGTCCCCTAGAGTGTTTGGACATCCTGTTTCGAGTGAAAAGGAGGCGCATCATGTCTGGATACAGGCTCGGAGGGCTCCTCGTGATCGCGCTGATGTTGGTCAGCTCCGCCGCGCAGGCTCAAGGGATTTTCGACGGCATTCTGGATCGTGCCAAAGATAGCGCCGAGCAGAAGGCCCGCGAGCGGACCAACCAGCGGATCGATCAAACCGTCGACAAGGCGATCAACAAGACAGAGGAAACGGTTCAGTGCGTGGCAACGGATCAGGAGTGCCTTAAGAGGGCAAAAGAGCAAGGCAAACAAGTCACGGTGGTGAACGCTCCGGCAGCATCCGATTCCGTCAAGTGCGTGGCGACGGATACCAACTGTCTCAAGCAGGCCAAGGCCCAAGGCAAGAAAGTCGAGATTGTCGAGGAAACTGAACTCGATATGCTTCGTTGTTCTGTCTCCGATGCGGACTGTCTGAAGCGGGCCAAAACGATGGGGAAGAAGGTCGAGATCATCGACTGACGGCCTTTCCCGGTTGTTTCTTGAGTTGATCCCCGTTGTCCTCGATAGCCCGGCGATCTCTTGACAAACCTCCCGTTTCAATCCATTCTGCCTGCGCTAGCTTTCCTTCATACGCGAGTTGACGTGACTTCATTTGCGCCACTTCGTTCGCGTTTCTCCAATCTCACAGCTCCGATTGCCGGCGGCTTGTCTCTTCTGGTAGGGGCGCTGGTCCTCGTCGGCTGGAGTATCGACAACACCGCTCTGCAAAGTTTCATTCCCGGCTTTGTTTCGATGAAGCCGAATGCCGCTCTGGGGTTCGCGTTGCTCGGCATCGCGCTCTCCGGATTCTCGCTTCAGCAGCCATCCGCGTTCAGCCGTTGGCTGGCCATTGGAGCTGCCGGAGCCGTGACGGCGATCGGAGCGCTCACCGGTCTCGAATCCCTGTTGAGTTGGAATCCGGGGTTCGATGAATGGCTATTCCGTGAATCGTCAGCCCTCGCCGGGGCATGGGCCCCCGGCCGAATGGGATTGAACAGCGCCATGGCTCTTGTGTTGCTTGGGAGTGCGCTCCTCATGCAATTGAAGAAGGAGCACGCGTGGGCCTTCCTCTGCGACGGGCTCGTAATCGGCGCCATGCTTCTCGGCTTCATCGCCTCGCTCGGCTATCTCTATGACGAGCGCTTCCTGTACGGAATCGGTCGATTCAATCCCATGGCGCCGCATACGGCGCTGACCCTCCTCGGCGTGGGAATCGGAATTCTGAGCCTGCACCCTGGCCGCGGCATGATGGCGGTCGTGACGAGTGAGGGAGCCGGTGGTTACATGCTCAGGCGACTGCTGCCGGTGGCCTTGTTGGTGTTTCCGGCCATCGGCTGGATTCGGTTGTACGGAGAACGTCAGGGGTTCTACGGCACTGCGGAAGGGCTTGCCATTTTTGCCACGCTGGCCACGGCAACAATGTTCCTGTTGCTCTGGTGGATCGCGAGGTCATTGAATGACGCCGATCGACGACGGGGACAAACTGCCGCCGCACTCGGCCAAAGCGAACAACGAATGCGACTGGCGTTGTTCGCTGTCGATCATGCCGGCGACGGAATCTTCTGGGCCGACATGAAGCAGCGCCTCATCTACGCCAACGACGCGGCTCGCCGTTCACTGGGGTACAATTCCGACGAAATCAAAGCTCTCACGATC
>DATIFR010000058.1:0-1241 GCA_035455145.1 Nitrospira sp.
ATACTTGAGCCTGAGCAATACCGAACCGATGCGCCCGCCAGATCGTCCATATAGCCCAGCCGAGTAACCAGTGGCAGCCACACCTCCTTCTCACAACAGCTACATCACGAGCCGCCGCGAACTTGAATCACTTTGCGAACGTCTTCAATCAAGCACACGCCTGGCCCTCGATACGGAATTTGTTGGAGAAGACAGTTTTGTCCCAAAACTTGAACTTATTCAGGTCGCCGCACAGGACATTTCGGCCGTCATTGATTTTCCCGCCGTCCAAGCCGACGGTTCACTCGCACGGTTCTGGGAGCTTCTTTGTGATCCTGGGATAGAGAAAGTTGTCCATGCAGGCCGGCAGGATCTCGATCTCTTCGCCATCCACGCCGGACAGATCCCTAAACCGTTTTTTGACACGCAGATCGCCGCCGCAATGCTTGGATTCGGCGCGCAAGTTGCCTATGCCAATCTCGTCCAACGAATCCATGGAACCAAACTGGCAAAAGCCCATACCTTCACCAACTGGAGTGCGCGTCCGCTCTCACGAGACCAGATTGCGTACGCAGCCGAGGATGTCCAATTCCTCTTGCCGATCCACGCGCATCTTCACAAGCGGCTGCATGCATTGGGTCGTGTCGAATGGGTCCGGGAAGAGTTTTCCCGCCTGGAAACCTCGGTGGGGGAGAAGAGCAAAGAGCCCCTTGATCGCTATCAACGGATCCGCGGATGGGACAGTCTCAAACCGAGGCAAGCTGCGATTCTGAGAGAGCTCGCCGCCTGGCGGGAAACCGAAGCACGCCGCCGCAATGTTCCGCGTGGCCGTGTCTTGCGGGATGAAGTTCTTCTGCAGCTCGCGCGTCATCCTCCGCGGACGGTGGAGGAACTGCGCGGACTTCGTGGCATGCACGGCTCTGAGATCGATCGGAACGGAGAACAACTGATTGCTGTGATTAACACGGCATTGGCCCTTCCACCCTCTGGCTGGCCGGAAGTCCCCCGCGAGCGGAAACCGGAACCAGAGTCGATCGGATTGGTCGAACTCCTTCAGGCCGTATTGAAAGCACGCGCGGCGGAGGCCGAGATTGCTCCGACATTGCTGGCAACCAGCGCGGATTTGCAGGCGCTCGTTGATGCCAAGGACAAGAAAGCGACTGTGGACCTCCCGCTCTTACGTGGATGGCGACGAGAACTTGCCGGAAATATCCTCCTTCAAGTGCTGGAAGGCACAGTGATGGTCTCGGTAGATCCCGCTT
>DATIFR010000059.1:0-2136 GCA_035455145.1 Nitrospira sp.
GCACGCCCCTTGAGTTTTCCGCATGCGATCTGTCCACTATCACCAGCAACGTGTTTCGGTCGTTGGGCAAGATGGCTCAGGAACGAAACGTCAGATTGATCACCGAAGACCTTGAGTTGCTGCCGCTGATCGTCGCCGATCCGCGACGCCTCTATAACGCCTTCTTTAATTTGATCAACAACGCGATCCCTGAAGTCCCCCCAGGGGGCTCGGTCACTGTGCGCGGACAAACGTCGACCCCCGAAGGGTCTGTCGTGGTATCCGTCATCGATACGGGCCGCGGGATGCCGCCTGAGGTTAGAGATCGGCTATTCACCAAACGCGTCATCAGCACTAAGCCGGGCGGCACGGGACTCGGCACGAAAATCGTGAAAGACGTGGTTGATGCTCATGGGGGGACCATCTGGGTCGAGAGTGAACTCGGAGTGGGAACGACGATACACATCCGGCTGCCTCATGCGCCGAAAGACTCGACTCGCTCCTCAGCGATCGTCTGAAATAAATGGGGGGTCCTTGGAGGGCCGATGATAGCGGCAATCTTGTGCAGGAGTACTAGCCCATCAACGCCTGTTCACCGATCGCCCGCCTGACCGAATCCAATAGCGTTTGTGCCTGGGCCGGCTTGATGAGATAGTCCACAACGCCTTGCTTGAACAGGGAAGCCGCTCCCTGGACATCGGGTTGGCCTGTCAATACAATGACAGGCACCGACGGGAGCTTCGCCCGGATGAATGCGACGACATCATGTCCGTTCACCTTCGGCAGATCAATGTCACAGATGATCGCATGGACGGAGAAGCCGGTTGGAGATGATTGGATCATGGCGATCGCTTGATCACCGTCAACAGCTTCCAGAATCTCGTAGCCACCTTGTTTCAGTGCGAGGCCGACTGTTTTTCTGACATGCTCCTCGTCATCAACGATGAGGACTCGCCCCATTAGCATGCTCGTCCTTCCCGCGCCACCGCTAAAAAATAGTCGCTCACTTTATGAAGTGCGCCTTTGCGTTGTGCCAGTCATCATGATTCCGTCGCGTACTCTTCATGGCTGACCGCAATCTCCACCAACCAGATATCTCCCCGGATACGGGAAACCGGTTACCCATACATCTTGGGACATTTTTTACTCTTCTAATCCCTCCCTGCTCAATCCCCTCGAATAGGCTCCCCCCTCGTTTGGGGCTATTCACTCTTCTCCTTATCCACAGTACATTGCAACCCATTGAAGTCCGAGCCTTTACAGAGAGAACCCCTGCTCGGCACTGTCAGATTAATGACTACGGGAGACGGCCATGCGGTTAACGGCTCCGGGCAGGCGAAACCCACTCTCCGCCGGCCCTGAATTGGCTCAACTATCTCAGTTTCTACCCCCAGACTCATTAGGGAGGACCTTCGACTCATGCATGGAACCATCCTGATTGTCGATGACGATGCCGGCATACGTGATACAGTCCGACTCGTTCTTGCGCGCGAGGGCTATGGTATATTAACCGCCCCAGATGGTGAAACGGCCATGCAATTGATGGCGATGGCGGACACCTCGGCCAAAGTCTGCGCGCTGCTCTGTGATTTGGAAATGCCACACATGGGTGGCAAAGCGCTCATCGAACATTTCCGAAAGCACTTTCCCGATATTCCGATTGTCGTGCTGAGCGGGGCATCCGATACGGTATTTCTCGAGGGAATCGTTCAGGAGGGGGTCAGTGATTGGCTCAGAAAGCCTGTCAGCCGTGAGACCTTATTGGATAAAGTTCGTACGGCGACCAATCTGTTCGCGCTTCGACAACAGCATCGGTAGAAACGGGACGCAGTATTTTCGATCACCGCACACATGGCGGTGCCGGTTCCATCGACAGGAACCATCAGCAAAAGGCGGATACCATCGGTGCTGGCAACTGATTCGGCCCCTCTCTTGACCTTGCTTCAGTTCGTGACTTTGGCGCGCCGGGCCGGCTATGCGGAGCCTCGCACGTGAAGATTAGGATTCTGGGCTGCCATGGCTCTGACGGCATGCTGGACACCCCGGAGGGGCGCCGCACCTGTAACACCTGCGGCTTCTTGTTGAATGACAGTCTGCTTCTCGATGCCGGCACCGTTGCCAGCGCACTCCCCCTCAGCGAACAACGAAAGATCCGCT
>DATIFR010000060.1:0-4719 GCA_035455145.1 Nitrospira sp.
GCCGACCAAGCGCGGGAGCCATTCCAGCGCTCCGCCGCCCGGGACCAGTCCGACGCCGATCTCGGGGTTGCCGAATAGGGCGCTTTGCCGGCTGGCGAAGCGCATGTCGCAGGCCAGCACGAACTCGTTACCGATGCCGCGCGTGCGGCCGCGAATCTTGGCGATGCTCACGACTGGCGTGGACGAGAGGCGCAGCACAAAGTCGCGCCAAAGGCCCAGCACCTCTGGCCGTTCAGCTGCCTTGGATACGTCGAGATGGGCGATGAAAAAATCGGGATTCGCCGACTGGAACACTACGACCTTCACCGACGGATCCCCCTCGAGGTCGGTCATTAGCGCTCCCAATTCGACGATCGTTGTGGGAACAAACATGTTGATCGGCGGGTTGCTGAAGGTGATCGTCCACCGGCCCGGATAGGTGCGGTCGGTGTTGAACTGCGAAGTGTCAGGCATGGCGCATCTCCTCCTCTCTTGTGAACAACCCTACCGCAGCGACCTGAAGCCCGCGCGAACCTCTTCTGAAAAGAGCTTCGGCTGTTCCCAGGCCGCAAAGTGCCCACCTTTTGGGAGTCGGTTGTAATGGATGAGATTGGGATATGCTTTCTCGGCCCAGCTCCGTGGCGCAGGATACAGTTCGTCAGGGAAGACGCTCACAGCCACTGGGATGGAGACGCCCTTCACATTGAAGTATCCTCCTTTGCCCCAATATTCCCAATAGAGACGGGCGCCCGAAAGCGCCGTGTTCGTCAACCATGTGATTGTGATGTTGTCGAGAATGTCGTCGCGAGTGAGGCCTTCGGGTTCTCCCGCAAAGACGCGCGAGATCAGCGCGTAGCTGCGCGCGTCGTGATCAAGGAAATAAGCCGCAAGGCCGACCGGTGAGTCGGCGATTCCATACAATGTCTGCGGCCGCAGACCCATCTGGAACCCGTAGGCGATTCCTTTTTGATATACGAACTGTAGACGCTCGTAAGCGACCTTCTCGTCGGCTGAAAGACCGGATGGCGCCGGCTTCCCGGAAAAAGCCGCCTGGTCAATCTCGGCTGGAAAGATGCCAGGCATGTTGGTGTGAATGGCGAGCAATTCCGGAGACGCTTGCACACCCATCAGATCTACGATGACCGCGCCCCAGTCGCCGCCTTGCGCCACAAATTTCTTGTATCCAAGACGCTTCATCAGCGTGACCCAGGCGCGCGCGATGTGGTCGGGATCCCAGCCGGTTGTAGTCGGCCTGCCCGAAAAACCGTAGCCCGGCATCGATGGAATCACCACGTCGAATGCGTCCGCTGCGCTTCCGCCATGGGCCGTGGGATTGGTGAGCGGATCGATAATCTTCATCTGTTCGATGATCGAACCCGGCCACCCGTGCGTAACGATGAGCGGCAACGCGTTCTCGTGTCTCGAACCAACGTGAATGAAATGAATATCCAGCCCATCGATCTCGGTGATGAATTGCGGGAAGGCGTTCAGTCTTGCCTCGCACTTGCGCCAATCGTAGTCCGTGCCCCAATAGCGTGCCAGCGCTTGAGTCGTCGCGAGTTGCACGCCTTGGGTTGCGTCGGTGACCGTCTCTCGTTCAGGCCACTTGGTCGCGTTGATGCGCCTGCGCAATTCGGTCAGTTCGCTTTCGGGAAAACTTACCTGAAACGGACGAATAGCGGTCTTGTCAGATGCCTGCTCGCTGTCCGGTCGTGTAGCACTGGTTTGCGTCATCATCTCCTCCTTCTTACTTATAGCTCTCGATTTTGAATCAGCGATTGCCTCGCCCGATATCGGGCCTTCAGCTTCGCCCCCGCTTTCGGTCATTCATCAAGGTGCGTAGCGCGTAAAGACCAGGTCGCGCTCTTTCATCTTCTGGTGGCAGGGGAAACAGGTTTTCATAAATGCGTCGTCAACTGTCTTCTCGTCGCTGTTGAAATGACCGAACCCCCAGCCACCGGTCGCCTCATACTTTTTTGAGTCCTTGACCATAAACTGAACGTTCGTCGGGGCCCCGGCCACGAAAGATTGGGAACGACCAAAGGCTTTGTTGTTTTCCTCCGACTGTGTGAAACGCCAGTGCAAAGCGGCAATAATTGCGCCGTCCGGGAACGGAAGCTTTCCTTCCCGGTAGGCCTCGATCGCTACATCGTTGCCCAGAATGGCAGCGAAACTGTTGAGGTTACCTTCTTCGTGGGCCACAGAGATCAACTTCCAATCACGGTATCCGGACAGAAGTTTGGTTACGAAGACGGGGGCGGCCTCTCGAGCGGCGTGTCGAGATGCGGACGCCGTGAAGGCGACAACGCCGGCCAGAGTAGCAAATGCAACCGATAAGAAAATGGTCCGCTTCATGGTGCTTCCTCCTTCGAGCGGATTAGTTCGGATTCATTGAACAAGTTGCAAGTACACCACGAGCGAGACTGCGAATCTATTGCACCAAGGTATCGATCGATACCTTGGTATCGGTCCGAGTGCTGAGCGTCGGTCGGCGAGGGAGCAGGAGGTCCGTGCCTCGATTTGAGATGAACAGACGACGGCTTACGGTGTGACGTATTCAACTAGTCCCGGACCGGAGTCACAAGTTGGAGACAGAATTGTTCAAAGTAATGCTCGTTTCTCGATATTCCTTCAAGAACCTTACGATGCTTGCTTCAGCCGCTATTGTCTATCGTACTTTGGCATCGGTCTAACGATCTCCTTGTCTTCCGTACGGTCGAACATCGATCGTCGCTCCGACTGATACCAAGGTATTGCCCGATACCAACGTCCAATATCTTCACCATTCTGTCTGTGGTTTACTCGCGTGTGTGACGGAAAGCCATGTAAGAAATGGCCACTGTCTGCGGATGCATTTTAGACGTCGCGCCAGTCAGCTGGGTGTCGGCAAGCAATCGCCGTTGCGTCCCGAATTCCAAGGTCGCTGGGCCATATGGGGCTTGGCGACCGAACGAGAGGTTAATCATGAAGAACACGAAATTAATGTTGGTTCTGCTATGTCTCATGCCGGGCACGCTGATGGCTCAACAGCCCACGGCCACGGTTACACCGCTCATGTCGAAGGACCTGACGGAGGTTCCCGGCAGAGAAGCCGTGATGATCACAGTGGAGTATCCGCCGGGGAGCAAGGATCCCATCCACCGACACAATGCACATGCGTTCGTTTATGTGCTGGAGGGCACAATAGTGATGCAGGTGAAAGGTGGAAAGGAAGTGACGCTGACACCGGGCCAGACCTTTTATGAAGGCCCCGACGATGTTCATCTCGTAGGGCGAAACGCAAGCAGTACCAAGCCGGCAAAGTTCCTGGTGGTCCTGGTCAAGGACAAGGGCGCTCCGGTGCTAGTGCCTGTGCCGGAATGAATCAGCAAAAACCGCAACACAACTCCGAGTATGTCTCGGAGATCACCCGTCCGAACTTCGGACCGACAAACGAAAGGCCACACATGGAGGTGAATAATGACTAATGATGCGAAGTCGAAGATGAAGATTGTGGTTATTGGCGGCACTGGGCTCATCGGGTCAAAGGTCGTAACGAAGCTTGGTGAGCACGGCTACCAGACTGTGGCGGCGTCACCAGTCTCGGGGGTAAATACCCTCACGGGTGAGGGACTTGCCGAAGTTCTCAAGGGCGCTTCGGTAGTCGTCGACGTGTCGAATTCGCCATCGTTCGAGGACACGGCGGTGATGGAGTTCTTCAAGACGTCAACCGGAAACTTGCTCAGGTACGAAGCAGCCGCAGGCGTGGGCCATCACGTTGCATTGTCGGTCGTCGGCACTGACCGTCTGCCCGACAGCGGCTATCTGCGCGCGAAGATGGCTCAGGAGACGCTGATCAAGAAATCCTCGATCCCTTACTCGATCGTACGTGCCACGCAGTTTTTCGAGTTCCTGAAGCGCATCGCCGACGAGGCCACCGAAGGCAACACGGTTCGCTTGCCATCAGTCCGGTTCCAGCCCCTGGCGGCGGACGATGTCGCCAGTACGGTGGCCAAAGTCGCGTCTGGATCGCCGTTGAATCGAATCGTTGAACTGGGCGGGCCGGAGCAGTTGCCTTTCGACGAGTTTATTCGCCGCAGTCTCAGCGCCGGCAAGGATCCGCGTGAGGTTGTTGCTGACCCGCACGCGCGCTACTTCGGCACTGAGCTGAGCGAGCGCTCACTCGTTCCGGGCGAAGGTGCGCAACTCGGTAAGACTCGTTTTGCCGACTGGCTCAAGAGCTCCGCGTCTCAACCCGCGAAGGCAAAGTCACCGGCCGCAACCGCGACGAAACGAGCCTGAGAATAGGGCAGATAACGAATTCGGATGTGGAGGTGGAATGCTAAATCTCCAATCTGGTGATCACATTGAACTGTTCTACGAAGACGCCCCTGGACCGACGATTCGCGCAACAGTCCGCCGTTTGCTGACTGATCGGGACGAAGGAATGGGCATCGAGGTTGAAGACTATACTGCCTGTTGGATCGAGATCACTGTGGATGAGCCGAGCGACAGCGAGATGGACGCAAAACAGGTTGTGTTGCTCGGCACCGACTTCCAGTATCGGCTAAACGGCCGCCGGGTAACTCTTCGTAAGAGCCCTGACTAGCTGATGCTGTTAAACCTGGAAGTTACAAGAGCGGCACAAGAAGAAAGGAGAGTTTCATGAGTACTATCACAACGAAAGATGGAACACAGATTTACTACAAGGACTGGGGTACTGGCCCCGTCATTACGTTCTCGCACGGCTGGCCCTTGAAT
>DATIFR010000061.1:0-22016 GCA_035455145.1 Nitrospira sp.
ATCGATTTTCTGGAGTTCTACGCCGCAGAATGGCTCAGGTTAGCACTTCCTCAGAGGCTGGGGCATGAACCGGGCGAATTGAACCATCGGCTATTTCACCCGCGTGGGGTGACCGCGGTGATCTCACCTTGGAACTTTCCACTCGCGATTCCAACCGGGATGGTTTCCGCCGCGCTTGTGACCGGCAATCCTGTGATTTTCAAACCCTCCGAGCGATCCTCCTTAATTGGCCATCTCCTTGTTGGGATATTACTCGAAGCTGGTGTGCCTGAAGCAGTCCTTGCCTGTTTGCCTGGTGGGCCTGAGATTGGGCAGGCGTTGGTCCGTCATCCCGAGGTAGTGACGATTGCTTTTACCGGCTCGAAATCGGTTGGGCTAGGCATCATGAAGGAGGCATCGGCCGTGGCTTCAGGACAACGGATGGTGAAGCGTGTGCTTGCCGAAATGGGAGGCAAGAATGCCATCATCGTTGACGAAACAGCCGATCTCGATGATGCAATCGCCGGCGTGGTGGCATCCAGTACCGGTTATGCAGGGCAAAAATGCTCTGCCTGCTCGCGGGCGATCGTGCATGCCTCGATATACGACCTGTTTCTTGCGCGGCTCAAAGACGCGATGCTGAGCCTTCGGGTGGGAAATCCGGAAGATCCCGGGACACAGGTTGGTCCTGTGATCGATGAGCGGGCCCAAGCCAAGATTCTCGAGTACATCAAACTGGGGAATCAGGAGGCGCGGATGCTCGTAGAAGGACGCGTCACACAACCAGGCTGGTACATCGGCCCCACGGTGTTTGCCGATGTGAAGCCGACGGACCGGATCGCGCAAGAGGAAATCTTCGGCCCGGTATTGGCGGTCATCAAAGCGGCAACGTTCGGGGAAGCCTTGACGATAGCGAATGCAACCGACTATGCCTTGACCGGTGGAGTGTACTCACGCAGCCCGGCTCACCTCGAACTGGCGCGGCAGGGCTTTGATGTCGGGAATCTCTACCTGAATCGGCCCATCACCGGCGCGCTCGTACATCGCCAGCCATTCGGAGGGCATCGGCTCTCAGGAATCGGAGCGAAGGCGGGAGGTGAGGAGTATCTGACGCAATTCCTGGTCACGAGGATTGTCAGTGAACAAACCCTCCGTCGAGGATTCGCCCCGGTCGAGTGATGCTTTCGCCGGCTTGATCTCGTAGGATTCGAGCTCCTCCATAATCTCGGTGATTACGCCGCGATCTTCCAATGGGGAGAGTTCCTGTCGTTCGACGTATTTCACCAGGCCGACACCCTTTGCAAACCAGGCGGTCATAATGTCTGTGCCGCTGGCGACTTTGCCAGCCCCGGAGAGATGAATTTTCATTCCCATTCGGGCTTCGACTTTGACCGTGTCCTTGAAAGTACCGGCCGGTACAGTGATCGACTCGATGCCCACCACGGTCGAGGTGCCCTGAACATCCGCTTTTTCATTGACGCCGTCACGATCCATATCGGTCCCAAAATCCAGATTTGTTTTGTCGAACTGCTGAATCGTGGACAGGACCTTCATCGGAAACCGGACGATTTGATACGGGATCAATTGCTTTTCCAATGGCGTCCCGGGTTCCGACCCGTGATAGACGATCCCGACAACATCGCGGCGGTAAAAACTGTCCGAAGGACCGTGATTGCCAGGATTCGTATCGTGAAACACGGTGACCGTCATGCCTCGGATGATTCGTGTGCCCGTCACCGAGGAGACGTTCGTGAAAAACTTGTGCTCGATTGTCTGCAGAGGCCCTTCGGTAATTTGGCCGCGATATTCCCAATGGCTGCCGAGCGCATCCGGAAAATAGTCGGCCGATTGTGTGATGATTCCTGTCTCTTCCGCAGGAAGCGACGCAGGCGTCAGAGTGACGCCGAGGGCCCAGAGGCCGATCCAACAAAGAACAAAGCGAATTCGCAGTCCGGTTGGCAACATGCAGCGAGTCCTCCAGAATTGGGTCTGCCGCTGACGGTATCATAGGCATCCTGAAGGCAGCAAGCATGCGGTAGCGCAGTCCTCAAAGATGGAACGCGGGCTTGCCTTCGTCCTATCGCCGACCCATAATCCCATGCCTATGGCCCAACGTGATTCCTCCTCCAGCGCTGCCGCATCGCATCAGGCAACGCCACCTCCGTCAAGAGCTGTCTTGGTTACCGGTGCCTCAGGCGGCATTGGCCGGGCCGTGTGTCTCGCCTTTGCCAAGGCCGGATGGTCGATCGGGGTCCATTATTTTCAGAACAAGATCGCCGCCGAGGAAACCATCAGGCAGATTGAGGAGACTGGTTCGGCCAGTGCGCTCTTCCAAGCCGATATCCGAGACCAACAGGCAGTCCGACAGATGATCGAATCCTATTCTCGACAAGCGGCCGCGCCATTCACATTCGTGTGCAACGCAGGGATCGGCACAAGCCGACTCGTCCTGCGACAGGATGAGGCAGACTGGGCCAATGTGATCGCTACGAATCTGACGGGAACCTTTCACTGCCTGCAAGCCATGGCCCCTCCTCTCCTGGCTCAGGGCGGCGGCTCGATTATCGTAATCGGATCGCATGCCGGCTTTCATGGGTTGATCGGCCAAGCAGCCTATGCCGCGTCGAAAGCCGGGTTGATCGGTTTGGTAAAAACGGCGGCGAGAGAGTGGGGCCCCCAGAACCTGCGCGTGAATCTGGTGTTGCCTGGCTGGCAGAAAACGGGCCTCTCGGAGGGGACCATGCCGGAAACGGATGGGTGGAGCGACCATGCACTATGGCGTCCGGCGTCAATCGATGAAGTTGCGAGCACCGTGTTGCATTTAGCTCAATTGAAGGATGTCTCCGGGCAGGTCTGGAACTGCGACAGCAGGAATCTTTGATGAAGCAACGTCGATTAGCAAGAAACGCCGGGGTTTTTATCACTGGAACCGACACGGGTGTCGGCAAGACACTGGTCACGGCTGTGCTAGCGATGGCATTGAAGAAGGGCGGTCTCGATGTCGGCATTATGAAACCGATAGAAACTGGGGTCTCGCACACGAGACTGGCTCAGTCCGATGCCGCACGACTCCAGGCCATTGTTGAAAGCGACGATACCCTTGGAGCCATCTGCCCTTACCAGTTTGGATTGCCTGTTGCTCCGCTTGCGGCGGCGCAGGCGGAACGGCGCGCCATCAATCCGGACATAATCCGACAAGTGTATCAACTCCTCTCCCGTCGTTATGCCTGCATGGTTGTCGAAGGAATCGGCGGGGTTCATGTGCCGGTCACGCCGAAGGCGAATGTCATGGATGTGATCGCTCGGTTGAAGCTGCCCGTGGTCATCGTCGGACGGGCTGGGCTTGGCGGCATCAACCACGCGCTGTTGACAATTGAGGCGCTCCGCCGGAAAAAGATCCCGATTGTTGCACTGGTCCTCAATCGGACGCAGCCGACACGATCGGTTCTCGCACGCACCCAAGAGCGGACAACAGTCGAGATTCTCCGCAAGCAGTCAGGGGTGCGAGTGCTTGGCCCCCTCCCCTATGTATCGGGACTGGCACGACGATTTCGGCAATCGGTCGTCCGGTTGGCGCGCACCGCTGCCATCAAGAATCTGGAAAAGTTGGTCAAGACATCCGGGAGAGGAAGTCGCTGACTGCTTGCTTGATATCCGGAGCTTTGAGAACGGCTGAAATCACGGCAATGCCGTTGGCTCCTGCCCGCATGACCTCCCCGGCCTGATCAAGCGTGATTCCGCCGATCGCAAAGATCGGCAACGGTGTCAGCGAACGAATCGCCCGCAGGCCTGCAACCCCCATAATCGGATCGTGATCCTGTTTAGAGCCGGGTTTAAAGATCGGCCCAAAGCCGATATAGTCCGGCTTGAGCAGGTCGGCTTCCCTCACCTGATCGGCATTGTGAGTTGACAGGCCGATTATTTTGTTCGGTCCCATCACTTTCCTTGCCTCGGCGTACGGTAAGTCTTCTTGGCCGAGATGCACACCGTCAGCATCGACAGCCAGCGCCAGATCGCAACGGTCATTTACGATAAACAGTACTCCCAGATCGGCTGCAGCCTGCCGTAATGGCAATGCCTCCGCATAGGCCTCTTTCATCGAAGCGGTCTTGTTGCGGTACTGGAAGATTTTTGCTCCTGCCTTTGCTGATAGAACGAGTGCGTCACGCAGTGGCCGTTCTGAACAAACAGAAGGATCGAGGATGACATAGAGGCCGGAAATGGGCTGCCGAGCAAGATGAGAGGGCATAGTGGCAGAATTTTAGCCCGCTTTGATCAGAGGAGGCTAGGGCAAATAGAGATCGAGATGGGAATGTGCGATTTCAAAAACTGCCCACCTCTCACGCACGTTTTTTGTTCAGCAGAAGGCTGCGACTCAGGCGTACAGTCTCCCCGTGGATGGCTAGCTCGTGAGGAACCGATCGAGGAACGTCGTCGAGACGTGGCCCTTTTGGAAGTCGGGGTCGTTAAGGATTCGTTTGTGCAGGGGGATGGTGGTCTTAATACCTTCGATGACGAATTCGTCGAGGGCGCGGCGCATGCGGGCCATGGATTCTTGGCGATCTCGTCCATGCGTAATCAGCTTGGCAATCATGGAATCATAGTATGGAACCACCACCGCGCCTGATTCCATGACAGAGTCTACGCGGACCCCGAATCCACCTGGCGCGCTGTACTTGGTAATCAAGCCCGGTGAGGGGGTGAACTTCTCCGGGTCTTCGGCATTGATTCGGCATTCCAGGCTGTGGCCGTTCAATTGAATGTCTTGTTGTCTGAACGAGAGCGGCTGTCCATCGGCCAGTCGAATCTGCTCCTTGATCAAATCGATGCCCGTAACCATCTCGGTGATAGGATGCTCGACTTGGATGCGAGTGTTCACTTCCATAAAAAAGAAATTGCGGTCTTTGTCCAACAGAAACTCGACCGTGCCGACGTTGCGATAATGCACAGCTTTCACGGCGTCGACGGCGACGCGGCCGATCTCGCGGCGAAGTTTTTCGTCCACGGCCGGCGACGGCGTCTCCTCGACCAACTTTTGATGGCGTCGTTGAATCGAGCAATCCCGCTCGCCGAGGTGCACCACATGGCCGCGGTGGTCGGCAAGTATCTGCACCTCGATATGCCGCGGTTCGAGAAAGTAGCGTTCCAGATACACGCTGTCGTTCCCGAAGGTGGATTTGGCTTCAGCCTGGGCCGCTTGGAACGCGCGCCCGAGTTCCTCAGCGGTGTTGACGACGCGCATGCCTCTGCCGCCGCCTCCCGCCGCTGCTTTGATGATGACCGGATAGCCGATCTTGGTCGCAGCCTCGCGGGCTTCTTGCTCGCTCTTGAGTTCACCGGGGCTTCCCGGTGTCACCGGCAAGCCACGCCGCATCACAATTTCGCGGGCCTTGGCCTTGTCACCCATCAACGCGATGTTCTCTGATGTCGGTCCGATGAATTTGACACCGATGGATTCGCAGACTTCGGCGAAGTGGGCGTTTTCCGAAAGGAAGCCGTAGCCGGGATGGATGGCATCGGCGCCGGTAATTTCGGCGGCACTCAAGACGTTGGGAATGTTGCGGTAGCTTAAGGCGGCTTCGGGCGGTCCGACACAGATGCGTTCGTCCGCCGCTCGGGCATGGAGGCTGTTCGCATCGGCTTCGGAATGGATGGCGACGGTCTTGATGCCGAGTTCTTTGCAGGCCCGGATGACCCGTAATGCGATCTCTCCACGATTGGCGACCAAGACTTTCTTAAACACGCAATGGCTCCGCTATCCGATTGAGGGAGGAAAATTAGGGGGTGGCTTTTGGGTCGATGAGAAAGAGCGCCTGGCCATATTCGACGGGCTTGGTGCTTTCCACCAGGATCTTTGTCACACGCCCGTCAACCTCCGACTCAATCTCGTTCATCAACTTCATGGCTTCGACGATACACAAGACCTGACCTTTTTTCACGTAATCCCCTTCTTCCACATACGGGTCTGCATCCGGCGAAGGCGATCGGTAGAAGGTTCCCACAATTGGCGAGGTGATGGTGATGAGGCCGGTGGTGTCCTCGGCTGGCATACTGACTTGGGCAGCCGCTTGGGAAGTCGCGGCCGTAGGGGCCGTCATTTGCTCGGCCACGGTCGCGGCGAAGGTTCTTCCCCCGACTTCATAACGGACCCTGATCCGGACCCCCGCATGCTCGATCTCCAGTTCCGTCAGTTGATTGCGCTTGAGTAGATCGATCATGTCCTGGATCTGCCTGTTTTGTATTGTGGCCAGGATAGCGGGATCTTGGGTGCCTCTGGAGTCGGAGAATGGCTGCGGCAGCACGATCCGCGTTCCGCGCGCTTTCGATCTGCGGGATTTCTTCGAGCTCACCGGACTCGCTCCACGTAGGCTCTGGTACGGGTATCGATCTTAATCACGGTGCCGACTTCCAAATAGAGGGGGACCTTGATCGTGGCGCCGGTCTCGACGACGGCCGGTTTGGTGCCGCCAGATGCCGTGTCCCCGCGAACGCCCGGATCCGCATCGACGACTTTGAGCTCGATGAAAATTGGCAGTTCGACGTCGATCGGCCGGTGCTCATAGATGAGGATCTTCGCGATCATGTTCTCTTTTAAGAGATCCGCATTGTCGCCGAGCTGCTTTTTGTCGAAGGTAAGCTGTTCGTAGGTTTCGGTATCCATGAAGGTATACTCGCTGCCCGTTGCATAGAGGAACTGCATTTCCCGTTCTTCGAGATCCGGTTCCTCGAACCGCTCGCCGGACCGGAAGGTACGGTCGAGCACGTTGCCGGACAGGTAGCTTTTTAACTTGGTTCGGACGAATGCTCCCCCTTTGCCAGGTTTCACGTGCTGAAACTCGACGATGTAATAGGGTTCTCCATCGACCATCAGCCGGACGCCACCCCGAAAATCAGTCGTTGAAATCACTCGGTACTCCCTTCACCACATAATTCTGAGTTGGATGATACTTGTCTACACTATCTGGATGATGCTTTCTGTCGGCGGGGTGCCGGCAGGGCCTTCTTTGACTTACGCATTCCCGTCAGGTGTTCATGTAGCCCTCGGAGCGCAAGCAGATAACCGGTTGGTCCGAGGCCGGAAACTTGCCCAAGCGCGACTCCTGCGATGTAGGAATGGTGACGAAACGGCTCTCGCTGGTGGACGTTCGACAGATGCACCTCGACCGCGGGTAACCCCACCGCCGCAATGGCATCTCGAATCGCGACGCTCGTATGCGTGTAGGCTGCAGGGTTGATAATAATCCCGTCGAATCCGCTTCCGGCTTCCTGAATCCATGTCACCAGTTCGCCTTCGCTGTTTGACTGCCGGATGTCGACCGCCACTGCCAGTTCCTCGGCCAGTTTGGTCAGCGCAGCATCGAGCGTGTCCAGAGAGGTCGTGCCATAGATGGACTGCTCCCTCGTGCCGAGGAGGTTCAGATTGGGGCCATGTAAGACCAGAATTCGCAGCATGTTTCAATCGGCATATTCCAAGAATAACGGATCGTTCGCCTGCGAGGGTTTTTCGCAGAGCGGCATTGTAACAGGCCGCCCAGGACCGGTCAAACTATCGAAATCTCTTGGAAAATTTACGAGCTGGGGTCTCCGGATGTCGCACGGTCTCGTCGCTGTCTCTCGATAGAGCGCAGCCACGATTCCAGTTGGGCGATCGTCTTGGCATGAGGCGAGGGCTCCGATGTTGAACGTGAACCCCCGTTGCTTGGTTCGAATTTGGAACTTTGTTCTTCCTGCTCGTGAATATTCTCGTGGAGCGCGCTATCCATGAAGCTGGTAGTTATGCCGACAGGAGAATCAGTTGCGGCGGCTCCTTTTCCCAAGGTCGAAGGTGCTTCGATACGAAAAGCCGGCGGTTCCTCTCCCGTTGCATCAACCTGTTCGACTGATTCTTCAGAGAGCGCCGGCTGATCCCGTGTTAGCGACTTCGCTTGAATCGGGACTGGAGGCTCCGGTTGCACCGGTTCTGATTTGGCCGGCACACCGAGGGAAGCCTGGAGCGACAGCGCCTCTTCGTCACGCGGATTCATGGCCAGGATGACATTGCAGGATTGAATTGCCGCATCGGCCAACCCTTGAGCAGCGTAAATCTTAATCAAGGTGCGATGGGCGCGAAGGTTATCCGGGCTCAGCTTCACGGCTCCTTCGAGCACGGCCCTCGCCTTGGTCGGTTGATTTAACTGGTCATACGCACGTCCCAGTGCCACCATCGCCGTGATGAATCCCGGATAGTATTTGAGTCCATCTTCCAGAACTGCGACGGCCTCTTCCCACATGCCGACCTTGCAATATTCTTCGGCAAGGGGCAGGAATGCCTTGGAATGAGGGTCTTTCGCCAGTTGAGTCGCCAGCCGGTCTATTTCCATCGCGCTCGCGGCGCTTTTCTGTTTAGAAGCCATGGCCTAACGTCCTTCCGCTGTCTTCGAGACGGTTCGGTGCAATGGAGCGGTGCGAAGCAATCGGAGTGCTGCATCCAGAATATTATCGGCCAGTTCACGTTTGGGTCTGAGCGAGAGTTCCGTTGTCTGTCCATTCCGCTCGATCAAGGTTGCCGCGTTCTGTTCACTGCCGAACCCGCCGCCTGGTATGGTCACGTCGTTGGCGACGACCAGGTCGAGACCTTTTCTGTTCAGTTTCTCCGTGGCATGGGTCAGTAGATCGTTAGTTTCGGCGGCAAAGCCGACAAGAATTTGATTGGTTCGCTGAGCTGAAAGCTCAGCCAAGATGTCGGTGGTCCGTTCGAGATCCAGCGTTGTTTCCGTCTTGGCCTGTTTCTTCATCTTCTGTGTCGCGGTGTGCTTTGGACGGAAATCTGCCACGGCCGCCGCCATGACGACGACGGTAGCCCAGCTCAAACGGGTGCAGAGGGCCTTCTTCATCTCTTCCGCAGTTTCTACCGGCACGACCTCGACACCTTTCGGAGGTGGAATGTTGGTCGGTCCGCTTACGAGCACCACCTGAGCTCCCCTCGCCTGCGCGGCTTCTGCAATGGCATACCCCATTTTTCCCGTGGAGCGATTCGAGATGAAGCGCACGGGATCGATGGGCTCTTGAGTCGGCCCTGCCGATACAAGGATACGATAGCCTTGCCAATCGCGTTTTTTGGCCAGCACAGTCTGAAGGGCATCGAGAATACGTTCTTCCTCTGCAAGGCGGCCTTGTCCGGTGCGGCCTGAAGCCAGCGGTCCGTCTTCGGGATCGACCACGACGACGCCTCTCGCTCGCAGGGTGCGTACGTGTTCTACGACCGTCGGGTGGGTCCACATGCCTCCGTCCATGGCCGGGGCACAGATCAAGGGGCATTGGGCGGTCAACAAAATCGTCGAGAGGAGATCATCGCCCAGTCCTAATGCAGCCTTGGCCAAAAAGTTGGCCGTGGCTGGAGCGATCACGATCGCGTCAGCCTGCTCGGGGACCGTGAGATGTCTCATTTCCTGATGGGCTTCGAACAGGTCGGTCGAGACCGGCCGTCCGGAGAGAACCTCGAAGGTCAGCGGCGTAACGAACTTGATGGCCGACTGCGTCATGGCGACATCAACGGCGGCGCCTTCGCGAACGAAGGCCCGGAGGAGGCTGACGGCTTTGTAGGCTGCGATGCTGCCGGTCACGCCGAGCACGATGCGTATTCCGACGAGCGTCGGGCCTTTCGTGCTGGCGTCCATACCTTATTCCTCGGTTTCTGCCTCAGCCGGTTTGGGGCTGTCATCGACATAGACGCTGAGTTCTTTCTTGATCTCGCGAGCATCTTCGCCCGTCATCATCGCCATGCGCTCGGTTTCGCCCTCCTTGCCGCGCTTGGCTTCTCTCATGGCATCCCGTGCTTCTTTTCCGATGAGATATTTGATCTCGCCCCGAAGGACTTCGTCGAGGGCGATCGTCGTTTCTTTTGTATAGCGCGACGCGCCATGTCGCGATCCCTGCAGAATGTGTTTGGCGCGTTGGGCCGCCACGATGACTAACCGGTGGCGCGAATCGAACTGGTCCGGTGTGTACTGTGGTAACAGGCTTAGCATGTCGATCATGGATTCGGTACTCCCCTTCGGTTATGGTAGATCTTTCCGATCTCCGGGTTTTGAATCATCGTCGAGAATGAAATTGTTCTCGATCCAGGTCATGTCCAATCGCTTCGTTTTGAGGCGCTCAGCCAGAAAGATGCTCTCGAGGTCGCGCAACGAGCGCGTCAAGTCGTCGTTCCGCACAATATAGGCATATTCCCGATAGCTCCAGACCTCTTCCTTTACCTTTTGCAACCGCCGCTGGATCTCTTCGGTCGAGTCCGAGGCTCTGGCTTGGAGGCGTTGTCGTAGCACAGTCATCGACGGCGGAAGGATAAAGATCGAAACCGCGTCGTCGAACTTCTTCTTGACCTGCATGGCGCCCTGGACGTCGATTTCCAGCAGCACGTCGATCCCCTGTTCGATTTTATCGGCCAGCATTTTTCTCGGTGTGCCGTAGAGGTGCCCGTAGACGCGTGCCCACTCGACGAATTCGTGTCGGTCGATCATCGACTGAAAGGTCGCCTCATCCGTAAAAAAATATTCGCGACCATGTTCTTCGCTTGGCCGTGGTTTTCTGGTCGTATAAGAGATTGAGTGCCAGAGTCCCGGGATATTGGTCGAAAGCTGTTTACAAAGCGTGGTTTTCCCCGTCCCGGACGGCGCCGAAATAATAAAAAGAATCCCCCGCCGCTCGGTCGAAGACCGAGCTGGCCCAGAAGGGGTGGTGGAGGCGCTGGCGGTTGTGGTGCTCATTCGACGTTCTGAACCTGCTCCCTGATCCGTTCCAACTCGGCTTTCATCTGTACGACCTGACCGGCAATCTCGGCGTCATTGGCTTTCGAGCCGATCGTATTCACCTCTCGTCCCATTTCCTGAAGGAGGAAATCGAGAGTTTTGCCCACAGATTCCGCGCGGTTAAGCGCCTGTTCAAACTGTATCATATGTGAGTCTAATCTGACTATTTCTTCTGTAATGTCCCCACGGTCCGCGTACAGGGCTAATTCCTGATGAAGACGAGGGAGGTCCGGAGGCTCTGTCCCAAGGAGCTTCTCGACACGGCTTTTCATCCGCTCGAAAGACTCCTGAACCGACTTTGGCGATCTGGCAGCGATGGACGATCGACGTTCCCTGATAGCCTGAATTCGGCTCTGCATGTCCTTGGCCAGGGCGGCGCCTTCCCGTTTCCTCATCCCTTCCAGATCATCGAGCGCCTGTAGAGCTAACTTCTGGACCAGCTTGGTCAGTTTCGGATCTTCTGCCGGTTGGTCGGAAACCGAGACCACATCTCGAAGCCCCGCGATGAGCGCGAGATCAATTGACCCGCTCAGCTTGAGGGTTTTCTTTAAGATACGGAGGGCTTGATGGTACTGTTTTGCGAGCGCCTGGTCAAGGTTGACCGTTCCCACACGTCCCTTGCCGCCCTGGACGATGACGGTCATATCGACGCGTCCCCTTGTGCAGCGCTGCTGGACGGCTTTCTTGAAACTCTCCTCCAGTTGCGTCAGCGACCGCGGCAAGCGGCAGGCTATTTCGAGAAACCGATGGTTTACGGAACGCAGTTCAACTGTCACTGAGCCGTCTTGCCAGGGTGTCTGTCGTCGCCCGAATCCGGTCATGCTACGGATCATCGTGAGCCTTTCTTGTTCCAGGGGCAATGAGCTGAAATCGGGCATTGATGACATTGTGGCGCTCGTGCCGTGCAGAGATAACGGCCGTGAAGGAGCAAGCGTTGCGATGCCGCTGTCCATTGTGATGGAGGGAATAAGTGCTGCAGATCCGTTTCAATCTGGTTCGGATCGTCTGATTTGGTTAGCCCCAGTCTGTTGGCAACGCGCTTTACATGCGTATCCACGATGATGGCCGGTTGATCGAATGCATTCCCAAGCACGACGTTGGCAGTTTTCCTCCCGACCCCCGGCAGTGAGGTCAAGTCGTCCATAGTGCTCGGCACCTGCCCGTGAAATCGTTCCGTCAAGGCCTGGCTGCAGGTCACAATGTTCTTGGCCTTGCTCTTGAAGAAGCCGGTCGAACGAATGAGTTGTTCGACGTCCGTGAGACGGGCCTTCGCCAGATCTGCAGCGGTTCGATAGCGTTTGAAAAGTGCCGGTGTGACTTTGTTGACTCGTTCATCGGTGCACTGGGCTGACAAAATAGTGGCCACCAGTAATTCCCAAGGAGACCGATGGTCTAGCTCCATCTTGGGTGCGGGCATGGTCTGTTGGAGCGCATCGGCAATTTTTTGCACTCGTGTGCGCTGAGCGGCTGGTGAGGGGGCTGTACGTGTCATGGATGAACTTGTGGAAGGCGATTGTGCAGCGGTTACGGCCGAGATGCAAGAGCCGGGGCAGCAGCATGTGGAACAAGAGTTGGGGGCTGAGCAGGCAGGATCGTCGCAAGCCGTTGCTCGAGATGACGGAGAAGGGGATGGAGGGTCTCCGGTTGGAGCGCCGAAATGCCAATAGCATGGTAGCGATGGCACAGCAGTTCGGCTTGTCCCTGAGGAATGCGATCGCACTTGTTGAAGACCAGGACTTTGGGGATGTGCTGAAAGCCCAACTCTGTCAGTACCGTATCGACGGCTTTAATATGTGCATCGATGTCTCTGGCCCCGGCATCGACCACGTGCACCAGCAGGTCCGCCTCGCGCAATTCCTCCAGAGTCGTTCGGAACGCCCCGACGAGTTCTTGCGGAAGATCCCGGATGAAACCGACGGTGTCCGTAATGATCACTTCTCGATCCTGTGGGAATCGGAGCCTCCGGCTGGTCGTATCGAGCGTTTCAAAGACTCGGTCTTCAGCCGAGACACGGCTCTTGGTAAGGACATTCAGGAGGGTCGATTTTCCGGCATTTGTGTACCCGACGAGAGAGATAACCGGCAAGCCATACCTTGTACGGCGGGCGCGGCGCTGGTCCTGGTGACGGGCAAATTGGTTCAGCTCTCGCTCCAAATGTGTGATGCGATCTCTGATCCGTCGTCGGTCTGTTTCTAACTTCGTTTCGCCGGGCCCCCTCGTCCCGATGCCACCGCCGAGACGAGACAGTTGCGTGCCTTTTCCGGAAAGTCGTGGAAGCAGGTAATGTAGCTGAGCCAGCTCAACCTGAACCTTTCCTTCCCGACTGTGGGCCCGGCGGGCAAAAATATCCAAAATGAGTTGAGTGCGGTCGATGATCTTGATATCGGTCATCTCAGAAATGGCACGCGATTGGGCAGGAGTCAGTGTCTGATCAAAGATCACCATATCGGCGCCCTTGTGAAGCGTCTGGATCAGGACATCCTTCAATTTCCCGCTTCCGAGGAGATAGCGTTGATAGCCGTCCTGAGTTCGTTGTACCAGACGATCGATGACGGTCACTCCGGCTGAGGTCGCGAGCTCCGCAAGCTCAACCAGCTGATCCTCCTGCTCGGCTCGACTACGCGACGCGGCGCTGACCAGAATTGCCGATTCCTCTCCTCGGTCAACTGAGTGAGTCTCGCGCGCCCGTTGCAGTTCCGCCTCGAGCTCTTCGATGAATTGATCGAATGCCATCGTGAATTGGTGGAACGGGGTAGATTTGAGAAGATTGCAGAGCTGACCGGTTCCGTTTGGCGGAAGAAGATGCGCAAGGTAGAGATTGCCCGGATGTCCGTCTGGAGTTACGGAGAGCACCCCAATGAGGTCCAAACGGAGGTATGCAAGGTCCGTTAAAGATTCCTGACTCAGCGGCTGATCGTGCAATTGCGTTCTGATTAACCGTAAGCCGCGCAAGGATCGGGATCCAGCGCGGAATTTGGCCAGAGTGGTTGGAGACAACGTGAGGTCTGTCCCCACAATGATTTCTTGGACCTGTCCCCTTCTGGTCAACAGAACGCCGATGGGACGTCGGAAATCCTGCGAGAGCTGGCATATGGTTCTCGCCAGTTCGGGGGAGAGGACTTTGTCGTGAGGCACACGGCGTCGATAGAGGCGTTCAAGTGCTTCAATCTGGCTGGATCGGAGGCCGGTTACTTGTCCGTGAATGTCTGAAATGAGCTCGCTCCCTTTAGATTCTAGATTCGTCGTTACATCGTGCCCAGAGTTACCGGCTCCAAGGTAGCCAGCGCCTCTGCATCTATGAACATTCGCCGTCCATTCCGCAGAGCCTGCCGGCCCGCGGCAGCAATCATGGCGGCGTTATCGGTGCAGTAATGCAACGGCGGTATACTCAACGCAATCCCTTCCATATCCGCCCGCTGTTGGAGGAGAATTCTGAGGCGCGAATTGGCTGATACGCCGCCGACGACCGCTAATGCTCTGACGCCGGTTTGACGAACCGCTGTGAACGCTTTCTCGACCAAGACTGTAACGATCGCTTCCTGGTACCCCGCTGCAAGGTCACGCTTTTTCGCTTCGACAGATTCCTGATTCATCGCTTGAAGTTTATAGAGCAATGCCGTCTTTAACCCACTGAAGCTGAACTCGAGACTCCCCCTCTTCAACGACGACTTTGGGAACCGGATCGCACACGGGTTGCCGGTTTGAGCGAGACGATCCAATGCCGGACCGCCGGGGAAGCCGAGCCCCAGCATTTGAGCACCCTTGTCGAAGGCCTCCCCTGCTGCATCATCCCTTGTGCAGCCTAACAGCTCACATGTGCCGTCATGATTCTTCCGGTAGAGGTGCGTATGCCCGCCTGACACAACCAGTACAATGCAGGGTAGGGGGAACTGGGGGTTCTGGATCCAGGCAGAGGCGATGTGTCCTTCCAAATGACTGATGCCGACAAGTGGAAGATCGAGACTGTAGGCGAGTGTTTTGGCGTAACTGATCCCCACAATCAACGCTCCTGCCAAACCAGGCCCCTGCGTGACGGCAATTCCGGCCAAGTCTTTCCAAGTCAGCTGTGCTTCGTCTATGGCGGAGGTGGCCACCCGTTCAATCATCTCGATATGTGCGCGAGAGGCGAGCTCCGGTACGACACCGCCGAACCGTTGGTGGACGGCATGCTGGGAGGAGATGACGTTGGAGAGGACCGATCCATCGGCTGCGAGAACAGCGGCAGCCGTTTCATCACAGGACGTTTCGAGAGCGAGGAGTGGGCCTTCGGTCCATGAGCCGTTGTAGGAAACAGCCTGTGTTTTCATAAAAAGAGTCGGGGATGATTGTCCCCGGAAAGCAGTGCGACCCTTGCCGCCATTGTAGCAACAAGGGTCGCTGTGATGTGATGTCGTGATTGGTTAAGAAGGACGTGATTCACAGCCGTCCGTTAGACACCAGCCATGGCCTCCTGCTCGACAAAAGCCGGTGCGCCGTCACGCAACACGACACGAATCTTCCGGCTATCTTTAAAGCGACCCTTGATCATCTCTTCCGAGAGAGGATCGCCGATCGCGCGCTGGATCGTCCGGCGCATGGGTCTGGCGCCATAGAGGGGCTCATAGCCTTCCTTGATCAGCCAGGCTTTGACCTCGTCGTCCACCTCGATTTCCACACCCTTGTCGATGAGGCGCAGGTTCAGCTCACGCAACAGAATGTCGAGAATATTCGTGAGATGCGACTTGTCCAGTTGGTGGAAGACTACGATCTCATCGATCCGGTTCAAAAATTCCGGACTAAACGAGCGTCGCAGTTCTCCCATGACTTCTTCTTTCTTGTGACGATCTTGCTCGGCTTCCGTGCTCTGGAACCCAAGCGATACACCTTTTTGGATCAGCTTCGTCCCGATATTGGATGTCATGATCACGACGGTGTTTTTGAAATCAACCTTCCGTCCCAGGCTGTCGGTCAACACACCATCGTCCAACACTTGCAGCAAGAGATTGAAGACATCCGGATGGGCCTTTTCGATTTCGTCGAAGAGGACCACCGAATAGGGCCGACGGCGAACCCGCTCGGTCAACTGGCCGCCTTCCTCATAGCCAACGTAACCGGGAGGTGCTCCGAAAAGCCGCGAACTGGTGAACTTTTCCTGATATTCGGACATGTCGATCCGAATGAGCGCATCTTCCGTATTGAAGAGGAACTCAGCCAAGGTTCTGGCCAACTCGGTTTTCCCGACACCGGTCGGTCCGAGGAAGATGAAGGAGCCAATCGGCTTCTTCGCCTCCTTGAGGCCGGCACGCGACCGCCGAATAGCACGAGCCACCGCTGAAATGGCTTCGTTCTGGCCGACGACACGTTTGTGCAAAAAATCTTCCATGCGAAGAAGTTTATTGGACTCTTCTTCTTCGAGCTTGAAGAGCGGGATGCCCGTCATCTTCGAAACGACATACGCCACATCTTCCTTGCCGATGGTCGGCTTATGCTTCTCCTGATTTTTCTTCCACTCCCGCTTGGATTCGTCGAGCAATTTGCGAAGCCGTTCCTCTTCTTCGCGATGGCGGACCGCTTCTTCGAAATTCTGCATCGAAATCGCCAGCTCTTTGTCGCGCGAGACTTTCTTGAGCTCCTGCTCCATTGCCTTTAATTCGCCGGGCAATGCATAGGTCTGGAGTTTTGCGCGCGAACCGGTTTCGTCGATCAAATCGATTGCTTTATCCGGCAGGAAGCGGTCGGTGATGTACCGGTCGGACAGCTTCACCGCTTCGAGGATGGCATCTTCGGTGATCTCGACACCGTGGTGTTCTTCATAGCGATCGCGCAGCCCTTGAATGATGCGAACTGTTTCATCGAGGCTCGGCGGCTGGACATAGATCGGTTGGAAACGGCGCTTGAGCGCCCCGTCCTTTTCAATATGTTTACGATATTCATCCAAGGTGGTCGCGCCGATGCACTGAATCTCTCCGCGCGATAGCGCAGGCTTCAACATGTTGGACGCGTCGATGGAGCCCTCGGCAGCGCCGGCTCCGACCAACGTATGCAACTCGTCGATGAAGATGATGATGTTGCCGGCTTGCACGATTTCCTTCATCACGACCTTGAGGCGTTCTTCGAATTGGCCCCGATATTTCGTGCCGGCGACCAAAGAGCCGAGGTCCAAGGCGATAACGCGGCGTGACAACAAGTTGTCAGGCACTTCAGACTGCACGATCCGCTGCGCCAATCCCTCAACGATGGCGGTTTTTCCGACACCGGATTCGCCGATCAGAACCGGATTGTTTTTTGTCCGACGGCTGAGAATCTGCAGAACACGTTCGATTTCGTCGGCTCGTCCAATGACCGGATCAAGCTGGCCTTCTTGCGCCATTTGCGTGAGGTCACGTCCGAACTCGTCGAGCGCCGGCGTGTTGCTCTTCCGGTCGCGTTCGCGTGGAGCAGACTTGCGCAGGAAGGTCACGGTCAGTTGTCGCGCAGTGAGGAGATTCGCACCGAGGCTGCGGAGGATTTTCCCACCAATCCCCTCCTCCTCACGGAGCAATCCCAAGAGGAGATGTTCGCTGCCGATGTGGTTGTGGCCGAGGAGACGGGCTTCTTCAACCCCGTACTCAATGACCTTTTTCACTCGAGGGCTGAAGGGAATCTCTCCGAATGTCATGGTTGTGCCGCCGCCAGGCAAATTCCGCTCGATCTCCAGGCGGATTTGCTCTGTGGAGAGCCCCATCTTCTTCAAAATCATCAGGGCGATGCCATCGGATTCGCGGAGGATGGCTAAGACGAGATGCTCGGTCCCGAGGTAGTCATTCTGATGACGCTCGGCCTCTTCTCTCGCCAGGATGATGATCTTCCGACCCTTGTCCGTGAATCGTTCGAACATCCTGCCTCCTTATTGATGGGGGTCTGTACGTATCACTGACTGCGCAAACCCTTCGAAAAATCTGGTCTAATTCTAACTAGAAGGGTGTCGAGTGTCAAGATTACGAAAGAATCGAACGACCTCACTCTTCACACATAGGGAATGCTGGCATTCGAGCGATGTCCATTCGTTGACTTCAAAAGAACCCTCCCGATAGAATCCCGCACGTTCCGGCCAAAATCGCGTGGTTGTTTATGACACGATGGGCACGATGAAAAGTAAAAGCATTGGTATTCTCACTAAACCTAAATTTCCCGAAGTCAAGGCTACCTTGGAATCGGTAGTCACTTGGCTGAGGGCTCGACACATCGATGTGTTGCTGGATACGACGTCAGCGACTCTGCTCGGCGAGCAGGGCGGAATTCAGAAAACTCAATTGGCGGGAAAGGCCGACGTTCTGCTGATCTTGGGCGGCGACGGGACCATGCTCAATGCGGCACGTTTGGCTGGAGAGCGAGGCATTCCTATTCTTGGCGTCAATATGGGTGGGCTGGGGTTTCTCACCGAAGTCCGATTGGAACATCTGTACCCGTCGCTGGAACGGGTGTTCGCCAATGACTTCGTTCTTGATGAGCGTCTCATGCTTGGCACACATATTCATCGCCATGGTGAAACGGTCGCGCAGGGAGTGGTGCTCAACGACGTTGTTGTAAGCAAGGGCACGCTGGCTCGCATGATTGAATTGCAGATCGCCATCGAAGGACGGTTCGTCACCAACTTGCGTGGCGACGGGTTGATCGTGAGCACCCCGACGGGATCGACCGCGTATTCCTTGTCAGCAGGAGGGCCGATCATCAATCCGGCGGTCCAATCGTTGATTCTGACGCCGATCTGTCCGCATACGCTCACCCATCGGCCGTTGATCGTACCGTGCGATGCGGGAATAGACGTGACGCTGACGAGCAAGGATGAGGGGGCGATGGCCACACTCGACGGGCAAGTGGGCGTGGCACTGACGCAAGGCGATACGGTCGCGCTCAAAGTTGCGGAGCATCGGACCAGGTTGATCCGCTTTCCGGAAAGCAATTATTACGAGGTTTTGCGGGAAAAGCTGAAATGGGGCGACGGATAATCAGACGCTAGAGTTTAGGCCTTCCCGCGCTCGATCAGCGCGAGCATTTCTTGGTTGCTCGCGTACTTGAACTCCCCGATAGAGTCCGACGCACCTCTGTGAGCTTTCTCGGCGGCTTCGAGAGCACGCAGTCCCTTGATATCGACGGGATGACTCTTGCGGGATTTGAGGAGAGCATGCAGCTTGTCGAGCACCACCTTCGTGTCGCTGCGGCTCGATTTATTGGCCAAGTATCGCGTCACAACTTCTGCGCACCAGTCACCGTCGCGTTTCGCCACTCCAACGAGGCCTTCGCTGGCTTTTCTGGCCCAGCCGGCCAGAAAGACACCGTCTACCACTTTCCCTGTGACTTCGTCATAGGCCTGGAAGAGCGCATCATCGGGGTCATTGCCCGTCTTGTTCGGGTTAGTGACGAACATGCCGTTCTTATAGGGTAGGCCTACAGTCTCATCGACTTTGTCGCCGACGGCGAAAACGACTGCATCGCACGGGAATTCATAATACTGCTTCAGGCCGACTGCCACCGTATCCTCGCCTTTGGGATCGAGCTTATTGTCTTCCATCTCGAGCCCACGCACCCTGTTGTTGCCATCAACGAGAATGCGCTTCGGCGAAGCCAGGAACTTGAAACCCATCTTGGTGTCGCTGACCTTCGGTTCGCATTTCGTGAATTCGTCTAAGAGCCCCTTTAACACGTCATCGGGCTTTTGGCCGACTGCAACCATACGATCCTTAATACGTTCGATCTCGTTCTTGATGCCTTCGACATCCATGTTAGCGCAGACTGCCCGGATTTCTTTGGGGTTGTATTTCCGTTCCACCGGTCCGCGCCGGACAATCGCCGTTACCCGTTCCACCTTCTTATAGCGGATCAGCCAGTGGGAAATATCCACCATCACATCCCCTGCCCCAATCACCGCCACGTGCTTTCCCATGTCGAAATGCCGGTCGCCGAAGCCAGGCAGCCGATTGAAGTGGTATACGACATCCTTTGCATGGAAGACCCCCTTGGCGGAGTCTCCTTCAACACCGATGGCTTTGGTCCCTTGAGCCCCGATTGAGAAGACGACAGCGCTGGCACCAAGCCCCCGTACCTCATCGACGCTAAGATCCTTACCGTTACCGATTGAAACATTGCCGAAATAATGCACGTTCGGCTGTTCGAGAAGCTCCCAATATTGTTTCCTGAGGCCGCCGCGCAATTTGAGCTTCGAGGGAAAGATCCCATATTCCGCAAGTCCGCCGAACTTGATGTCCCGGTTCAGGACAATAACTTCATGGCCTGCCTTTGCGAGAGAGGAAGCGACTGCCATGCCAGCTGGTCCGGCACCGGCCACAATAATCACGTGCTTCTGCGCTGCGGTCATGCGTTGTTCCCTAGGTAAAGTGGATAGAGAAAAGTCTAGAACCTCAACAGTTCCGCGGACTTTAGCATAGCCATTCCTGAAGTGTCAAAATATCCTGTGTGGAGCGCTCAGCTAGCCGCCTGCACTCCCTACCGGTCCACCAGGCTCAGTCATACGCCATGGATCAAGCAGCTCGGTCAGGCGTTTCTCCGGCAGGACCTTTTGCTCCATCGCGACTTCACGCACCGTTTTGCCTGATTTGTAAGCATCCTTCGCAAGCTTGGCTGCCGCTTCATAGCCGATCTCGGGGGCCAAGGCCGTGCACATGGCGAGACTTTCCTCGATCAAACTCTTGCAACGTTCTTCATTGGCCTTAATGCCTTCGATACATTTCGCGGCAAAGTTATTGGAGGCGGTTGCGAGGAGTTCGATGGATTGCAGGAGGTTGTAGGCCATTACCGGCAACATGACAATCAATTCGAAGTTAGCCGCCTGTCCACCGACGGTCACGGTGACATCGTTGCCGATCACCTGCGCGCAGACCATCGTGACCGATTCGGCAATGACCGGATTGACCTTGCCCGGCATTATCGAGGAGCCCGGTTGTGTTTCCGGCAGATTGATCTCTCCTAATCCGCAGCGTGGGCCTGAACCGAGCCAGCGAATGTCGTTGGCAATTTTCATGAGGCTCACTGCTAACGTGCGCAACTCCCCGCTGGCCTCAACCAGCGAGTCCTGCGTGGACTGGGCTTCAAAATGGTTTTGCGCTTCCTTGAACGAACAACCGGTCTCTTTGGAAATGATCGCCATCACTTTCGCGGAAAAGTCCGGATGACAATTCAATCCGGTCCCCACCGCCGTGCCGCCGAGCGCGACTTCGCTCAAAGCCTCTTGTGCGCGTTTCATCCGGGCGAGACCCAATTCGATCTGTCTGGCGTACCCTCCGAACTCCTGGCCGAGACGAACCGGCGTGGCGTCCTGTAAATGGGTTCGGCCGATCTTGACAATCTTGTCGAATTCTTTCGCTTTGCGATCAAGCGCCTTATGGAGCCGCGTGAGCGCGGGAGTGAGGTGTCGGTGAATTGTTTCCGATGCCGCGATATGGATGGCCGTTGGAATGACGTCGTTGCTGGATTGGCCCAGATTCACATGGTCGTTCGGATGCACGAGTTTGCTGCCCCGAGTGCCACCAAGCAATTCTGTGGCCCGGTTCGATATCACCTCGTTGGTATTCATGTTGGTCGAGGTGCCGGAGCCGGTTTGGAAAATATCAACCGGGAACTCTGCATCGAGTTTTCCTTCCACGACTTCGGTCGCTGCCTTCCTGATGGCTTCGGCCGGTTTATTGTCGAGCAGTCCGAGCGAATGATTCACCGATGCGGCGGCCCGTTTAATTAAGCCCATGGCCCTGATGACGGAGCGGGGCATGCGCAGCGGGCTGATCGGGAAATTTTCGATTGCACGGGCTGTTTGGACCCCGTAATAGGCTTCAGATGGAACGGCTAACTCGCCCATCGTATCCCGTTCGATTCTCGTCGCTTCGGATGATTTTCTGTTCTGATCGTTCTTCATGCCTTCGACTCCATAAGTAAGGGTTCTCACTCACCGCGGGCGCCATGATAAACTCAGCCTACCTACTTGCACAAGGGTGTGGAGATGGACCTACCGCGTGTCAGGGTTGAATCCTATGCGGGCTACAAAGGGGAAGAGACGCCGCGTGCGTTCACGATCGACGGTGTCCATTTTCTCGTGCTGGAGGTGGTCGAACGGTGGTGCTCGGAGACCCACGGTTACTTTCGGGTTCGAGCGAACGATCAGCATCGCTACGTGCTGCGGTGTCATCACAATAGCGGAGATTGGGAACTGGTGATGCAGGAACGGTCACCTGGAAAATAGAAAGGCCCGCGCTCGCGGGCCTTTCGGGGTGAGCTGTTCTG
>DATIFR010000062.1:0-13250 GCA_035455145.1 Nitrospira sp.
CCGTTCATTCACGAGGATATCGCCACGCCGCCCTGTCTGGACACCGGCTCGATCCAAACCAATCCCCCGGCTGTTGAATCCGCGGCCCACCGAGACAAGCAGCTTCTCGACTTCAAAGCTCGTGCCGTCTTTGCAACGGACCAATATCGTTGTCGGGTTACGATTAAGGGATTCGACCGTTGTTCCGGTCATCACCGTCACGTTTCGCTTCTTCAGTTCACGCGTCATTGTGGAAGAGATCTCTTCGTCTTCCAGCGGGAGAATGCGCTCCATCAACTCCACCACTGTCACATCTGTCCCGAGACCGCTATACAGACAGGCAAATTCGCAGCCTTCTACTCCTCCGCCGATGATTAACATTCGAGCCGGCACCTGTTGAAGGTCCAGTAATTGCTGGCTCGTCAGAATCTGCACTCCATCGATGGGGAACTGCGGAAGGTTCGGCCATGACGAACCGGTTGCGATCACTATGGCATCAGCCGTGACCACTTGCTCTGTCCCCTCCTTCATGGAAACGCGCACAGTCCCGGGGCCTTCGATCACGCCGGTTCCTTCAATGTGCTCGATATTCCAGGCATTGAAGAGTGTGGCAATCCCTTTGACCAAGCCAGCCACCACCTGATTCTTCCTCGCGACCATTTGAGCTAGATCATAGGCAACTGGTCCGGAGATCTGAATCCCAAGCGGCCCTGCTTTCTTAATTTTGTCTCCGAGTTCGACGACAGAGAGCAATGCCTTGCTGGGAATGCAGCCCCAGTTTAAACAGACGCCGCCGAGTGCCTGGGATTCGACAACGGTCACACGCGCGCCAAGCTGGGCGGCCCGGATCGCCGCGACATACCCACCAGGCCCGGCGCCCAGAATGGCGATGTGCTTAGACATGGGAACGAATCAATGCTTTTGCGTGGAGAGAAAGGCCTCGTACTGCGCTGCCGTCATCAACTTGTCGACTTCCCCGGCATTGGAGAGATCGACGACTACCATCCAGCCCTTGCCATAGGGATCGCTGTTCACAACTTCGGGGTGATCCTTCAGATCGGCATTCACTTTTACTATAGTCCCACTGACTGGCGTATAGATACTCGAAGTGGTTTTGGTCGATTCGACTTCTCCAATTTGCTGTCCGGCTTTCACGACCGCTCCGATTTTCGGCAAGTCGATGAATACGATATCGCCCAGGGCATCTTGGGCGAAATGACTGATGCCAACGGTAGCCTGCGAACCGCTGACACGTGCCCACTCATGTTCTTGATGGTATCGAAGATCAGCTGGAATCATGCTGGTCCTTTCATGCTCTGACGCCCAAGGAACGGGCCTTAGCCCAATATCTCCATCCCGGGGAAAAAGTAGGTGATCTCAAACTGGGCCGTCTCGGGTGAATCCGACCCATGCACTGCATTGAATTCGATGTTGGCTCCGTGCGCCTTTCGAATCGTACCAGCTTCGGCCTTCGCCGGATCTGTCGCACCCATCAACTCGCGGTTTTTCTTAATCGCATTGTCCCCCTGCAACACGAGCACTACCGATGGACCGGAACACATGAAGCTGCAAAGACTGTCGAAAAACGGTCGGGCCTTGTGGACAGCGTAGAACCCTTCGGCCGTCATTTTCGACATCTGCATCAATTTCATGGCAACGGGCTTCAGACCGGCCTTTTCGTAGCGGTTGATAATGTCGCCAATCGCGTGCTTCTTGACCGCATCGGGCTTGATAATCGCTAAGGTTCGTTCACTCATTGCTTGAACTCTTCCTCCAATCTAATGATGGGACATTGCAAAAAAATATTTGGTCATTATAGGGATGGCCCGCCGGAGTTTCAAGGGACGGGCGCCACTACCCAGCAAAATGTTCCGCAATTTCGTGAGGCTTGAAGACGCCCCGTTCGGTAATAATTCCCGCAATGAGTTCGGCGGGCGTGACGTCGAAGGCCGGGTTATAGACAGCCACGCCCTTGGGAGCGACAGGGTGACTTCCATGAATCGTTGTGACTTCAAGCGGGTTACGTTGTTCAATCGGAATCTCCGCCCCGGTTTTTGTTTTTAAGTCGATAGTCGAATAGGGTGCGGCCACGTAGAACGGAATGCCGTGAGCCTTCGCCAGAACGGCGACGGAATAGGTGCCGATTTTATTGGCCACATCTCCGTTGGCGGCAATGCGATCCGCGCCAACGACGCATAAATGAATCTTCCCTTCTCGCATGAGCGATCCGGCCATGTTATCAGTGATCAACGTGACGGGAATCTTGTCTTGCATGAGTTCCCATGCCGTCAGCCTGGCTCCCTGCAGCACAGGCCTCGTCTCGTCGGCAATGACCTGAATCTTCTTCCCCTGCTCCCACGCTGCGCGAATGACGCCCAGCGCAGTCCCGTAACCAGCGGTCGCGAGCGCGCCGGCATTACAATGGGTCAGTACCGTCTGCCCAGTCGCTATGAGTGCAGCCCCGTGCCGTCCCATCGCTTTGCAAAGCGCGATGTCTTCGTCAAGAATCGCCTGAGACTCCTTCATGAGCGCCGCCTTGATTGCCGCAACCGATTCAGTTCGCAACGCGGCGACCCTCTGCCTCATCCGCTCAATGGCCCAGAAGAGGTTGACCGCGGTCGGTCGAGCCGCAGCAAGACGATCGCAGATGGCAAACAATGCAGTGGAAAATTCCTGATAATCAGTCGCGGCAATTGATTGCGCACCAAGTGCAACTCCCATGGCAGCCGTAACACCGATTGCCGGAGCGCCCCTGACTTTCAATTCGCGAATAGCTTGCACGACCGCTTCCACGTCGCGACAATCCAGAAATTCGACCTGCTCGGGCAGCCGACTCTGATCGATCAACCGTACCGCGCCGTCTTTCCATTCAACGGTAGGAACCATAGGAGACTCTTGTAACGAGAATCTCTCGTGAGTGCAAGAGGCAGCACATGTCGATTTTATGAAGGAGAATGGGAGACGGGCAGGATCGGCTGAATACTTCTAAGAGAGGTCGATGAAACCTGTGCGCTACCGGCTATTGGCTCGTTTTCCCACTGGAAGCAGCGTAACAGGTTTTTGTTCCGCCCTTTGATCTAGCTTTGCCAATTCACGTTCCAGCATCGCCCTGATAAAACCACTGGTGGTATAGCCCTGCTGTTTGAGGGTGTCCAATTGAGTCTTGAGTTCCTCAGGTAATTGAATGACGATTCGTACGAGCTTCGGCATAGCAAGCTCCCTTCAACAGCAAAAACAGGGTGATCCGGCCGAAGTGATTGCACACGCTATGCCTTGCTATCATTTGCAGGGCCTTGAATAGAATTGAGGACTTATGCGCATCCAGTGAAAAAAGTATGAGGAATCTTGCCTATTTTCGTCTGCCATCGCCCTCAATTGTACAACCATTGTGCGTAGGAACCTGCTCAAGGCCCAGCCCTACGTCACTGCATCCATTGCCCGGCCAAACGCCGCCAGTTTGCTATTTCGCAGTCCAATAGGCAGGCGGATAAGGCTGTCGGATGAAGTTTCTCATCTCTCGTACGGTGAACCTGTAGGATAGAATTTGATGACTTCCCGGCAATCCATATTCCACCGTCCAGGTCTGTTCGATAGATCGATGCTCCTTGTCCGGCATAGGCATCGACGACCTTGGGAGCGGGATGCCCATAGGGATTATGTCGGCCGACCGAGAACACGGCATGCTGTGGACGTAACCCCCCAATCCATTCCGGATTCAACGAACTGATGGCTCCGTGATGAGGCACCTTCAAGACTGCGACCGGTTCCCGTCGAGACGTGAGCTGCATTCGGCGAAGACTATCCTGTTCAACATCAGCAGCAAAAATCATCCGGTGAGCCCCACAGGACAGCTCGGTGACAATGGAGCGATTATTCAACAGATGTCCTTCGCGATGGTTGGCAGGTTGTTGCTCTCGAGTCACGGCAGCATCCGGTGGATTCAACACCATGAGTCGGCAGTCATGGGATGAAAGGATCTCTTGGCCTTCCTTGGCCTGCTGTTCAGTAAGTCCACGCTCTGCAAGCGCCTGCAAAAGCCTGCGATAGAACAATTCGTCACGGCCGTCTCCGGTTCCCCAGTAATGTTTCACATTGAAGTGCCGCAGCAGCCAGGTTAGTCCTCCCACATGGTCGAGTTGGGGATGAGTTCCGACCATGTGATCAATGGTTCTGATTCCCCTGTTCCAGAGGTATGGAGCAACCACACCACGTCCCATGTCGAATCGTTCATATGTCGCCCCTCCATCGATCACAACGACCCGGCCGTCAGGCCACTCAATCACCGTACTGTCACCCTGGCCCACATCCAAGAAGGTTACGAGAAATTGATCGCCTTCGAGTGCAATCCTCGGAGACCAGATCCACCAGAGCAACAACAGCATAATCCCAGCCCCGGCTGTCATTCGGAATAAGACTTGTCTCCATCTCAGCCAGATCACCCCCAGACACGCATAAAACACCAGCATCGTGAGGATTGAGGGGGAGGCAACGTGCCACTCCCCTCCTGGCATCCTCGATACGAAGTGTATGCCCTCGATGAACCAGTCGATTAAAAGTTGCAGCAGCGAGCTTAATGGCAAGACGGTGCCTCCACTCATGATCTGACCCAGGCCTGCAAAGAGACCCAACGGGACAAGGAGCAAACCCATCAGTGGAACAGCGACGATGTTCGTAACGAGACCCAGCCACGACACCTGATTGAAGTAGAAGGCGACGAGCGGCGTCGTTGCCAGCGTCACAGCTGCGCTCATGACTACGACGTCTCTGCTCCACTTCATGCCTGTCGCAAGCGCTGTCGCGTGGTGTGAGGGCTCCGCTTCTTCAGAGGGGAGAGACCAAGAAAGCCAGGCAGCGATTGCACAGACCGAAAGAAACGACAGCTGAAATGAAATGTCAGAGAGCGCCTGAGGATCGTGCAGCAATATCACCATGGCAGCCAGTGCCAGTGCATGAAACATGCGCTGGTCATATCCAAGCCATTTGGCGAGCAACGTTGTTAGTACCATCACCAGCGAACGCACAGTCGCCAGCTCTGCTCCGGCCAGACAGGCATAGGCAGTCACGGGGACAACTGTCGCCGCAGCGGCAATGCGGGTCGCCGTGATCGTTCGAGACATCGCCAGCAACCATGCCTGCGGCAGTCGCAGTACGGCGGCTCTCACCGAAACAAATACGAGGAGGGCCACCAGGCCGAGATGGCTCCCCGAAATAGACAGCAGGTGTACGGTTCCCGTGACCATGAACTGATCGCGCAGCTCAGCATCCAGAAATCCCCGATCACCGACGATGATGCCGAGAAACAACCCCAACGCCGGCTGTGAAAGCGACTGGAGGGCCGCAAGCCGAATGCTCCCTCGCCAGCGGTCAATGCGATTCCAGACCCTCCACCAGGCTGACGCCTGCCCTGATTCCAGAAATTCGACCCCGTCAACTCCGGTAGCGGTAGCCACGGCATCAATCCCCTGCCGCTCGAGATAGGTTGCATAGTCGAACCCTCCGGGATTCGACGTGCCGCTCGGAACCCGCAGCTTGGCCTTGAACCGGATGCGGTCACCCTCGAACAGGAGCCGCTCTGGCATACGCCAGGTCAGTCGAATCAGGCGCGGACGCCCGGGCGCCGTCATCTCTCCATCAGGCTGGACGACCATGAGCAATCGATCCGGCGCCTGTTGGACAGGGGCCATGATCCGCCCCGTGACAGTCTGAAGAAGATTCTGTTCACTCTCGACGAACACAACCTTGGAAAACCCCTCGACTGCGACAATCCAATAGATGATTCCCAGCAAGAGACAACCAAAGCCGGCTGTGGCATGGCTTCCCACCACGCGCTGCCGTACTTCCAGGATGGACAATCCTATGGCGATGGTAAAAAGAAGGAGCGAAACGGAGAAGGGGAAATACGGGATGAGGGAACCGACGACGAGACCACAGGTGAAGGCGAGAGTTAGGGACGGTAGCATGGGCTCCCGTCGATCAGGATGGCTGGACGACCAGCCAGTCTCGTATCAATCCAACGCTTAGCCGAGATGGGCCGTGATGATGGTCGCCAGGCGATCTGCTTCTTCTCGAATGACGGTGTCCTGTTCGCCCTCCACCATAATTCGCAGCAGCGGTTCGGTCCCGGAGTAGCGGACCAGGACCCGCCCGCTGCCGTTCAGGCGGCGCTCGCTCTCGCGAATTGCCTGCTGGAGATCGGGAATGCTGTCCAGGTTCGGCTTTTTCGATACCTTTACATTCAGCAACACTTGAGGCACCGCGGTCATGGCCTTGGCCAATTCGGACAGAGGCTTCTCCGTCCGCTTCATCAACGATAACACCTGCAGAGCTGAAATGAGCCCGTCGCCGGTCGTATTATGATCGAGGAAGATGAAATGGCCGGATTGCTCGCCCCCGAAGTTATAGCCATCGGCCATCATTCGCTCCAGCAAATAGCGATCTCCCACGGCCGTTCGAACCAGCTGAATACCGGCTCGCGTCATGGCGAGCTCTAACCCAAAGTTACTCATGACGGTGCCGACAACCGTCTCCCTCGCGAGCAGCCCATTCCGGTGAAGATCCAGCCCCAAGGCGGCCATCATGTGATCGCCATCGACAACGTGTCCCTGCTCGCACACAAATATCGCGCGATCGGCATCGCCGTCGAGTGCCACTCCGAGATTGGCGTTATGTTCACGCACCGCCTTCTGCAAGAGCTCAGGATGGACCGCTCCGCATCCCGCATTGATGTTCATGCCGTCCGGCTTGTTGCCGATCACCTCAACTTTGGCGCCAAGCTCGCGCAGGACGGTCGGCGCTACTTTGTAGGCCGCACCATTGGCACAATCAACGACCAATTTGATGCCTTGAAAATCGAGTTCCTTCGGCAACGACCGCTTGACGAACTCGATGTAGCGCCCTTCGGCATCGTCGATTCGAAAGGCCTTCCCGATCGCGTCGGCCGTCGGGCGCAAATGAGCGATCTCGTTGGACACGATGAGCTGTTCGATCCGCGCCTCGATCTCATCAGGCAGCTTCAACCCGTCATTGGAAAAGAATTTGATCCCGTTGTCTTGATACGGGTTATGGGACGCCGAAATCATCACGCCGGCATCTGCTCGCAAGCTTCTGGCCAGGAAGGCGATCGCAGGCGTCGGCATTGGTCCAACCAATAGCACATCTACGCCCATCGAACAGATACCGGAGACCAATGCAGCCTCGAGCATATAACCTGAAATGCGGGTATCCTTCCCGATGACAATCTGATGCCGGCCGGCTCGGCGCTTGAAAATATGCGCCGCAGCCCTGCCCAGCTGCATCGCAGTCTCACTGGTCATCGGCTCGAGATTCGCAATACCCCGAACCCCGTCGGTTCCAAAGAGTTTACGCATGTTGTTCCCGTAACAAGGATTTCCTACGGCGGACGATCGCGGATGCCACCTGAACCACGTCGCGCATCGCCGCGACGTCATGGACGCGAAGGATCTGCACCCCTTGTTCCACGGCCAGCGCCACCACCGCTGCTGTTCCCCACCCTCGATCCTTCACCGGTTGGCCAGTCAGTTGGCCGATGAACGACTTTCTGGACGGACCGACAAGCAATGGATAACCCAATTGAGTGAATCGGGGAAGCTGCGCCAAGAGATCGAGATTCTGTACGAGAACCTTACCAAACCCAATTCCCGGATCAAGGATGATTCGATTTCTCGCGACGCCTCGTTCGATGGCATGTCGTGCTCGTTCTGATAGAAATGCGGCAACATCTTCAACCACATCGTGATACTGCGGTGCCTCCTGCATCGTCTGGGGACTCCCCTTCATATGCATCAGCACCAAACCCGATTCAGCCTGGGCTACGACGTCAACCATCGCCGGATCGCCCCGTAATGCCGTGACGTCATTAACGATCGCCGCTCCGGCTTCGATGGCGGCTTTGGCCACGGATGCTTTTGACGTATCCACCGATATCGGAACGGAAACCGCCTTCGCCACCCTCGTTACGACCGGGATCAACCGTCGGAGTTCCTCCGTCGCATCGATGGGCAAGGCGCCCGGTCTGGTCGATTCTGCACCGATATCCAGCAGATCGGCCCCTTCCTTAACAAGTTGGATGGCATGAGCCACCGCAGCCTCACAATCAAAATAGCATCCACCGTCGGAAAAGGAATCCGGTGTCACGTTGACGATCCCCATGAGCAACGGACGCTCTTCCAATCCAATGAGCTGGTTTCCAGCTTGAAATTCCATGGTCTTCAGCGAAATGCCCGCAGCAGATCCACATCAACTGTTGCAGGCCAGATACAATTTCCCACCGCAGTGAATCGACTCCAACAGATCTATCCTGGCGAATTATCACGAAAGAGGAAAGAACAGCCTCTTTTAAATGGCTTTACGTATGAACGCCGTGCAACTCCAATGCCCTGAAGTTGCACGGGAGGAACAGCAGGATCGTTAGGCAGGAACCGTCTGCGACGAAGACTGTAACAGAATCTGATCGATTTCCGTTGCATCCAATACTTCTTTTTCTAAAAGGGCTTCGGCAAGGGCCTTGAGACTCGTCAAGTGCTCCGTCAGAAGCCGCTTGGCCCGCTCATAGTTCTCGGTCACGAGCCGCTTGATCTCAAGATCGATTTCGAGCGCAACCTGATCGCTAAAGTCGCGCTTCGTCGTTAGCTCGCGGCCGAGGAAGATCTCCTCCTCCTTGCGTCCGAAGGTCAACGGCCCGAGTTTCTCGCTCATTCCCCATTCACAGACCATTTTCCTGGCAAGATCCGTGGCGCGCTCGATGTCGTTCCCAGCACCGGTCGTGATGTGCTTGAGGATGAGTTCTTCCGCCACACGCCCGCCCATGAGAATGGCCAGATTGTTGTACAAAAACTCCTTTGAATAATTGTGGCGATCATCCGTCGGCAATTGCATGGTCACGCCCAGTGCGCGGCCGCGTGGGATGATCGTCACTTTGTGCACCGGGTCTGTGCCCGGCAGCAGCTTGGCCATCAACGCATGACCCGCCTCATGGTAAGCCGTCGTCCGTTTCTCTTCGTCGCTGAGGATCATGCTCTTGCGTTCTGCGCCCATGAGCACCTTGTCCTTCGCCATCTCGAAATCGACGACTTCCACTTCTTTCTTATTCTGACGCGCCGCCCACAGAGCCGCTTCGTTGACCAGGTTTTCCAAATCCGCGCCGGAGAATCCCGGCGTCCCACGGGCGATCTTTTCCAGTTCGACATTGGCTGCAACCGGAACTTTCTTCGTGTGGACTTTGAGAATTTCCGAACGGCCGCGCAAGTCCGGCCGATTCACGACGACTTGGCGATCGAAACGACCCGGTCTCAGCAAGGCGGGATCGAGCACGTCGGGACGGTTCGTCGCGGCGATTAAGATGACACCTTCCGTTGTATCGAATCCGTCCATTTCAACGAGCAGCTGATTGAGTGTCTGCTCGCGCTCGTCGTGACCACCGCCGAGTCCTGCACCGCGCAACCGTCCGACAGCATCGATCTCATCAATGAAAATAATGCAGGGTGCATGTTTCTTCCCTTGCTCGAAGAGATCGCGCACACGAGAGGCGCCGACGCCGACGAACATTTCGACGAAATCCGATCCGCTGATGCTGAAGAACGGGACACCCGCTTCCCCGGCGATCGCCTTGGCCAACAGCGTCTTGCCGGTCCCAGGAGGTCCCACGATTAACACGCCCTTCGGGATGCGCCCGCCAAGCTTCTGGAACTTGCGCGGATCCTTCAGGAACTCGATGATCTCGAGCACCTCTTCTTTCGCTTCATCGATGCCCGCGACGTCCGAGAACGTCACCTTCTTACGTTCTTCCGTCAACATCCGGGCCCGGCTCTTTCCAAAAGAAAGGGCTTTATTTCCTCCGATCTGCATTTGACGCATGAGGAAAAACCACAATCCCAGGAAGAGGACAAACGGTCCCCAGGTCACCAGAAAGGTAATGTACCAAGGGCTCTCGTCAGGCGGCTTGGCTTCGATCTGAACGCCCTTTTCCCTCAACACCTTCACGAAGTCCGGGTATTCTGCAGTGTACGTTCTGATACGGGTTTTGTCTTTGAGTACCGCGCTGACATGACTGGACTTGATGATCACCTTTTCGATGTCACCCTTGTCGAGTTTGGCCATGAAGTCGCTAAAAATGACTTCTTCTTCCGGCGCATGGGTCGGTACGCTGAAGAGATTAAACAGGAGGATCATGAACAGGCCGACTACGACCCAGAAGAGCAGATTCTTCGCCCTGGAATTCATCCAGTTCTCCTTGTGGGTAGCACTGTCAACTGGTGAGTAAAACCGCGAACTTGAGAGATGTTAACATAGGCTTCTTCCTGGTGACAACCGCCTTCGCATTCCCTACTCCTGCTCTCCCTTCAAATCGAGTACCGCAAGGTAGGGCAGATTCCGATATTTCTGTTGATAGTCAAGGCCGTACCCTACCACATACTCGTTCGGGATCTTGAATCCCACGTAGTCGAGCGGCACATCAATGGTCCTTCGTTCCGGCTTGCTGAGCAAGGTACAGACCTTAATAGACTTGGGCTTGTGCGCGGACAGGCGTTTGATCAGATATTGCACGGTTAGCCCGGAGTCAACAATATCTTCCACCAACAGGACATCCTTCCCTTTGATGTCCTCCGTCAATTCCGTGATAACCTTCACTTTCCCTGACGTCTTGGCTTGACTCCCGTAGCTGGTCACGATCATAAAATCAATTCGCATCGGAATCCTGATGGCGCGGGCAAGGTCCGCGTAAAACGCGTAGGCCCCTTTCAACACGCCGACCAGCACAAAGTCTTTGCCTGCGTAGTCCGCGGCGATCTGCTTGCCGAGTTCTTTAATGCGGGCACGCATTTCCTCTTGTGTCACTATCGGCCGCCCAAAAATTCGGTCCATGCTCATGCTATAGGGCTCCTTCGCTCGTCGACTCTGTTATCGTCACAAGCAGGCACCGTGATGTACATGCCCGCACGAGAAAACGTTCATCTTGCCGCCGGCCAATAACCCAGAGAATTCCCTCTCGAGCAGCCAATAAAGGCATGGCTTGCCGGTCACATCGGGCCACTTTCCAATCCGTAAACAAATCTTGCAGCTTCTTGCTCTTCCCCTTCATGCCACAGGGATACAGCCGGTCACCCGGTCGCCAGTTCCGAAGGAGCAGCGGACCTGAACAACGGTCAGCATCAAAGACCGCCCGGGATGAAGACGGCTTTTTCAAGAATGGCTCAGCTTCCTCTCGTGGCAGTATTTGTACATGAATATGCTGCTTGGTTCTAGGCCAATATGCCGTTGAGGGAATCGACACTTCGACTTCCAAGTCTGTACAGGTTCCTGAAACTTTCGCGTCTTCCTGCCACCTTTGCCCTTTGGGATCGATCCTGACCTTCTCCCGATCTCGTGTCAGTTCAGCATGGCGAAGGGATAATCTCGCGCCCTGTGCCCCAGAGAGAAAGAACCTCCGAACCGTTTCGACAACCGGGAGGCTCGGCGAACGCTTCTCCCCGTCCGTGGCTCGAAGCACCATGCGAACGAGTCGTCGCTGCAGAGCAACCGGCAGTGCGGCAAAGGTCTGTCGCTCTAGGCGCTGTCCTCCGGGCAACTCCCGTTCCACAGCGGTGGCATACAACGCATCAGCCGCTTTTTCCAAGTAGCGCTCGTCCTCACGCAGCACCTCGGCCTGGCGCTGCAGCACGTGGATGATTGACGGCGCAATCTGCATCATCACCGGTACCAGTTCCCTCCTGATACGATTGCGCCGGTAGGAACTGGTCTCATTGCTGGAATCTTGACGGTACGGCAATCCTTCCTGTTTCAAATACTCCACAATCTCGTCGCGGGTAGCAGTCAAGAGCGGGCGCACGATCAAATTCTCACGGACGAACGGCATCCCCGCAAGACCTGTCAATCCGGCACCGCGTAGCATCCACATCAAAACGGTTTCAGCCTGGTCATTGGCTGTATGGCCGACGACGATACGGTCGGCGCCGATCTCTCGAGCGATCGATTTCATTGCCCCGTAGCGAGCGTCACGGGCCAGCGCCTGCAGCGAAGAAATTCTCCGCCGTTTGGTAAGCGATGGCCGTTGAACGATCAGAGGAATCTGCCGCTCACGGCAGAATGCGGCAACGAAGGCTTCGTCCTCGTCAGATTCGCTTCTCCGCAAACGATAGTTAAAGTGGACCGCGGTGAGCGTGAGCCGCCACGACGGGGCAAGCCTGCTAAGCAAGGAAAGCAATGCGGTAGAATCAGGTCCGCCTGAGACCGCCACAAGCAAATGGTGCCCCGGAGCAAACAGGCGCTGTTCACGAATGGTCCGCAGCATTCGTTTCAGCAATGCAGGCTTGGTTCGACGGTTGATCTGGGTCACCACCATTATTGGGTTCCTCGCGAATACCGACGGCAACTCATCTTGGCCCGAACCACATCACGAGAAATTTGGGCGGACAGGTCTTCTGCCGAAGCGAACGTGTGGTCTCCCCGCAGACGTTCAAGAAACTCCACCATCAGCTCCCGACCGTACAAATCGTGCTGCTGATCCAGCAGATTGACTTCGATCAGCCGCTCACCCGGCCCGAACGTCGGTCTCGTGCCAATGTAGGCAATCGCATCATACGTTGTCGATTCGCAGCTGGCCCGGGCCGCATAGACCCCGTCGGGCGGCATGACCCGGTGCGGCGGAACAGGGAGATTCGCGGTCGGCCAGCCCATAGCCTGCCCCTGCTGCCGCCCTGAGACGACCCTCCCGCTGATTCCATAGGCGCGACCCAACAGCGCCGTCGCTTCTTCCATGTCTCCGGCCTGGATCAGTTGCCTGATTCTGGTGGAACTGACGACCCCGCCGTTCAACGTGATCGGCGCAATCGGATGAACCTTAAACCCGTAGGTGTCACCGAATCTTGCCAGGTCGGCAATACGGCCGGCTCGGCCTTTCCCAAAGGCAAAATGTTCGCCCACAAAAATCTCCGCAATCTTCAGCTGCCGGTGAAGCGTGGACTCGGCAAATTCCTCGGGGGTCATTGCAGCCAGAGCCGGAGTGAACTCAAGAAACACGACCTCGTCGACTCCGGCCAATTCGAAATGCGCAAGCTTCTCTTCCGGGCTGGTTAGAAAGCGCAAATCCACGTGGGGAGCCAGAATCTTCACCGGGTGCGGGTCAAACGTCAGGACGAGCGCCGTGCCCTGAGCCTTCCGAGCCGTCTCCACGACGGTCTGTAAGAGCGCACGATGGCCGAGATGGTGACCATCAAAGTTTCCGATCGTGGCGACTGGATAGGGCCGTGACCTGG
>DATIFR010000063.1:0-2971 GCA_035455145.1 Nitrospira sp.
TCAGCGGAAGCCAGAGGACAAAGCCCACTCCGATGACATCCCAAAAGTAGTGGCCGAAACTGTGCAGGACATCCTGGAAGGTGAGTGAACGAGCAAAGGAGATCGACTGTTCAATGAGGCTCAATGTCGCCCCGACCAGCAAGGCGTTGATTGCGCCGAGCAGAAAGCCACCGGCCAGGCCTAATGGTGCGGTGAGTTGCTGGGCAAGCAGGAGCAGAAAAAGGAACCCGATTACCGCTACAATGGTCATCCAGCCCCGGAGGAGGGACTGCCATGTCTTCTGAAGGGCACTGCGGTAGAGTTCGAATGCGGCAGCCAGCTGATTCGCCATAAGGGACAATAGTCTGGACGCTCTTCCATGGTCAAGCCGTTCTCCATCCTCCGGCGCTTGACTTTCCCTCCCCTGTGATTATGTTGCTGTCATCGGCACACCTATGAGGAGACGGCGACAATGGACATGAACCGGATGACGATCAAGCTACAGGAAGCGCTGCAATCAGCTTCATCTCACGCCATGAGGCGCAGTCATCAAGGGATGGATGTCGAGCATCTGCTGCTGGCCCTCCTCGAACAGGAGGGCGGTGTCGTACCTGCCTTGTGCGAACAAGCAGGGCTGTCGCTTCCCTCCGTCAGAAATGCAGCCGAACAGGCTCTTACCAAGCTTCCTCAAGTCCAGGGAGCAGCCGGCGGTCCGGGCCAGCTCCATCTGACTCCCCGCCTCAACCAGGTTCTGACCAAAGCGGAAGACGAACAACGATCACTGAAAGATGATTTTCTCAGCGTCGAGCATGTCCTTTTGGCCATGGTGCAGGAAGGCGGGTTGTTCAAGAAATTAGGCCTGTCACGAGACAAACTCCTCGGAGCGCTGCAACACGTGCGTGGACATCAGAGAGTGACCAGCCAGGATCCCGAAGGTACCTACCAGTCGTTGGAGAAGTATGGCCGTGATCTCACAAAATTTGCCAACCAGGGGAAATTGGATCCTGTGATCGGACGCGATGAGGAAATTCGCCGCGTGGTACAGATTCTTTCCCGGCGCACAAAGAATAATCCGGTCTTAATTGGGGAACCAGGTGTCGGCAAGACGGCCATCGTCGAAGGACTGGCCATCCGCATCGTGAAGGGCGATGTTCCGGAAGGCCTCAAGCAGAAACGTGTCGTGGCACTCGATATGGGCGCTTTGGTTGCCGGCGCCAAATTCCGCGGCGAATTCGAGGAACGGTTGAAGGCGGTTTTGAAGGAGATTCAAGCGTCGCAGGGGCAAGTCCTGTTGTTTATCGATGAGCTACACACGGTCGTTGGAGCCGGTGCGGCAGAAGGGGCGATGGATGCGGCAAACCTCCTCAAGCCGATGCTGGCGCGCGGCGAACTGCACCTGATCGGCGCGACGACATTGGATGAATATCGCAAGCATATCGAGAAAGATGCGGCGTTGGAGCGACGCTTCCAGACCGTGTTTGTCGATCAACCATCCGTTGAAGATACGATTTCAATCCTGCGCGGACTGAAGGAACGATATGAAGTTCACCACGGCGTACGGATCAAGGATGCGGCCTTGGTCGCTGCCGCCAAACTTTCGCATCGGTATATTGCGGATCGGTTCCTCCCTGATAAAGCGATCGATCTCGTGGACGAGGCGGCTGCGCGTCTCCGGACGGAAATTGATAGTCTGCCGGCCGAGCTCGATGAGGTTTCGCGGAAAGTCATGCAATTAGAAATCGAACGCGAAGCCTTGCGGAAAGAAAAGGATCAGGCCAGTCAAGCGCGGTTGGCGACGCTCGAAAAAGAATTGGGTGAGAAACAGCGAGACCTTCAGGCTCTCAAGACCAGATGGGAATCGGAGAAAGCGTCCGTATCGCGGCTCCGAAAAATGCGAGAAGCAATTGATGAAGTCAAACAGGCCATCGAGAAGGCGGAGCGGGCCTACGATCTCAACCGTGTGGCCGAATTGCGATATGGCGAAATGCCACGGCTCGAACGTGAATTGGCGATCGAACAGCAACAGCTGGGGAAGAAACAGGGAGAAAGCCGCCTCCTCAAAGAAGAAGTTGATGAAGACGATATTGCCGCGATTGTCAGCCGATGGACCGGGATTCCGGTCTCCCGGTTGGTCGAAGGTGAAACGGAAAAATTGCTGAAGTTAGAAGATCTCCTCCATCAGCGCGTCGTCGGACAGGACGAAGCCGTCCGAGCGGTCGCGGATGCGGTGCTCCGCGCCAGATCCGGCATTAAAGATCCGAACAGGCCGATCGGCTCCTTCCTCTTCCTCGGCCCAACCGGCGTAGGCAAGACCGAACTCGCCAGAGCGCTGGCGGCGACACTTTTTGACGACGAAGGAAACATGGTCCGCATCGACATGTCCGAATACATGGAGAAACACACGGTCGCGCGTCTCATCGGAGCTCCTCCGGGTTACGTGGGCTATGAAGAAGGCGGCCAGTTGACGGAAGCCGTGCGCCGCCGGCCGTTCTCCGTCATCCTGTTCGATGAAATCGAGAAGGCGCACCATGATGTCTTCAACGTGCTGCTTCAAGTGCTGGATGACGGCCGCCTCACGGATTCCCAGGGCCGCACGGTGGATTTTAAGAACACCGTGCTGATCATGACCTCCAATATCGGCAGCCCGCAGATTCTCGAGGCGCAGCAGCAAGGCTCGCCCTACGAAGACGTGCGCAAGGTGGTGATGGACGAATTGCGGCAGCACTTCCGTCCGGAATTCTTGAATCGCGTGGACGAGACAGTTGTATTCCATCCGCTGGGCACGGATCAGCTCACCAAAATTGTGGAAATTCAGTTGGAGCGGCTGCGTGCTCGCCTGACTGAACGACGGATCACGCTGTCGGTCACGCCGGCGGCGCTCCGACATCTGGGAGAACGAGGATACGATCCCGTGTATGGTGCGCGACCGTTGAAGCGGCTCATTCAGCAGGAGCTGGAAACCCCGATTGCCCGGCAGTTGGTGAAGGGGGAG
>DATIFR010000064.1:0-3085 GCA_035455145.1 Nitrospira sp.
CGTGAGCGAATCCCCAATACCTCCACAACCGACTCCCGTTGCACCGGCACCGGGAACATCTACCAGCCTCGAAGCGACACCTGCCCCAGCTGCACCGACGCAGATCACGATCGACGAATTCATGAATATTCAGCTGAAAACAGCAAAAGTGCTCAGCGCTGAGCGTGTCCCGAAATCGGAAAAGCTGATCAAGCTTCAAGTCTCACTCGGCGCCGAACAGCGTCAGATCGTCGCGGGCATCGGGAAAAAGTATGAGCCGGAAGCACTCGTCGGCAAGACCATCATCATCGTGGCCAATTTGAAACCGGCAAAGCTTATGGGCATCGAATCGCAGGGAATGGTTCTCGCCGCTGGCGACAGCGAAGTCCGCGGCCTGGCCACCATTCTGGAAGAAGTCGACCCCGGCACCAAAGTCAAATGACGAGGCCTGTCTTTATCCCGCTTCTGTTGGCCCTGACACTCCTCGTTCCTCTACCTTCCTCCGGATTGCCGGCGGAAGATGAACCTCCACCAGACCCGCATTTGAACGATCCTCACCCTACGACGATACTCGTTCGGGTCGTAGCCCAAGGCGCGATGGTACTGGGGCGAGCGGTCGGAGGAGCGCGCGTCACTATTACGGACATCGAAACAAAGCAAATCCTGGCCACTGGCATTCAACAAGGGGAGGCCGGTGATCAGAATCAGATCATGCGCACGCCGCACCTCATGGAAGAACCGCTATACAGTTCGCGTCCATCCGCAGCATTCACCACGACCTTGGAACTTCGTCGACCGACATTGGTTGAGGTGACTGCGGAGGGTCCCCTCGCCTACCCCGCCTCATTGAGGCGCACCAGCAAGACCGTTCTGCTCATTCCAGGGCAAGATCTCACCAGCGATGGCATTGTGCTTCATCTCCACGGCTATATCGTTCAGATCGAGCACCCCAAACCAGGCGAACCATTGATCGCCAAGGATGATGTCAAGCTGCGAGCCTCCATTCGAACCTTGTCCGGCGCCATCGTCCGCCCGCATGGAGATTGGGACTCTCGAAAGGTTCGCATCTACGGCGATCTCTTGATCGGCGACCGCATCGTCGAACGGCTCCAGATGTTTTATTCCAGCGATACCGCAAGTTTTGAAGCGCCCTTCTTCGTTCCCCCCTACAAAGACGCCCCGGACGGAATCACCCTGCGCGTGACTGCCACAGATGTTTCCACAGGAAATTCCGGGCTGGGAACGGCCAATTATTCGGTGCTGACCGAACGCCTCCCCCCCACAAAAAGGAATTAGGCCGCAGGTCCCCTCGTTCTGGCTTGAATCTCAGCCCCTCCTCCACACGAACAAAGCAAATTCCGTCCCATGCAAATTGGCTGATTTGATTGACAAAAAATCGGGCCTGGGTGACCCTTCAGAAAGGTTGGCATCCACCTTATTCACTCATAACCTGGAACATACGAACGCATGAAACTTTCAATAATCATCCCGGCCTATAACGAGGAAGCTACGATTGAATCGGTCGTGCGGCGAATTGAAGCCGTCGATCTCGGGCCCATCAAGAAAGAAATCATCGTTGTCGACGATGCCTCACGAGATCGCACGCGTGAGGTCTTGAAGCAACTCCGAAACGTGCGGGCAATCCATCACCCTATGAATAGCGGGAAAGGAGCCGCCCTCACTACCGGCATCAAGGCAGCGACAGGCGACATTGTGATCTTTCAAGACGCCGACCTTGAATACGCGCCGGAAGACTACCCGCTTGTCATAAAACCACTGGTTGGCAAGGATTGCGACGCCGTGATGGGATCCCGCTTTCTTCGTGAACGCCCGGTCTTCTGGGGAAAGCGCAAATCTCCCTATCTCAATCATTACATCGGGAATTTGTTGATACTCTGGGTCACCAACACCCTCTATCGCCAGAGGTTTACCGACTATGAAGGTTGCTACAAAGCCTTCTACCGCTCCACCCTCCTCGAAACGCCTATCCAAGCCACCGGCTTTGAGTTCGACAATGAACTCGTGTGCAAACTGATGCGGAAGAGAATCCGCATTGCCGAAGTTCCCATCCAATACAGCCCGCGGACCTATGCTCAGGGGAAAAAGATCACCTGGCGGCATGGCTTGACTATGCTCTGGACCATCATCAAGTGGCGATTCCTGCCGATCGAGTCAGCCGAGGTCGTTACAGCCAGGGAAATGGCCGCATAGTCAATACGCTCAACAGGCACAGCAGATGGTCAAACGGATTTGTCTCATTATCCCGCCCTCCCTTTTCCTGCTTGATGAACGAGTTTTTATGTCGCTTGGTATCTTGAAAGTGGCTGCGGTGCTCGAGCAGGAAGGGATTACGGTAGAGCTGGTGGATCTATCGGGGGTGAAGAATTATGAGGAGGCGCTCGCTGACCATCTCGCGCAGAGCCAAACCCAGTGTTTCGGGCTGACGGCCACAACGCCGCAAATGCCGGCTGCGACAAGGATTCAGGAAATCATCCGGCGGCTTCGTCCATCGGCGCGAATCATCCTCGGCGGGCCCCACGTGACGCTTGTCTATGCGGCCGCCAAATATGAACGCAAGCGGAGCGTCATCGGACGAGCAGCCCGATCAATCAGGCAACTGACCGCCATGTTTGATGTCCTCGTCACCGGAGACGGCGAAGTGGCTGTCTTCGAAGCGCTCCAGGTTTCGCCTCCAAGAATCGTGGACGGCGACGATCCGAAGTCGCAGTTATTCCTCAACAATGCGGCGCTAGAGGAAATGCCGTTTCCGGCACGTCATCTGGTCGATGTATCAACCTATCAGTACAGCATCGATGGGACGAGAGCTCTCTCCATGATCGCACAACTTGGCTGTCCTTTCGGCTGTGGATTCTGTGGGGGCAGGATGAGCCCGTTTCTACGCCGGGTCCGTACCCGCTCGTCCGAGAACATCGTCAGGGAGATGGTCCATCTCCATCATACGTACGGCATCTCAGGGTTCATGCTGTATGACGACGAATTGAATGTGAACCCCAAGCTCGTTTCGTTGATGAGCCTGATTGCCAATACTCAACAGCAACTCGGGGTGGAATTCCGTTTGCGTGGCTTTATCAAGGCCGAGTTGTTT
>DATIFR010000065.1:0-24962 GCA_035455145.1 Nitrospira sp.
CTCACTCATCGTCACCCCGCTGATCACGTTCATCGTGATGCAGCGGGTGGGGCTCTCGGCCAACTTGATGACGCTCGGCGGACTCGCCATTGCAATCGGCGAAATCGCCGACGGGTCCCTCGTCGTCGTCGAAAATGTCTATCGGCATCTCGCACAAAGCAATGGCGCGACGCAGGTGAGCAAGCTCGATGTCATTCTTCATGCCACGAAAGAAGTAGGCCGACCGATTCTGTTCGGCATTCTGATCATCAGCGTCGTGTTCTTGCCGCTCATGACGCTGCACGGCATGGAAGGCAAGATGTTCGCACCGCTGGCTTACACGCTCGTGATTGCGCTGTTGGCCTCGGTCGTCGTCACGCTCACGCTGTCGCCGGTCCTGGCCTCCCTGCTGTTGCGCGGGGACCATCCGGAAGAAACGCGTCTGACCATCTGGTTGAAACAGCGCTATTTGCCGGTGCTCCGGTGGACGCTCCGACACCGCGGCCCCGTCCTGTTCGGTTCGACAGCTATTGTGCTGATCAGCGTGGTTCTGGTCCCGTTTATCGGGAGGGAGTTCATCCCTCTTCTGGAAGAAGGCGCCTTGACTCCCCAAGTTGTCCGACTGCCGAGCGTTTCGCTGGCGGAGTCCATCGAGATGGAGAAACAAACACATAAGGCGATGTTGGAATTTCCGGAAGTGCGGATGGCGGTGAGCAAGATCGGGCGGCCGGACATTGCCTATGGACCGGAAGAGCCGAACGAGAGCGACCCGATCGTGTCTCTGAGTGATCGTAGCACGTGGAAGACAGCAACCACTCAGCCGCAATTGACCGACGCCATCAGGAAAAAGCTGGCGGAGATTCCCGGTATCTCCGTGCTCATGAGCCAGCCGATTCAGGAACGGGTGGACGAGCTGATCTCCGGTATCAGGACCGAGTGTGCGATCAAATTATTCGGGGATGATCTCGACCTCCTGCACGACAAGGCGGAGGAGATTGCGGCCTTGCTGCAGCAGATCAACGGCGTCAAAGACGTCAAGGTAGAACAGATCGCCGGGCAGCCCTATCTGACGGTCGACATCGACCGGCAGAAGATTGCTCGCTTCGGCATCAACGTGGCTGACGTACAGGAGATCATCACGACCGCCATTGGCGGCAAGGTGGCGACCCATGTCTACGAAGGCGAGCGGCGGTTTCAGTTGGCGCTTCGGTTTCCGGAACTCCAACGCAATAGCATCAACACCATCGGCGAAATTCGGGTGAAGTCGGCTTCCGGCGCCCTGATCCCGATGAGCGACCTCGCCACGATCGAGATGCGCGAAGGTCCGGCGCGCATCAGCCGCCAGCAGGTGAAACGCCGCATCTACATCGGCTTCAACGTGGTTGGGCGCGACATCGGCAGCGTGGTCGATGAAGGGCGAAAGAAGCTCGCCGCGCAGATTCGCTTGCCCGAAGGGTACACCATCACCTGGGGCGGAGCTTTCGAGAACATGGAGCGGGCCAACGCACGGCTCTTAATCGTGGTGCCCATCACCCTCGGGCTCGTGTTCTTTCTCCTCTTCTGGGCGTTCCGTTCGCTGCGGTATGCGACATTGATCATTCTGAACCTGCCGTTTGCCTTGATCGGGGGATTTGTCTCGCTGTGGTGGAGCGGGCAATATCTGAGCGTGCCGGCGTCGATCGGCTTCATCGAACTGTTTGGGCTCGCGGTCGGGAACGGGATTGTGTTGGTGTCGTATATCAATCAGCTTCGCCAGGAAGGCAAACAGACAGACGATGCCATCATCACCGGTTGCAGCCTGCGGCTCCGTCCTGTTGTCATGACCATGATGACGACGTTGCTGGGGCTCCTGCCGCTTGCGCTCGCACAGGGCATCGGCGCGGAAGTGCAGCGGCCGCTTGCGACCGTCGTCATCGGCGGCCTCTTCACCTCAACGGCGCTCACACTGGTCGTGTTGCCGGCGTTATACCGGTGGTTCGAAGAGAAAGCGGACGCCAAGTTCGCACCAGAGTGGGTGTGACCGGAGAATCGATGACCTGGCTTTTCTTTATCGGTAGTGCAGCCGTGATCGTCCTGGCCGGGACGAAGCTCTCACGATACGGAGATCAGATCGCCGAGTTCACGGGCTTGGGGCGGTTATGGATCGGCGTGGTATTGATGGCCGCCGCCACGTCGCTTCCCGAAGTCTTCACGACCATCAGCGCCGGGTGGCTGAACGCCCCGGATCTCGCGGCCGGCGATCTGTTCGGCGCCGGCATGAGCAACATGCTGACGCTTGGCCTGATCGATCTCCTCCATCGACAGAAACGAGTCTGGCAACAGGCCGCATTGGGGCATACGTTGACGGCTGGGCTGGCCATGGTATTGACGGGCCTTGCCGCGTTCTTCGTCCTGCTGAAGGTGAATGTGACCCATGTCGGCGTAGGCCTCGGGAGTCTCACCCTCTTTATCCTGTACGTGCTGGGCATGAGACTCGTCTTCCGGCAGGAGGACATGGAACGTCGCCAGCGTGAACAGGAAGTGTTGATTGAAGGAACCATCGCCAAGCAGGATGCCGTCAGCCGCCGGGCTGAGTTGCGTCGTGCGGTTATCGGCTTCTCACTCGGCGCTTTTGCATTGCTCGTGGCCGCGCCCTTCCTGGCCTGGTCCGCCGAGCGCATCGCCGAAGAGACCGGTACCAGCTCGACGTTTATCGGCACGTCGTTGGTCGCCATCACGACCTCCTTGCCGGAGCTGGTGACTGCGATCGCTGCGGTTCGATTGGGCGCGTTCGATCTGGCCGTGGGGAATCTGTTCGGGAGCAATGCCTTCAACATGGCGGCGTTCTTGTTTGCCGATTTGGCCTATCGCGAAGGCGGCTTGCTGGGCAGTGTGAGCTCAGCCCACGCCCTGACCGCACTCTGGTCCATCCTGATGATGAACATCGGGCTGATGGGGATTATCTATCGAGCCGAGAAGCGGTTTATGTTGATCGAGCCTGACAGTTTGCTGATGATCGTCAGCTATGTGCTGGGTTTGTGGCTGTTGTTTCGATGAAGCATGGAGGGGGAATGGAAGCGCGGAACGATGCTCCTGCTGCGAGGCCGTGGCACTCAATACCGGCCGACGCGCTGGCCATGGAGCTGCGCACGAATCTCGAAGCCGGGCTCAGCGCCGCTGAAGCCGACCGTCGACAAAAGAGTGAGGGGTTCAACGAGCTGCCTGAAGCGCCGCCTCCCTCGCCTCTGAAGCTGTTCCTTTCCCAATTCACTAGTGTCATCGTCTGGGTCTTGATCGGAGCGGCGGTGGTTTCCGGTCTGTTGGCCGAATGGCTCGATGCAGCGGCGATTATCGCCATTGTGTTTCTCAACGGCCTGCTCGGATTCGTGCAGGAGTTCAGGGCCGAACGATCCTTGGCAGCGCTGCGAAAGATGTCTGTGGCGATGGCCCGTGTCGTCCGTGACGGTATTCTCCGGCAGATTCGAGCGAGCGAATTGGTGCCCGGCGATGTCATCCACCTGGAAGCCGGCGACCGTGTTCCTGCAGATGCGCGCCTGATCTACAGTACGAATTTCCAAACACAGGAAGCCTCGCTGACCGGGGAGTCCACACCGGTCCAAAAGGACGTGCGTGTCCTTACTGGACCCGACATGCCGCTGGCCGACCGGACCAACATGGCGTTCATGGGCACGATCGCGGTGTCGGGCAAGGCGCGTGCGTTGGTCGTGTCGACGGCACTCCGGACGGAGTTGGGCCGGATCGCGACGATGATCCAGCAGGCTTCGGAAGCGGAGCGGACGGAAACTCCGCTCCAACGCCGGCTGGAGCAGTTCGGCTATACCTTGTTGTGGCTGGCGTTGGCGGTGGTTGCCGTCGTATTCGCTTTGGGCTATTGGCGTGGCGAACCGTTACTCGAGATGTTTCTGACCTCGGTGAGCCTGGCCGTGGCGGCGGTGCCCGAAGGTCTTCCCGCTGTGGTGACAATCACGCTGGCGTTGGGCGTCACCCGCATGGTCAACCGGCATGCGCTGATTCGCAAACTGCCGGCCGTCGAAACGCTCGGATCCGCCACGGTCATCTGTACCGACAAGACCGGCACGCTCACGAAGAACGAGATGACGGTGACGAAGTTGATTGTCGGTGACAGGGCCTATGACGTGACAGGTGAAGGCTATGAGCCGGTGGGCGAAATCCGTGAGGCGTCAGGGGTCAAAAAGAACGGTTCTGAGTTGAAAGTTCAGAGTTCTGAGTTGTCCGGAGAAGGCGTGAATCTTCGATCTGATAACTCAGAACTCAAAACTCAGAACTCAGCACTTCAAAGCCTTCCCCCCGGCCTCCGTGAACTCCTGACGGCGGCGGTGCTCTGCAACGGTGCGAGCTTGCGGGAGGAGAATGGGGCTTGGCAGGTGATCGGCGATCCGACAGAAGGCGCGCTGCTCGTCGCAGCGGCAAAAGCGACGGTGACCAAACAGGAACTGGAACAAGCCGCCCCGTTCGAAGGCGAAATCCCCTTCGATGCCGAACGGAAAATGATGACCGTCATCCGTCGGACCGGCGAGGGAACTGTGGCCTACGTCAAGGGAGCGCCGGACGTCCTGCTCAAATGTTGCACGCATCGCCTGACGCTCGATGGCGTGGTGGAGCCGTTGGGCGATCGGGAGCGGAAGGCGATCCTCGAGAGCAACGCATCCCTTGCGCATGAGTCGCTCCGCGTGCTGGCCGCGGCGCATCGTCGTCTCGACGACGCTCATGCGAACCTGCAGCCCGAGACGGTGGAACGGGATCTGGTGTTTCTCGGCCTCTTCGCGATGAAGGATCCCTTGCGCCCTGAAGCCGTCCAGGCCGTGCGTCTGTGCCGAGAGGCCGGCATCAAGACCGTCATGATCACCGGTGACCATAAGGAAACGGCGGTCGCGATCGCGCGGGATCTTGGCCTCTCCGACGGCCCCGGCACGGCGTTCTCCGGAGCCGAGATCAATAATCTCACGGACGAACAGCTGACCCAATTCGTCGAGCGGGTCACGGTCTATGCCCGTGTCTCGGCCGAGCACAAGCTGCGCATCGTCCAGGCCTGGAAACGCAGAGGTGCGATCGTGGCCATGACGGGCGACGGCGTGAACGATGCGCCTGCCATTAAGGCTGCGGACATCGGCGTGGCGATGGGTCTTGCCGGCACCGACGTGACGAAGGAAGCGTCCGATATGGTCATCACGGACGATAACTTTGCCTCGATTGCCGCGGCAGTGGAAGAAGGGCGGGGGGTCTTCGACAACATCCGCAAGACCGTCCATTTCCTTCTGTCATGTAATGCGAGCGAAGTGCTGGTCATGCTGTTTGCGACGCTGCTGGGCCTGCCGCTTCCGCTCCTGCCGATCCAGATTCTCTGGATGAATCTCGTGACGGACGGCATTCCGGCGCTGGCGCTGGCGGTGGATCCCAAGGCGCCGGATCTGATGGGGCGTCCTCCCCGCCCGCCTGATGGCCGATTGTTGGACGGCCGACGATTATTCGCGATCGGGGGAGAAGGCTTGATACTGGGGATGATCGCCTTGGGGGCGTTCAGCTACAGTCTTTACGGCCTGCATCAAAATCTCGAACAGGCAAGGACGGTGGTGTTCACGGTGATGGTCGTCGTGCAGCTGGTGCATGCGTTCAATTGCCGGAACGAACGGCTGTCACTATTCCAAATCGGCGTCGGGACCAACCGGGCGCTCTTGGGGGCCTTCCTCCTCTCGATCGCCATGCAGGTGGCGGTGCTCACGGCTCCACCCGTCTCGCTGGTCTTCAAGGTTGCTCCGCTGCCGGTCGAGGATTGGGCGCTGATGGGAGCCATGGGCGTGCTACCCCTCGTGATCATAGAAGCGATCAAGTTGTTGCGGCGTACCCGTCGTCCGCCATCCCATTATTCACGCCCGGTCCACCACTGACACCGAACGAACACTCAGGGTGCAGAAACGGCGCCCGAGTTCCGCCCGTTGGCATAAAATCGTCGCTTCACGATCTCAGCGGTCAGGACATAGCCTGCCAGGATCGCTGCCAAGAGGAACAGGAACGACAGCGGCATCGGGGTCAAGCCCAATGGGGCACCGGTCGGGAGGAGAGGAAGCAGCAATGTTACAGCGGCGACGGCGAGGGTGGCCAGCGAGAGATACCGACCCGGTGTGCTGGTGAAGAATGGTCGTCGAGTCCGAATGACCAGCACAATGGCTGAGGCGGAAATGACGGATTCCACGAACCAGCCCGTCCTGAATTGCTCCGGCGAGGCGTCGAGGATCCACAACAGCGCTCCGAACGTCAGGTAATCGAAGACAGAGCTGACCAATCCGAACGTCAGCATAAACTTCCGGATGAAGGCAATATCCCAGCGTCGGGGCTGGTCGATGAGTTCATGGTCGACGCGGTCCGTGGCGATCGTCATCTCGGGAATGTCGGTGAGAAGATTCGTCAAGAGAATCTGTTTCGGCAGGAGGGGGAGAAACGGTAGAAACAGTGAGGCGCCGGCCATGCTGAACATGTTGCCGAAATTGGCGCTAGTTGCCATGAAGACGTATTTTAACGTGTTGGCAAAGGTCTTGCGGCCTTCGCGGACTCCTTGGATCAGCACCGCCAGATCCTTTTCGAGCAGCACGATGTCGGCGGCGTCCTTCGCCACGTCGACGGCGCTGTCGACAGAAATGCCGACATCTGCCGCATGCAGTGCGGGCGCATCGTTGATCCCGTCGCCGATATAGCCCACTACGTTGCCTACATGTTTCAGGGCTAGGATGATGCGATCTTTCTGATTGGGTTCCACCTCTGCAAACACATCGATGTCGTTGACGCGCTGGAGGAGGGCTTCGTCCGTCATGCGTCGAAGATCCTGCCCGGTCAAGAGCCGTTGATGGTCCATCCCAACCTGTTGGCTGACGTGAGAGGCCACGAGCCGGTGATCGCCCGTGATGATCTTGAGCGAGACGCCCAGCCGTCGTAAGGACGCGATGGTTTCTGCGATGTCCGGCCTGACCGGATCGGCGAAGACCAAGAGCCCGAGGAACGTCATCTCCGCTTCATGCCCCTTGTCGATGTGTTCGGCTTGACCCATGTCGCGAGAGGCCAGGCCGAGCGTTCGAAGACCCTGTCGGTTCAGGTCTTGAAATTGCTGTCTGATTTTCTCGCTGCGGTCCTCTATGGAGACCGTCGTTCCGTCCGGCAGTTCGACGCGGGTGCAGACGGCCAGCATCTGTTCCACCGCGCCTTTGGCAATCAGAAGATGGGTCGTTGGAGTGGCCACGAGAATGGAGAGCCGTTTGCGCAGGAAGTCGTACGGCACTTCATCCAGTTTCCGGTATCCCGATAGATCACAGATGCACTGTGTCCGGATCGCTTCATCGAGCGGGTTGATAAAGCCGGTCTCGTAGGTCGCGTTGAGACAGGCATGGAAGAGGACGCGCTCGCTGGGGAGCCCGTCGAGACTCAGCGCGGCATGCAAGCGCATCGTGCCTTCCGTGAGCGTGCCGGTCTTGTCCGAACAGAGCACGTTCATGCTGCCGAAGTTTTCAATGGAGGCGAGGCGTTTGACGATGACCTTCTGCTGGGCCATGCGTTTTGCCCCGTGTGAAAGATTTACGCTGATGATGGCCGGCAGGAGTTGCGGGGTCAGGCCCACCGCGAGCGCCATGGAAAAGAGAAACGAGTCGAGCACCGGGCGCTGGAGATAGACGTTGATCGCGAAGATCGCGAACACGAGAAGGAGCGTCACTTCCAGCAATAAGTAGCCAAAGCGCCGGACGCCACGTTCGAACTCCGTTTCCGGAGGTCGAAGCATTACGTGAGAGGCAATGTGGCCGAATTCCGTGTCCTTACCCACATGCGCGATGACGGCCTTCGCATCTCCACTGACCACGTGGGTGCCCATGAAGAGGCTGTTGGTCCGTTTGCTGAGGGGGGCTGCAGCGGAGACGACCGATGCAGTTTTCTCGGCCGGATAGGTTTCCCCTGTCAATGTGGCTTCGTCGACAAAGAGATCCTTGGATTCGAGCACGGTGCCGTCTCCGGGAATGCTGGAGCCGGCCGAGAGGTTGATGACATCCCCCGGGACGATCTCTTCGACCGGCACCTCGATGAGCCGCCCGTCCCGCCAGACCTCCGTCTTGACCCGAACGAGTGCGAGTAATGCGGCAACCGCCTTAGCCGCGCCATGCTCCTGCCAAAACCCAAGCAGCGCGCTGATCAGAATAATGGTCAGGATGATGAGCGCGTCGGTCCGATCGGCGAGAAAGAGCGACACGGTTGCCGCGAACAGGAGGATCAGGATAATCGGACTCCGAAATTGCGAGAGCAGGGCATACAGGGGGCGAATATCTTGGTGTGGCTTGAGCCGGGAAGCCGCGAAGATCGCTTGGCGTTGTTGGGCCTCCTCGGCATGCAGACCTTCCGGCCTCGACTGCAGACGAGCGAGGAGTTCATCCGCCGGCATCGCCCAATAGGGTCGTTCGTTCACAGAAATGCTTCTTTCGATCAGGCCCGGCTGTCCGAGTCCCCGGCAACCGCACCAGCCTTAGGCGAGTGATAGAACGATGTGCAATCGGCTTCTCTGCCACGAACAATCCGCTTGCCTGTGATGGGCGCGCTTCGTCCAGTGACCACCGTGCATTGGCGTTCGCCGTGGTCATCGTCATAGTAGAGGATGACCCAGTCCCGAGTCTTCCTCAGCTGGTTGGCCAGGGCGCTGTTTGAGTAGAGGGCGGTATAGTGACGAGGGCCTCGCTGTGTATGAAGAATGGGCAGCCAGGCTTCCCGCTTGGGGTTGAACCGGTGCGGCGTGATTTTCTGCAGTGTGCCGGCCAGAGCCGACTCTCGATATTCCCTGTCGACGTCCAGCAACTCCTCGATTGATGGTTCTCCGGCTTGGTGACCCCCGACTGTTTGAGGCGGTCTGTGAACGCGGCCCAACCGCGCGGTGAGTGAATCGATGATCCCTTGAAGTTTCTTCGGGCCGACTCCTTCGATGTCCGCCAGTCGTCCATCGTGTGCCGCCATCTCGAGTTGCTCCAACGTTTCAATGTGCAGATCGTCGTGCAGCCGGTGGGCGAACGCCGAACCGATCCCTGGGACTGAAGTCAGCAGGGCGATGGGATCCGTATGTCCGCGCAGGCGATCCAGCATCGGCAGCCGGCCGGTTACGATCAGCGTATGGATCGACCGCGCCAGGCTCACGCCGATACCGGGTAAGGCTTGGAGTCCATCAGTTCCCTGTTGCTCGACAATCCGGGAGACGGGAACCTCCAGGTGCTCCAACCGGTCTGCGGCGGTCCGGTAGGCCCGGACACGGAAGCGATTCGCGCCTTGTTCTTCAAGAAGAAGCGCGACTTCCCGCAACTTTTGAGCGATCTCGCTGTTCTGCGTGATAGTCATGGCCTTGGGCGGATGAGACGCGCGGGAAGGGCGGGACGGGCGCGACGAGCGAGGGTTCGAGGTCCGAAGTTCGAGATTTTTGGAACTTCGAACCCCGAACTTCGAACCCCGAACTTCGAACTTCGGATCGCGCCTTTCTCGCCTGTCTCGCGCCTCTCGCACTCATTCATAGTGCAGCGCCTCGATGGGATTCAACTTCGAAGCTTTGTTCGCCGGATAGAGTCCGAAGAACACGCCGACAACGAGGGAAAAGAAAAAGGCGGCGGCCACGACTTGCACGTTGATGATGGTCGGCCAGCCGATCATGGTGGTCAGCAGCCGCGCGCTGCCGATGCCCGCTCCAACGCCCAGGACTCCGCCGATGGCCGTCATGATGATGGCTTCAACGAGAAACTGCAGCAGGATGTGCGCGCGTTTGGCGCCGACCGCCATGCGCAAACCGATCTCTTTGGTCCGTTCCGTCACCGATACCAAAAGAATATTCATGATGCCGATGCCGCCGACGATCAGCGAGATCGAGGCGATGCCCATCAGCATAAACATCATCGTCCGACTCGTGCCGGCGATGGTCTTGGCGATGTCCTCCATGGTGCGGATGGTGAAATCGTCTTCTTCGGATGGGTGGACATGATGCCTCGCCCGTAGGAGTTCCTTAATGTCGTCCACGACCACAGGGATGTCATGGCGCGTCTGGGTCGCCACCAGGATGATCCCGACGGTCCCAAGAAACTTCGTGCCCAGCACTTTGCGTTCGGCGGTCGTGAAGGGGAGGATGACCAGATCGTCCTGGTCCTGCCCTGTAACCGACTGTCCCTTCGACTCCAGCACGCCAATCACTCGTAGTGGGACGTTTCTAATGCGGATCTGACTTCCCACGACTTCATCGCCGGGCTCGTACAGGTTTTGGACGACCGTTTTCCCCAACACCGCGACTTTGGCCGCTGATTCCATGTCCGACTGGGTAAAGAAGTTGCCTTGGGCGACCGGCCAGCTACGAATGTCGGTAAATTGGGGCGTGGTCCCCAGGACGACGGTGCTCCAGTTCTTGCTTTCGCCGATGACCTGAAGGACGGAGCGGGAGCCATACATCACCATGGTGACGCTGCCCACTTTTTTCTCGATGTCTTCGGCGTCATCGACGGTCAGGGTCGAGATCGTGCCGAGGCCGCCGCGTACGCCGCCGACCGTGGTCGCTCCCGGGATGATGATCAGCACATTCGTGCCGAGGCTCGCGATTTCCGCCTGGACTGACGCCGTCGCTCCCTGGCCCAGGCTGACCATCGCCACGACCGCGCCGATCCCGATGATGATCCCGAGCATGGTCAATCCGGCCCGCAACGGATTCCTGCGGAGAATGCGGAGCGCGGAGAGAATGGTAAGCCAGAGGAAAGGCATGATGCGTCGCTTTCAGCCTTCAGCCATTCGCCTTCAGCTCCGGATCGGGAGCCGAATGCTGAAGGCTTGTTGCTGATAGCTTCCTTGTTCTCCTCATCTCATCCTCGGGCCGCCGTCGAAGCCGGGTGGCAATTTTTTCTGCGCCTGTTCTTCTGCTGTTTCGATCCCGACGATCACCTTGTCGCCTTCTTTAACCGGCCCTCCGACGACTTCGGTAAACAGGGAATCGGCGATGCCGGTCGTGATCGTGGCTTGTCGCGGAGCTGCGGCGGGGTCCAGCACCCACACCTGTGAGATCTTCCGGTCCACCGGGACGTTCGGCATCCGGAACCGCAGCGCCCCGTTCGGTACCCGCAGGGGATCTTCTTTCTTGGCCGTCACAATCGTGACGTTGGCAGTCATACCGGGTTTGAGCTTCAATTCTCGATTGTCCACCGTGATCACGACGTCGTAAGTGATCACGTTCTGAATGTTGATGGGCGCATTCCGCACTTGCGTGACCGTCCCCTGGAAGAATTGTTTCGGATAGGCGTCCACGCGAAACGATGCAGGCTTTCCTTCGGCCACCCCGCCGATATCGGATTCGCTCACGTTGGAGTCGACCTGCATCTGGGTCAGGTCTTGCGCGATCACAAAGAGCGTCGGAGTTTGGAAGCTGGCGGCGACAGTTTGGCCGACATCGATGTTGCGGGAGACGACGATGCCATTCACGGGTGAATAAATCGTGGTGTAGCCTAAATCCAACTCGGCGGATGCCAGCGTGGCTTCCGCCTGGTCCAGTTGGGCCTGCGTCACCTCGACGTTCGCCTCGGCGTCACGGTAGTTGGTCTCAGCGAGATCGAGATCGGCCTGCGAGACAAAAGACTCCGGTCGGAGAACGGCCATGCGATCGCGTTCCCGCTTGCGTTGGGCCGCCAGGTTCTTTGCCTTGGCCAGATTGCCGTTGGCGCTTTTCACTGCGGCACGGGCCTGGCGCACACGCGCTTGGAACGGTTGCTGGTCGATGCGGGCGAGGACCTGCCCTTTCGTGACGACCGAATTGAAATCTGCCGAGAGCTCCGCGATCTTGCCGGAAACCTGACTGCCCACCAGGACGGAGATCACGGGATTGACGGTGCCGGTGGCGGTGACGACGGCTGTGATGGGTCCTCGATCTACCAAGGCGGTTTTGTACTGGACGGGAGATGAGGTCGAGTTCCACCAGTACCAGCTTGCTACAGCCATAAAGGCCAGGAAGATTATGATGCTGATGAGCCAGGGTAGATGAGATCGGCTCATCCTTGGAGGGAGCGGGATGACTGACGTGGGGAGCCTGCGCACGTAGGCAGGTGATGAGTCGGGATCACGATGTGCCGGCAGGTCGGCCGAATGGGGCGGAATTACTTCGGTTACGGGAACATGGCGGGTGGGTTCGTCGGGATTCGTGGACATGGTTAATGCACTGCTTGAGTCGGCTTGTAAGCCGGTTTGTGTACGGCCCGGTTTGCGATGATTTTACGACCTTCTTCGGCGAATAGCAGCACCAAGGCACCCAATGCGACAGGCCCGAAGATCCAGAACGGGAGGGAGCTGGTTCCGAAGATCTCGTGTCCCGTCGGCGTGTAGGTAATTAGCACCAGGATGGTAAGCTCGGTCGCGATTCCCCACAAAATGAGCGGATTGCTGAACCAGCCGAGACGGTAGGCGGGCACTCGATGAGAGCGGCAGGCAAAGACATTGGCAACCTGCGCCATGACAATGCCTGCAAAGGTTACGGTCGTGGCCTCCTTATATAAAGGCGAAGACCAGCTCAGCGGGGTTCCCCAGGTCCACCCGTTCGCGAAGAGATAGAGAAAGAATCCGCCCATTGCCACTATGGCTTCGATGCCGCCAAGGAAGAGATAGGATCGTAGTAAGAGCGGGCGATTCAGGAGCCGCTCAGTCCTCGGCCGCGGCGGGGTATCCATGACGCCGGCAAGAGGACGTTCTGTGCCGAGGCCAAGGGCGGGAATCATGTCGGTTCCGAGATCGACCGCCAATACTTGAGGGATCGTCAGAGCTAACGGCATGCCGATGAAACCATAGCCCAGAAACGGAACAATTTCAGGGACGTTGCTGGCCAGGATATAGCTGGTGAACTTGCGGATGTTCTCGTAGACCGCCCGGCCTTCTTCAATTGCGCTGACGATCGTCGCGAAGTTATCGTCAAGCAGAATCATGTCGGCGATCTCTTTGGCCACATCCGTGCCGGCGATTCCCATGGCCACGCCGATATCGGCTTTTTTCAGAGCGGGCGCGTCGTTCACGCCATCGCCGGTGACTGCAACCACCTGACCCATCTCCTTGAGTGTGGAGACCACCAGCAGTTTGTGGCGCGGCGCCATCCGCGCAAAGATCGGGTCCGGCTCCCCGGACCGAGAGGGTGTCAGAAGTTGACGAAGCTGTTCTTCGCTCATTCCGTCGAGCTGCGATCCTTCGATCACAGGGACGAAGCCGATTGGTTGCTGTACGGCCCCGTTCGGCACGAGGCCGATCTTACGGGCAATGGCCAGTGCCGTGAGTGGGTGATCGCCGGTGATCATGACGACACGCACACCGGCTTTGCGACACTTGACGATCGCATCAGGCACCTCACGGTGCGGCGGGTCCATCATGGCCACCAGTCCCAGGAACGTGAGGTCCTCTTCGATGGTTTCGACTTCAATGTGTTCCGGCTGGTGGGCAACCTCACGCATGGCTATGGCGAGCACACGGTAGGCTTGCTCGGCAAAAGACCGGCTCTGGCTCAGAATGCGCGCGCGGTCGTCAGGAGTCATCGTCACGGCATCCCCGTGGATCTGGGCTTTGGTGCAGAGGGCAAGCACCGATTCCGGAGCCCCCTTCGTAAATGCGATGAGCCGGCCTTCAGACCAGTGGAGTGTGCTCATGCGTTTTCGATCGGCGTCGAAGGCCAGCTCTCCCATGCGGCGCAGGGGTGGCCGATGGGCGAGCCCGTGATCGATCGTGAATTGCACGAGCGCCACTTCGGTGGGATCGCCGGTCACGACGAACCGTCCGTCAGAGCGCCGGACGCGTTTGGCGTTATGACAGTGCAAGAGCGCATCGAAGAGCGATTGCCATCGCTCGGCGTCGGTATTGCTGACGATGCGGCCTCTGGTGAAGAAGCAGCCTTCCCGTGATTCGATCACGAGCCCATCAGCGTAGAACCGATCCACCTTCATCCGATTTTCCGTCAGGGTGCCGGTCTTGTCGGTGCAGATCACCGTGGTGCAACCGAGGGTCTCGACGGAAGACAAATGTTTGACCAACGCGTTGCGCTTCGCCATGCGCTGACTGCCCATGGCCAGCGACAGAGTCACTGTGGGGAGGAGTCCCTCTGGCACATTGGCCACGATGATGCCGATACCGAAAATGGCGCTGATCCAGAAACCGAGTCCCGTCCATAGTCCGATGACGAAGAACGCCGTGCCCATCGCCAGCGATATTGCCGCAACAATCCGCGTGACCTTGATGATCTCTTTCTGGAGTGGACCAAGGCTTGTCTCGACCGTCGTGGTGAGATTGGCGATCTTGCCGAACTCCGAACGCATTCCGGTGGCGAAGACCACCGCACGGCCGTGCCCGGAGAGGATCGTGGTGCCGGCGAAGACAAGGTTCGGGAGATCAAGCCAGTGTCCATCCTCCGCGGCTTCGGCGGTCCGTCGCTTCGGTTTCGACTCGCCGGTGAGGGCGGCGTTGTCCACCCGCATGCCGGTCGCTTCGACGAGGCGCGCATCGGCCGGCACCCGTTCCCCTTCTTCCAGGATGAGCAGGTCGCCTGGCACGATCTCTTTCCGTGAGATTTCGACGGATTGCCCGCTTCTCGTCACCCAGGCTTTGTCCGGTAGCAGGCGGCGGAGTGCCTGTACGGCGTGTTCCGCTTTGTATTCCTGCAAAAAGGCGAAGGCGGCATTGATGATGATGACACCCAGGATGGCCCAGCCCAGCGTGGCCATCCCCTCGCCGGGTCGCATGAAGTCCGCAGCAAATGCGAGGCCGGCGGCGATCCAGAGCAGCACGGCGAGGAAGTGGGTGAACTGATGGACGAGCCCGCGCAGGAGTGAATAGTGATCCGGTTCTACGAGAACGTTTGGCCCATACCGACTCAGACGTTGCTTTGCCTCTTCGAGAGAAAGACCGCCGGGGTCGGTCTCCAGCTGTTTGAAGATGGCTTCGGCCGGGGCCTTGTAGATAGCCGGTTGAGACAGCTCAGGCACGCACACCTCGTACGATCAGGACGGAGCAGGGGGCATGTCGCAGCAGGCTTTCGGACACGCTCCCGAGATGAAGCCGCTCGCTTTTCGTCAATCCGCGAGAGCCGATGACCAGGAGGTCGGCATGGTCTGCCTCAACCTGTTTGACGATCGTGTCGATCACATGGTCCATGTGCACCCGGGTGGTGACGGAATAGCCCTCTTTGATGAAATCGTCTCGCAGGGCTTCGACCAGGCTCGCCGAGCGCTCCAGCACCGGTTCTGTCAACTCGGCGAGTTGCGATTCGGATAAGTACCGTGCTGCCAGATCCGTGACGGGGTTCTCAGCCGAGGACACGATCGTGACGGCGGCGGTTTCTGGAAGAATCTGGGATCGGAGAAAACGCGCGGCTGCGCGGGAGTGCTTCGAGTCGTCGACCGCGAGCGTCACGCGCCCCAATGCAGGAGTCGGTCCCTTGACGACGAGCAGTGAACATGGGGCCATCGAGGCGACTCGCCGCGAGACGCTTCCCAATAAGAACCCTTTGATATCGCTCAAGCCTCGCGAGCCCGTGAGGATAAGGTCCGCTTTCCATCGGCGGGCCTGTTGCGCGACGGTGGATGCGATGGGGCCATAGGCCAATACTTTATGGAATTTCGTGCCTGGGCCGGTTGCGGCCTGTCCGAGGGCGACTTTGGCCGATCGCTCCGCTTCGCGGAGGACGAGTTCGCCGGCCTTTTCCATTGCGGCAATGGCACGCTTCTCCGCAGCGGGATGTCTGTTTTTAACTGATCGAAGGACCGGCTTGTTGATCACATGGAGGAGCGCAACATGCTCAGGCTCCTTCCCTGCAAGCGCCGCCAGCGCTTGGATTCCCCAGCCAGAAAATTCTGATCCATCGACCGCACAAAGAATTCGCATGATAGGTTCCTCCCTGCTCGGACAACATTCTGGATGAGGTTCACCTTACCAAGTTGCATTCGATGTGCCTGGAAAAGGTTGGATTGTGGGCTGAAAATCGCCCCATTCCAAGGGGTTGGAGAGCGTAGGGAGGAGATTGGTGGTGGGGCGCTGCGGCGTTTTGCAGCAGGACAGCAATTGCTACTGTGGTGATTGGCGTCAGTCGAGAGGGAATAGAACGTCGTGTTGAAGATCGAACCTCGCTCGGACAAGCGATTTCGAGGTGTTATTGGCTGTGAGCTGCGTGGCACTCACATTGCGAAGCCTGTCAGGAAGGAGGGGATGGCGATGGGCAAACGATTCATTCTTGTCATGGCGATGTGGCTTGGCCTCCAAGCCGGATTCGTTTCCGCAGAGGGGAACACTGTCGCTCGGATCGGACAATCCGGTGAGGTTTTGGAATTAGAACAGCAGGTCGGCGGGAAGGTTCTTAAGAATTACCTGCCTCTCCATGAGAAGGGAGGGGTGCGATATTTCAGTGCGGGCGTGGGATTAGAAGAACGGTCGGCAGAGTACCCGGCGTTCTCGTTGAAACTGGTCTTTACCGCCGGAGGAAAGCCGTTTCTCGCCGGTGTGGATGTGGCGATCCAGCCCGCTAAGGGCGGGGCAGCACTTCGCATTCCCCGCGAGCAGGTCGAGGGGCCTTGGTTGTTCGTTGATCTTCCTTCAGGCATCTATGACATCACGGCGACCCATGGCGACCGGACACAAGTACTCAAGGGTGTCAACGTCAGCGCGGGGAAGCAGAGAATAGTATATCTGCGCTGGGCGGAAGATCGTGGCAGCGCAGGACGTTTGCCGGCGGAGTGAATCGGACTGCCGTGTGACGATTACAGAGGGGGGAAATGTCATGCCGAGGAAGAAGAAAGCCGGCCCAGCAAAAGCCAAGGACTTTGATTCCATCACCGTGGGCCAGGTCATGGAGAAGCGGGTCCAGTTCGCCCGCCTCAAGACGAAAGGCGACGTCATTGCGTCGCTGATGATCGAGGGGTTCGGCGCGGTGCCGGTTGTCGACGGGGGGCGAAGATTGGCCGGTATCGTGAGCGAACACGATCTGTTGGCGGCTATGGACGACGGGCACGAGCTGGGCCGGATTACGGCGGGAGACATTATGACTGGCAATCCGTACTCGGTGCGGCCGGAAACGACAGTGGGGACGCTCGTCCACGTCTTGCGCGCGAGCGACCTCGTCCGCGTGCCGGTGGTGGATGCCAAAGACAAGTTGGTGGGTATTATTGCGCGGCGCGATGTCCTGCGGGCCTATCTCGCCGCCGGTTTATCCAAAAGAAAGTGAGGGAGATTCCATGCGGCAAACCGAATTTTTCATGGGCGCCTGCGATCCGAAAACCCTGACGGTCGGGCAGTTGATGCAGGACGCGGTGTTTTCTTGTGGCCCGCGCACGACCGCCTCGACCCTCGCGCATCTGATGACACACCGCAACTTCGGCTCGCTTCCCATCGCCGAGGAAGACGGCACGCTGGTCGGCATCGTCAGCGAATACGATCTGCTGCAAGCGATGATCGAGGGCCGCGACCTTCGCAAGATTCTCGCCGTCGAGGTCATGTCGGCGCATCCCGTGACGGTGACAGAAGAGCAGACGCTCACTCAGGTAGCTGATCTTTTCCAGGATCGCTACATCACGCGTGTTCCAGTCGTGCGGAATAAGAAACTGGTGGGGATTCTTGCCAGGCGCGATCTCCTGTTCGGGTACCTGAAGGCTTCGCAGTACTGGTCGTGAAAAGCCGTGAGGCGTGAGGGGTTAGGCGTGAAGCGTGGGGTGCCGCGACTGTGATGCGGCCAGGAGAATGCGTTGTGGTTATCACGTTACCACGGAATGAGTTCCGTCCGAGGTGGTGTTGCTGCTCTCCAGAGCCATCGTTGGTGCCCTGATGATGGCAACCTGTCTGTCCGTTTCGGTTCAGGCGGATCCAGTCAGGACACATCGAGCTCCTTGCGAGATTACATACCCGAGCGATGCGACGATTGAATGGGAGTGCCGGACGTTACGATCCGGCGAATCGCTGGAAAAGTTATTCGGCGAACGCTGGGTTGATGTCGCACGATTCAATCGTATCGATCGGCGACATGCACGAGCGGGCATTTCCATCAAAGTCCCCCAGCGCCTCGACGAGTTGGTGGCCTTTGCTCCGCTTCCTTTCTTCTATCCACCCGCCGAGCAAGACGAGCAATTCATTCTGATCGACCTGTCGGAACAGTTCCTTGGTGCCTATGAACACGGTACGCTGCGATTTGCCCTGCCTATCGTCTCCGGGAACGGACACAAGGAAACGCCAACCGGCGAATTTCGCCTGACAGCCGCGCACCGCGCTCATCAATCCTGCCTCTACACCGTTGAAGGGACAGATCGCCCCTATCCGATGAACTACGCGCTACGATTCCAAGTGAACAGAGAGGGCGTGTCCTATTGGATTCATGGCCGCGATCTGCCTGGCTATCCGGACTCTCACGGCTGCATCGGCCTCTTTGATGAACCGATGCAGAAGGAACAGTACGGGATCCCGAAGGATCCGGAACTGAGCGATGCGAAGAGGTTATTTGACTGGGTCTTAGGAGCTGAGGAGCAAGACGAACGCGTGATTCCTCTCAAGCACGGACCCCGCGTTCACATCATCGGGGAAGCGCCGAAGAGTGGACGAGAATCGCCTTGATGATAACTTAATGAAGCCAATGTGGTGCCGAAGCCGGGATGAGTTTAGGGGGTAAGACGCCGTTCTTTGGCTGGGATCAGCTGGTCATCTAGTCTCTTGAAGTCGCGATATCAGAAGACGAGGGTGACCTCATCGAATGGGTGACCAGCTTGAAGGACGTATCCCGCAATCCTTCACACAAGCTGATTGAATTACTTAGCTTGATGGTTGGCCTGGAGAGTCTCCGCTTTTTGCCGATGGTGGTCTGCGAGCCGCTGGAGGTCGATTGCTTCCTTGCGGCACTGTTGGCCCGCAATCTTGAGGCCGCTCCGCCGGAAGTTTTTAGGATCTTCGAGTTGGGTAATTTTCTGCGCCGAATCTTCAAATTTCAGAGCCGTAATTTCCACCTGCTCAGCCTGTTTCTGATAGATCAAGGCCGCTGAGAGATGATCTTCCGCGGCTGCGGTTGATTCCAGTTTGCTCTCAAGCTCCGCGGGCAGGCGCCATTCACCCACTCCAGGGCAACCGAGTGCTGACTCGACCATCGCGATTACACCTGCAAAAATAAGCAGCAGATTTCTCCTTGCAAGAACAACATGCCGTACACGTGTCATAGCCTTTACCCTTTGCGTATGAATTGAGCGTGGAGGCCGGTTAGCGAAGTGGCAAGTATGCATGAATATTATTCCGAGGCCAATAACATCTTGGCACAAAGTGATCTCGGTGTGCGCATTGTGCGGATCCGCTCGCTGGCCAGGCTCAATGAATCAGCTTGTCACTCGAGAACGCGCAGATTCTTTGTGCGACGTTGCAAGAGGAGAGTCAACGAGGATTATTTTTTCTGGGCAGGCTAAAGATCTCCGTTGACACTCGCGATGAGTGACGGTCGCGACCTCCCGACTGACCGGTCACGTGAACTGGAATGCGGACTTAAACAGAACTTTGACGGGAGAGTACGGGCCCGGAAGACGGGTTGTCTCTCAAAATATTCGCGTCCTTCGTGCCTACGATATCTTCATGCTCGATCACATCGAATGGCTGGACAAAATTGAAAACCAAAATGCAACAATGCGTACAGGATTGTACGTATAAGTATTCTCCACAGGGCTAAGTCGTTGATAATGCGACGATGGTCATGCTGGATCGCAAATTGCTTTTCCCTCCTGCAAGTTCGTCTTCATCATAACGAAGGAGGAAAGAATTATGGATTGCCCGAAGTGCCAAGGATTGATGTTGTTGGAACGTTTCTCGGATTTCTTTCTGGTCTTCTACGCCTGGAAATGCCTCAATTGCGGAGCCATCATCGATCGAACGATCTCCAATAATCGGAAAAACAGCCTCGCAGCCAACGCCGTGAAAGAAGTTGAAGCGGCGACTGTGTAACGCTTTGACCATTGGACACAGAAGTTCCGGTTTAAACAGGTCCGAATTCCGAGCATTTGTGGACCAGAACATCGGCGGGGCTTGCGGACAACGGCTGTCTGTGACGTGACAGCACAAGGAGCCCACCATCACATCCTCGGCTCCGTTATTCCCCTCTACTCCAACCTCAACATAATCTCGTGCTTCCTGGCGGATGGCGCAGTGAACCGTGCGCTATCCGCAGGTAGGCCGACGTAATCAGGCTTATTTCTTCTTGCTCTTTTTCTCTGTGCAGGGCGCCGGACGTTTGAGTTCCGGCGGTAGTTTGGTCTGCTCGTCGAGACAGGCCGAGTCGAGTTGTGGCTGTGAAAGGCCTGTGACCGCCGTGAGGTTTGCGCCGCGCAAGTTGGCCTGCCGCAGGTCCGCGGTATCCAGGCGTGCTCCGGAGAGATCCGCTCCATGAAACAATGCGCCTTGGAGGTTTGCTTCCTGGAGATTAGCGTGCGCCAGGATGGCGTGGCTGAAATTTGCGCCTCTCAAGTCTGCCGCCACGAGATTCGCCGCTTCCAACGTCGCCTCGTTAAAACGGGCTCGACGCAGCGACACTTTCGGCGCATAGATTTCGGTCAAGTCCGCCTTCGCAAAGATGGCGCCTTCTCCTCGTGCCTCGATCAGCACGGCATGATGCAGTCGCGCGTCTCGGAAGTCGGCCTCGTCGAGATTTGCATGGTACAGGATGGCCATGGTGGCGTTCGCCGACTGAGCATTGACCTTGACGAGACGGGCTCCCTCAAAATTGACGCCTTCCAGGTCGGCCTGTTGTAACCCGGCCGACTGCAAATTGGTAAAGCGCAGATCAGCGCCTCGGAGCAACGCCTCGCGAAGATTGGCTTCCGTCAGGTCGGCCTCGTCGAAATAAGCGCCTTCGAGATCCGCTTCCTCCAGCCGCGCACCGCTCAACTGAGCACCGTCGAGGAGGGCGCCTTGCAAATTGGTCTGATGCATGTTCGCCTTGGTCAGGTTCGTCCGGCGGAGGTCGGCCCCCATGAGATCGGTACCGGCCAGAATGGCCCGATGGAGATTCGCTCCGTAGAAATAACTGTCGACAAAGCTGGCGTTGGTCAAATCGGCCGAGCTGAGGTCGGCTCCTTCGAAATGGGCCCGTTCGAAGGTGGATTCGTGTAATTGAGTTCCGGTCAGGACAGCATCGAAGAGTGCCGCCTCGTCCCCGACGCTGCGGAACAGATTGACCTTTGACAATCGAGCCTTTCGCAGGTCGGCGCCGGAGATGTTGCTGTCCTCCATGCCAGCTTTGGTCAGGTCTGCACCGGCGAGGCTCGCCTGCGCAAGCGTGCTCTGATACAGATTGGCTTGCTGGAGCTGGGCTCCTTCCAAATTCGCCTTCTCAAGATTGGCGCCGATGAGCACGGCTTGGCGAAGATCGGCCTGGCAGAGATCTGCACGCTTGTAGTCCGGGTTATGCCGCTCGTCCAGCCACTTCCCGTGTGATTGCACGATGGCCCGGAGAGTCTTTGCGGGGATCGTGTGCTTCTTGTGCGCGCTGGTGCAAGGCTTTCCATGAAACGTCGTCAACCCGGCTTCCTCGGCCTGCACGGACGCCGTGAGACTCATGGTCAGGACTGCGGTCAAAATGACATAGGCGATCGACAATCCGAAAGAGGCGCTACGCATGTATGTTCTCCTTAAAAAGTGTTCCTCGGTGTTAGCACATCTGCAGGATGTTGAAAAGGCCCGCCAGCTTTGTTCTCGCGTCGCTCAGAGGCTCAACGTACGGCACAGAGTACGATTCGCCTCTTCGCTCGCTGCGGTCGTGCTGGGCAGGCCTTTTGAACATCCTACGGGCTGTCTCGATCCTTTGAGTGACCTCCAACTGTACTCTCTTTCGGGGGGTGGCAACGTAGTTTTTCAACGACTTGCTAGACCGCGCGGTCTACGACTTGAGCCAGGCGCTGCAGTGATGGAGCGATCCGCACCTCATACGGCGTCACGGTCTCGAGCGTTCTCATTGTTTCGGGGAGCCTGGTCAATTGAGTGGCAGCTCGATGACGCAGATCAGTCAGATTGGGCTGGTGCGTGAGGCGCCGCCCTTCTTTCATCACCGGCTCCAAGAGCGGTTCGCCCTCCTGCCGATCATCGAGCGTTGTGACAACATCATGGGCAAGCGTTCCGTCGGATGCGTATCGCCGATAGATCTGTTTGCGGCCGGGCCAGGTGGCTTTCCCCTCCGACCGTTTGCGGCAAGGCCTCCCCGCGTATTCCTGCAACTTATACGCGCAGTCCAAGGAGGGCGCATCCGCTGAAGTGGTCATGGCGGTGCCGACGGCGAAGCTGTCGATCGGGGCGCCGGTGTTCGTCAAGTCTCTCAGCCTGTATTCATCAAGATTCCCGCTGGCCAGGATCTGAGCGTCGCGCAGGCCTCCTTCATCCAGAATGCCGCGAACGTTGCGGGCGTGTTCGGCAAGATCGCCGCTATCCAACCGCACGCCCTTGACCGGTATGCCCATGGTCCTGAGTTGCGGAGCCAGGCCCACGACGCGCCGCGCGCCGGCCTCCGTGTCGTAGGTATCGATCAGCAGGACGACATTCTCGGGTTGCGCCTGTGCAAAATGCTCGAACGCGACGCCTTCGTCCTTGTGGGCCTGCACGAACGAATGGGCCATAGTGCCGTAGAGGGGAATCCCGTATTGCATTCCGGCGAGGACCGTCGCGGTGCCGGCAAAACCGGCCAGGTAGCTTGCACGCGCGGCCAAGAGTCCTGCTTCAGCGCCGTGCGCTCGTCTCAGGCCGAAGTCGATGATCGGTTTCCCCCCGGAAACCAAGACGGACCGTGCGGCCTTCGAGGCGATCATGGTTTGAAAGTTCAACAGATTCATGACGCGCGTTTCGAGGAGTTGAGCCAGCGGGAGAGGCGCGATGATTCGGAGAATCGGTTCGTTCGGGAAAAAGATTGTACCCTCCGGCAGGGCGTCGACGGTTCCGGTGAACCGCACTCCTTGCAAATACTTCAGCAGCGCCGGTGTGAATCGTCCGGTCGATTCGAGCCAGGCCACTTCCTCGGTTGACACGTAGAGCTGCGCAAGAAATTCCACGACTTGTTCGAGGCCGGCAGCCAACAAAAAGTTACGATGTGGAGGCAACTTCCGAACGAAAAACTCGAAGACAGCCTCTTCTTCCATGCCCTGTTGGAGATAGGCCTGGATCATGGTGAGCTGATACAGATCGGTGAGGAGCGCGCTGGTGGACGGATTCATACGGCGAGCGCCTCTAGACGAATCGGCGCAACTCCTAATCGCAACATTTCCTGCTCGGCATTGCGGCCATCGTCGGGATGCACGTTCACCGCCCTGATTCCGTCCGTTAACAGGCAGACGTCATACCCCAATGCACGGGCGTCTTTGACCGTATTCAACACGCAATAGTCGGTGGCCAATCCGCCGATAAACAGGCGCCGGACACCGATTGCTTGCAGGTGGCGATGCAATGGAGTGTTTTGAAACGCGGAGTAGGCTTCCTGATCCGCGTCGATCGCTTTATAAATGATCACGGCGGAGAGGGGAGCTTCGAATGAACGCGGCGGTAACGAGCCGGACGATCCGGCCAAACAGTGAACCGGCCAGGGCCCCCCGCGGTCTCGGAAGGAACAGTGGTTGGGAGGGTGCCAATCGCGTGTCAGAAAAATCGGAAGCGATTTCGAGTGGAAGCGATGGATATAGGTCAGCAGAACTGGAATGATCTCGTTGCCGCCGCTGATGCCCAGTGCGCCGCCCGGCAGAAAGTCGTTCTGTATGTCCGCGACCAGCAAGGCGTCATGGGCGTCGAGCGACTTCATTATGGATGAGTTCTCCTGTCTGATTCATCCCGGCAAGCGGTCTCACCGTCCCTGTTGAGACAGCAACCGGATGTACGCGACGACGTCCTGCATTTCTCCGTCCGTGAGCTGGCCCCGCCAGGAGTGCATGGGGCTGAAGACGACGCCGTGCTCAATCGTGCGCAACAGCTCCTCATCCGATTTGAGAAATGAGTTGAACCGGTGAAAATTGGCCGGCGCGACTTTCAGTGACGCGGCATTCGGGCCGTCGCCCCATCCGCCCGTGCCGTGACAAGCGAGGCAGTGGCGTTCGTACACGGCTTTCCCTCGCGTGATGTCAGCGGGGTAGTCCTGTGCGAGAAGCGCCGTCGGCACGGCGAGTGCCCCGCACAGGAGAAAGCCACAGAACAGTGACGCGCGCATAGTTCTCCTCAACTTTTCTTCGTCGTGTGAGCGATGAACGACGTATAGAGCTGCCGCATGTTCGTACTCTTACAGGATGGACAAGCCACTTTTCCCGTTTCGTGCTCTCTCAAGGTGAGGACGATCAATGATTCTTTTCCGCAGTCCAGGCACTTATAGTCGTACATCGGCATCGTGCACCTCGCAGCGTTCAGCTTTCCGTGATGATCCGCCCCTCCGACTTCATTTCACCCTCGCCCCACTCGGCGACAGCACGGGCCATTTCTTCCAGCCGTGCGGCCGCGCGCCCGTATACGGTATCCGGAGGATACAGACTGTCCAGTCCGCGTTCTCCGGCGGGGAGGCCGGTTAATAACTCGATGGCTTCCTCCACCGTGCCGACGGCATAGACGGCGAACTGCCCCGCTTCAACTGCTTCGACGACATCTCGGCGCAGGGCCAAATGCTTGCTGTTGCGGGAGGGAATGATGACCCCTTCTTTGCCGGTCAATCCGCGTTTCTTGCAGGATTCAAAGAAGCCTTCGATCTTCTCGTTGACGCCTCCGATGGGCTGCACTTCACCGAGCTGATTGGCTGAGCCCGTGACCGCCAACCACTGACGGACGGGCAGGTCAGCGAGACTGGACAGTATCGCGACAAGCTCGGCCACGGTGGCGCTGTCTCCCTCAATTTCCGAATATGTCTGTTCAAAGGTCAACGTCGCGCTCAGAGCGAAAGGATGGGCTCCGGCGAATTTGCCCGCCAGAAACCCGCCGAGCGTCATGACTCCTTTGCTATGAAT
>DATIFR010000066.1:0-1886 GCA_035455145.1 Nitrospira sp.
GCGCGTCAACATCTCTTCATAGAAGGTAATGCGGCCGTCATAGGCACCGTAGATCCAGGTTTGCGTGAACTTCTTCTTGTCGAATTCGGGGCTTGTCAGGTCCATCATATGATTGCCCATCGCCGGAGCCACCGCGTCCACATTCTTGAAGTCGGAGTGCATGTAATTGGACGGCAGCGGCCTGGTCGCGACCTTGAACTGGTCGCAGCGGACAAATTCAGGACCGCAGGGACCAGAGCCGATCGCAAAGATCTTCTCGATCGGCTCGATGTAAAAGTGAACGTCGAAATGCGGCAGGTCATACACCCCAGGAGGGATGTGTCCGTACGGGTTCCAGTTCAGACCGACCCATTTGAACGGAATCTCCGAACGTCGCGCCGCCTCGCTGGGCAGCGGGATGACCCACTCGTGCGTGCCGAAACACTCTTTGGCCAGTTCAACCTTCCCATCGTTGTTCCGGTCAAAGCAGTGATGTCCGTCGGAATGTGCGCTGGGAAGCCCGTCCAATGCGCCCGCCTGAAAAACGATGCCGATTGCTTTGGGGGCGCCGTTCTTGTCGAACTCGGCGTAGCTGCTCACCGTTCCTTTACCGACGCCGGAATTGCTGCCGAGTACACGCCCGGTTGGCGCGCCGTCCTGGCTGATATCAGAACATCCCAGGATTGCCAGACCAAGGAACAACACCACTGCGTTTCGTAATCCGGTGCCTCGACAATTCATGGTCTTCCCCCTTTACTGTTGAAGCATTTCATTAAGTGTTGGTTGACTCATTGTTGCCGGTGGCGAAATGCCACTTCGGGGGAAAGACCTGCGCGTCGGTCATGGTGTGTTTTGAGACGGCCAAGCGATTAGACCGGAACGCTGCTCTTATTCTTCGCGAGCCACTGGTCGAAACTTTGAAGCTGCGGATTGAGCGACCGAGTCGTTTCAACGCTTCGTGCACTCAGGACTTCTTTTTCAAAGTCTCGATACACCTGGAACATGTTGCCCATTTCCTCGGCGCCGGGGAACCCGAAGCCGCGATACATGTTGGCATCGACAGCATTGTATGTGACCGGGCCGATGCCGAGACCTTTAGTAAGTTTGTCACCCATTTCGGCGATTGTCAGGTCTTCACTCACGATACCAACCGTCTTGCCGATGTACCGGTCGCCGGCTTTGAAAATTCCATAAGCCGTCTTACCGATGTCTTCTGCTGCCATACCAGCCAGCTTGGCGTTGCCCATCGGAAACGTCCAGCTATACACGCCATCGTCGCCCTTTTTCGGTGCGAAGCCGAACATGTAGAGGTTGTCCCAGTAGAACGACGTCACGAGATACGTGACGGGAAGCCCTGCAAAGGAAGCATTTGCTTCTGCCTTTGCGTCAAAGTGCGGAACCCGGTATTTGTCCTGCAGGATCGGCATCCGCTTATCGTCGGGCTGCATCAGTTTCCGCGTGTCTTCAAGTGTGGACCAGATGATGTGCTTCACGCGGGCCGCCTTCGCCGCGTCGGCGATGTTCTTGGCCTGAGCCTTTTCTTTCTCGGCAGAGAAGTGCTCCCAGAAGTTGGTCACGCCGTAGACGGCGTAGACGCCGGCGAATGCCTTCTTCAGGCTGTCGACGTCGTCGAGATCGGCCTTCACCACTTCAGCGCCTTTGGCGGCGAGGGCCTTCGCCTTATCTTTATTTGGATCGCGGGTGATCGCGCGTGCTGCGAAACCCCCGTTCGGATCATTCAGGATTGCGTGAACCAATCCACCGCCCTGTGAACCAGTCGAACCGACTACTGCAATGATTTTCTTGTCAGTCACGTCTATCTCCTTGGTAAGTAGTTACCCATTAGTTCTTTGCGACGATTGCCGCGCCTTCGGCAAGCGCTCTCAGCCTGGAGTACTCCTAGTCCC
>DATIFR010000067.1:0-2032 GCA_035455145.1 Nitrospira sp.
GTTCTATGGCATGCGGCTGATTCAATTTCCCTTAGGCATCTTCGGCGTGGCGCTGGCGATGGCCATCCTGCCGACGTTGTCGGCGCAGGCGGCGCGCGGGGCGCTGGAGGAACTCCGGACGACGCTCGGATTCGGTTTGCGTATGATTGTGTTCATCATGTTGCCGGCGATGCTGGGCCTGATTTTTCTCCGCACACCGATCGTCCATCTGTTTTTTGAGCATGGCACTTTCACGGCACAGGATACAGCCGAGACCGCCATGGCGGTGCTGTGTTATGCCGTGGGCCTGTGGGCGTTCGGCGGCGTGCGGATCATCGTGGCGGCGTTCTATTCGTTGCAGGACACGAAGACGCCTGCCATTTCCGCCGCCATTGCGGTGACGGCGAACATCGCGTTTTCGTTGCTGCTGATGTCGCCGTTGGGCGCGTCGGGCTTGGCCTTAGCGACCGCGTTGGCCGCTATGGTGAATGGCGGTATCCTGGTGGCGGTGCTCAATCGCCGTCTGGGTGGCGTGGATTGGGGATCGGTGGGACGTTCTGCATTGCGTGTATTTGTGGCCTGTGTGCCGTTGGTCGCGGCCTGCCTGTGGGTCTCAAGTGCTCAGGTCTGGACGCACGCGGACGAATGGACGGCCAAGTCGGTGATGCTGGCTGTGGCGATCGGTCTCAGTGTGAGCGGGTACCTGGGCGTACATGCCTTGCTTCGTTCGGAAGAGCTGGATCTCGTCTGGGGAATGGTCAGACGCAAACTCGGTCGCGCCATGGGGAAGTAGGAGACAGCATGCGCCGCACGATGATCTTTAAGTCGCGATGGGGCTGGATGGGGGTGGTTGAAACGGAGAACGGCATCGCGACGATCGTCTTGCCGAAAGCTTCGAGGATGATGGTGGCGGCTGATGTGCGAGGCGGTTCTCGTGGACAGAGTGAAGAGGGGTCGTCACCTGGACTGCGCGCGGCACGGAAACAACTGACCGAGTATCTAGCGGGAAGGCGCACCTCATTTACGCTTCCCCTCGACCTCTCGGCGGGGACGGCATTTCAACGACGTGTATGGAGAGCACTTCAAAACATCTCTTATGGCTACCTCCATTCCTATCAAGAATTGGCCGCTCTGGTCGGGGGCCCTCAGTACGCAAGAGCTGTCGGCAACGCCGTCGGCGCCAATCCCTTGCCGATTGTCATACCCTGTCATCGAATCGTTTCACAGGATGGTTCGCTTGGCGGTTTCTCTTGCGGATTGCCGGCGAAACGGCGGCTGCTTGCCCTTGAGGGTTCGCTCTCCAGAATTTGCCGGAGAGGTCACAATTCATGAAAGCGGTGATCCAGCGCGTGACGCGAGCCTCCGTTGAGGTGGATGGTTGCGTAGTCGGAAAGATCGGAGAAGGGTTGCTAGTCTTGCTCGGCGTCGCCAAAGGCGATGGGGAAGCGGACTGCCAATTCCTCGTTGAGAAGATCCGCACCGTCCGAATCTTCTCCGATGAAGCGGGGAAAATGAATCGGTCGTTGACGGACGTCAAAGGGTCGGTCTTGCTCGTCTCCCAGTTTACACTGCTGGGGAATACGAGAAATGGTCGGCGCCCGAGTTTTGACGAGGCCGCTCCGCCTGAGGAGGCGAAGCGATGGTATGACGCAACGGGAGCCCTCCTGAGGGCACAAGGAATCCCGGTTGAGACCGGCATCTTCGCCGCCCATATGAAGGTCGAGTTGCTCAACGATGGACCGGTCACCTTTGTGCTGGATAGTCGCAGCGGGCAGTCCATCGCGTCCTGAAGAGAGTCTGCTATACTATGGTTTGATCTCTGTGCATCCAGTGCGAGGGAGAGATGGGAACAACGGTCCCGGCTCGACATCCGCTGCGACAACTCTTCGGTAGCCTGACCGAGAAGAGCTTTACCGAACATCTCGGCTGGCCCGATCTTAATGTGACCAGTTACGTCTCAAACCTCTTGGTCGACTTTACCCGCACCGATCAACTCTATAAGATCAGAAATCGGCAGGACAAACCGGTTGAGACGGTGGTGGACTTGCTGTTC
>DATIFR010000068.1:0-14472 GCA_035455145.1 Nitrospira sp.
AGCTTGGTGATGGGTGGGGCGGTGGCTCTTGCCGGCGCGATCGGCATTCTGGAATCTGGCGCGGCAGACGTATTTCTTGAAGCGACACGACCCGACTTCCAAAAGATTCCACTCGGCGTGCTGGGCATCGAAAATGGCGGAGGTCCCGACTGGCTCGGCGGGCGTCTCGAAGAAGTGCTGAAAAAAGACGTGAAGCGTTCCCTGGTGTTCGAGCTTATGGATCTTCCGAGCTTGGGGATCAAAGTTCACGATTTGGGGAATGGCTTGGGGAACGGATCGAAGGCCGTCTTCAAGCAAGCCGCGGAAAATGGGGTGTCGGTTTTAGTGTGGGGCAAGGCAGGTTTGAAGAAAGGGGAGAAAGAAGACGACGTTAATATGGAAGGCTTCGTGTATGACAGCGGGAGCGACGAAGTCGTCGGTGGAAAACGCTACGCGGGATCCCCCTCTGTCGTCCGCTTGATGGCGCATCGCTTTGCCGATGAACTCGTGTTTCGCTATACCGGAGAGCCTGGCATCGCAAGAACCAAGATTGCATACGTGTCCGCTCAGGGATCGGCCCGAGAGCTGTTCGTCATGGATTATGATGGGTACGACGCGCGGCAACTCACCGCTGATGGATTCTTGAATTTGATGCCCCGCTGGTCTCCCGATCGTCGGTTTCTGGTATTTACTGCCTATCGTGATCGGAACACCCAAGACATCGACATGATCGAACTCGCGACGGGGAAGCGCTGGACGCTGGTTTCATTCGGCGGGCTGAACATCACGCCGACCCTCTCTCCGGATGGAAACTTTCTGGCATTTGCGTCCAGTTACGAAGGCAACTCCGAGATCTATCGGCTGGATACGAGGACCAAAGCCATTCAGCGACTAACCGTCAATCCTGCGGGGGAACTCTCGCCATCCTGGTCTCCGACTGGTAGAGAACTTGCTTTTGTCTCCGATCGTGGGGGTGGACCTCAGGTGTTCTTGATGAGCGCGGACGGCTCCAATGTTCGCCGTTTGACGTTCGAGGGGGACTATAACGCCGCCCCTGCCTGGTCTCCCAGGGGGAATTGGATTGCCTATGTCTGCCGGACTCCCCGCAAGGAATATAAGCTCTGCGCGATCAGCCCAGACGGGCAAAAGCGTATGCAATTGACTACAGGGGGTGGCGTTGATGATTCTCCTTCCTGGTCACCGGACGGGAGGCACCTTACCTTCAGCTCGACCGCTGATGGGAAGAGCCACATTTACATGATCGATGCCGATGGAAAAAATCTTGAGCGCCTCACGTTCGACGGGACTCACAATAGCGCGCCGACCTGGTCCCCGGCATCTTAGTCCATGGACTCCCTCCGAGGGAGTTTCACAACATCACGATGAATAACTTTGAGAGAGGAGAGGCATGTATGCGCACATCAACCATGAAAATCGCGGTGGCGCTGGTTGCTACTTTCGCGCTTGCGGGAGTTTGGGGCTGTTCGAAGAAAGCCGTTCAATCGGGGGGTGACACACAATCATCGCAGCAAGGTGCTGCCAAGAGCGGGACCCCAGACAGTTCGCAGTCCGGCGTCGGAAGCTTTCCAGACACGAGCATGCAATCGGGAGGGGGCTCCGGCCTCAGAGGACTTGATAAGAACCCCTCCGAGGAGCGTATCGGCAGCGGAACGGTGCTCGCAAAAGCCGATACCTCCGGCAGTGCAAACCGGCAGCTCGATGAGATGCGCGCGGAGCAGGCCGCTTCTGCCGCCGCTGGATTACGTGATGTGTTTTTTGGCTATGACAGTTGGACGATTGGTGAAGACGGGCGACAGGCGTTGAGCCGCGATGCCGAGTGGATGAAAACGAATCTCGGCGCGGCGGTCAAAGTCGAGGGCCATTGCGACGAGCGCGGGACCTCCGCCTATAACCTGGTGCTGGGTGAAAAGCGTGCGAAGGCCGTGCGCAATTATCTCGTCGAACTCGGTGTGAGTGCCAATCGACTGTCCGTGGTGTCGTATGGGAAAGAGCGTCCGTTTTGCAACGAGCATGCGGAATCCTGCTATCAGCAGAACAGGCGCGGACATCTTGTCGTCAAGTCAGGCAAGTAATAAGGCGTCCTTGCCGCGTCTAGGATCCGGCGAGGGCGGAAGAGGAACATGGTCATGTCTAGCGTAGGTGGCGTTATGCAAAAGGCTTGGAATCTGCGAAGCATCGGCACCCTTTTCTGCCTGCTCTCCGCCGGCTTGATGAGCGGTTGTGTCGCTCAACAGGCCGATTTGAAAAGCGCAGAGCGTCGGTTTAAGGAGTCGAACGAGGCTCTGGCCAAGCGAGGTGCCCAACAGCGACAAGAGCTCGAAGAACTGAGGGGAGAGGAGCTTCCCAAATTACGCGGCGAACTCGAGCGGGCGCAGCACCAGGCGCAGGAGATTCAAAAGGCCCAGGACGATCTCAGGCAGCGGTCAGCGGTCCTGGAACAACAGACAAAAAAGTTGGAACAATTGTCCGGAAAGCTGGAGGCTGAGAGCACGAATCGTTATAACCAGGTGCGCGAAAGTCTCAACGCGCAGGACGTCAAGAACAAGGCGGATCGGGATCAGCTCCGTATGGACGTCAATAATCGTCTCGATGAGATCAATCGACAAATGGATCTGCTGCGCAAAGACATCATCGAGGCCGTGCAAAAAACTAACAGCGGACTGGTGAAGAGCGTCGACGCCAAGTTGGACGAGCAGCGAAAAACGCTGGCGGACAATCAAGCCAGGACCGATCAGCTCTCTGGGAAGTTCACGCAATTCAGCCAAGCTTTGACGGGATTTCGGGAGTCGTTGACGACGCTCGGTGAGCGGGTTGGGCAAGAGGAGCAGGCAAACAAGGCGTTAGCCGCCAAGGTTGAGGCTGATACCAAAGCCTCGACAGCCCATATTAATGAGACGACCAAGGCGATGTCCGGTCATTTAGGCGAAGTCAATAAGAGTGTAACGGCCGTTGCCCAAAAGTTGGCGACTCGTCTCGATGAGCAGGATCACCGGCTCGAGGCATTGAGCAAGGCCGTCGATCAAGTTGCCCAGGACGGTCATACTCGTGGTGGCAACAATAAAGCCCAAACCCGTCAGCAGCCGACAAAATCAACTCAGCGTTCTTCGCTTGCCCCTGCACCGGAGCCGGTTTCGCAACATGATCCGGAACCGGTCACGGTATCCGCGCAGGAGCCGGAGCATCAGACTCAAGCCGTGGAACCAGCGGGGGGTACAGGGGAGTCTCCGGAACCGGCATCACCGGCAGTTGCCCGTGCGGCTGAACGGTCCGACAAGGTCGAATATGAACGTCTGTTGGCGTTTTTCCGCAACGGCAACTTGGAAGAAGCCCGGCAGGGATTTTCGACCTTCTTGACGGAGTATCCCAATTCCGATCTTGCCCCGAACGCGCGTTATTGGCTTGGCGAGTCGCATTACGGGAAGAAGGATTATAAGCAGGCGATCGACTCGTATGATCGTGTCGAACTGGATTACCCGCAGAGCGAGAAAGTGCCGGCTGCTATTTTGAAGAAGGGATATGCGTATCTGGCGCTTAAAGATAAGAAACGGGCCTCGTCGGCTTTCAAGCAGGTCGTGACGTTGTATCCCAAGAGCCCGGAGGCAGGGAAAGCGTATGACAAACTCAGTCAGTTGAAGGACTCGCGATGATCGTGACGCAGGCGATCGTCAGGGTCATTGGAGCAGGTATTGTGGTATGGATGGCTGTACTGGTTGCCGGCTGTGCCAAACATGCCGATTTCATCGAGCTGCGCGACCACCTGGCTACGGTGTCCAAGTCGCAAGATCAAGATCAAAAGCGGCTGGATGCGTTGCAGCGACGCATGGAGTCGTTGGAACGCATCAAAGATGCCGAACCGACGAAGACGAAGCTGGACGAAATTCTGGCGCGTGTGCAGAAGTTGGAGGCCCGCGTCGCCAAGCTTGATGAGGGAACAGGAGTGGCGGCTGTGCCGAAGGGTGAACCACTTCCGATTGACCCTGCACGGCCAGGGAAACCGCAGAAGCCAGGGGGCTCTCCTGAAGGGGGCTCGATCGTTCCCAACGTCCCCGCAATCACTCCGACCTCTGCCTTCAATCTTTCGTATAATGACTACCTGAACGGCAAATATGATTTGGCGGTAGCGGGGTTTCAGCGATTCGTGAAAGATTTCCCAGGAACCTCGCTGACCCCGAACGCGTACTACTGGCTGGGGGAATCGTACTACCAGCAGAAGGACTATGTCCGCGCTATGCAGTCGTTCGAGTATGTCGCAACGGAGTTTCCGGGAAATGAAAAGGTGCCGGCCGCATTGTATAAACTCGGACTTGCGGCAGCAGAGACCGGAGACCTGGTCAAGTCGAAGAAGAATCTTAAAAGGGTCCTTGAAGAATTCCCTACATCGGATGAAGCCAAGCTGGCGAAGAATAAATTGGCCGAAATTCGATGATCGATCGTTTCCTGGCACGCGACCAGAAGTACCGCTCGCCTTCCTGCCTTGGAGTCTAACCTGATGCCAGCCGCAAGCGATGTGACCACCATTCGAGTCCTGCCGGGTGAGGTCGTCAGCCGCATTGCAGCCGGTGAAGTGATCGAGCGGCCGGCCGCGGTCGTCAAAGAGCTGATCGAAAACAGTCTCGACGCGGGCAGCCGACATATTTCGATCGACGTCAAAGACGGCGGTGTGGCGCTCATCCGTGTGACGGACGATGGAGAAGGGATCAGACGGGCGGATCTCCCCCTGGCCTTCGAGCGACATGCGACAAGCAAGCTGAAGTCGGACGAAGATCTTGCCTCCATCAGAACGATGGGTTTTCGCGGTGAGGCCCTTCCAAGCATTGCCTCTATCTCTAAGGTACAGGTGACGACCGTAACCAGGCGGGAAAAGCTGGGTGCGCAATTCACCATCCTCGGCGGGATGTCGCAAGGGATCGCGGATGCCCCGCCGATGCCCGGAACGAAAATCGAAGTATCGGATCTGTTCTACAATCAGCCGGCACGAAAAAAGTTTCTCAAATCCACCGTTACGGAGTTTTCCCATATCAGCAATGTGGTCCAGCAGGCCGGGTTGGGATGGCCTTCCGTACATTTTCGCCTGACACACAATGGCCATGAGATCATGAATTATCCCGCCGTGGCATCCGACCGAGACCGGATTCTTCAAGTGTATCGATCGGCCTTTCTGGATAAGGCGATCGACCTCCGCGGCCGAATGGCCGGTTGTGCGATCAGCGGGGTCATCATCGATCCCGTCCATGCACGTTCATCGCGGGTTCCCCAAGATCTGTTCGTCAATCGGCGGCCGATCAGAAACGCCACGGTGTTTCATGCGGTGACCGACGGGTTTGGATCGTTTCTCCCGAAAGGGCATCACCCGACGTTCGTGCTGTTCCTCGACATTGATCCCGAGCGAATCGACGTGAATGTTCATCCGGCCAAGCGAGAAATCCGATTCGCGGATCAGGAAGCCATTCATCAATTTGTGCGCCATGCGGTGCGGCATGCGCTCAGCGGACCGGAGCGAAAAGTGGTGCTCACCGTGGGAGGAAGCGAAGCCTTGCCGCGCGCTGATTCCCCTTCGGTGCATCCGGCAAGGAGGGTTCAAGATCGGCCAGTGCCTTCCCAGTCCGCCCAAGGTGCTCATGACGACCCGGCCGTGGTGACCGGTTCTCAATCATTGTTCACTCATGAGGCAATGGCCTCTTATGCCGATTCGTCGGCTCCTGCTGTTGTTCCTCTGGGCCAAATGCAGAGGACGTATCTGGTGGCTCAGGTGGGGCAGGAATTACAGGTGATCGATCAACATACGGCGCACGAACGCGTGCTGTTTCAACGGTTGTGGAAAAAGTGGCTGAATCGTGAGATAGCCACACAACCCCTGCTCATTCCTGAGCCGATTGAACTCGCGGCCGCGCAGAGTATGCGGTTGCAGAAACACCTCGGAGATTTGGAACAGCTGGGCTTAATCATCGAACCATTCGGATCCGGTGCGGTCGCGCTCCGGGCCGTTCCGGCGGGGCTGGGCCAGATGAATGGCGGGCTATTAGTGCAGGATCTGCTTGAGGATCTGACGGAGTGGGACAGCGCCTCGTCGCTGGAAGCTCGTGTCCAGCCGCTTTTGGCATCTCTGGCCTGCCGGAGTGCCGTGCAGGCCGGGCGGAGCATGGCATTGCCTGAAATTGAACAACTGGTTCGAGATTGGGTGGAAGAGGGGCTCATCATGACCTGCCCGCACGGAAGACGGACGGCCTTCCGTCTCTCGACTGACGAACTCGACAAACTCTTTGGTCGGGTCGGATGGTCGTGACGACCATACCGATTCTCACCATGTATCCACTGTCGGAAACACTGATCCATCTCAAGCCGCTGGTCGTCATCGTCGGACCGACTGCCGTCGGGAAGAGCCGCATCGCCATCGAGGTCGCCAAGCGGTTTGAGACCGAGATTGTGACCGCTGACTCCCGTCAGGTCTATCGCGGGATGGACATTGGCACCGACAAACCACACGAGGAGAGCCGGCAAGGGATTCCGCACCACCTTATTGACCTTGTCAATCCGGATCATTCGTTCAACGCAGGACTGTTTCGACGTCATGCAGTCGAGACTATTGAGCGGCTCTATCAACGTCGGCAGCTGCCCCTCGTTGTCGGCGGAACCGGCCTCTATGTGCGAACCTTGCTGCAAGGACTCTGTGAGGCACCACCGGCCGATCCGGCGGTACGGGCGCAGCTGCACGAGGAAGCGCGCACGCAAGGGCACGATCGCTTCTACGCGCGCCTCGTGGCGGTCGATCCGGTGACCGCGTCGAAGCTGCACCCCCGTGATACGTCCAAGGTGATTCGTGCTCTGGAAGTGCACCAACTGTCCGGTCGGGCGATGTCGGAGTTTCAGCAGCGGCATGGATTTTCCGAACGGCCCTATTCACCGCTGGTAATAGGACTGAATCGAGACCGTGGAGCGCTCTATCGACGTATTGAGGAACGGATCGATTGGCAGCTTGCTCACGGACTGTTGCAGGAAACCCAGCGGTTGCTCGATCAAGGCTACAAGCGCAATTGCACCGCGATGAAGGGTCTCGGTTATCGGCAGGTTGCAGCTCACTTGGCTGGTGAGTATGACCAAGCCGAAATGGTTCGGCGATTCAAACGAGATACGAGGCATTTCGCCAAACGGCAGATGACCTGGTTCAGACGGGAACCGGCAATCAGCTGGCTGATGGTCTCGGAATCAGAAGCCACCGCGGAGACGGTCGATCGCGTCATTCATCGGGTCGAACAGTTCTTAGCGGGCCTCGATGGGGTGGATGCAGGCCAGCGCAGTGTCGAAGAGAACAGGAGATAGCGACAATATGGGGAAACGCATTCCGGCATCTCGGGCCGCCATTGGAATCATTGGCGGGAGTGGGTTGTATGACATCGAAGGTTTGCGTCACGTAAAACACGTCCCCGTGAGAACACCGTTCGGGCAGCCATCGGATGACATTGTGCTTGGAGAATTAGAAGGCGTTCGCGTGGCGTTCCTGTCGAGACATGGGCGCGGGCATCGTCTCAATCCATCGGACATCAATTATCGAGCGAATGTCTATGCCATGAAATCCATCGGGGTGCGGCGCATCATCTCCGTGAGCGCCGTCGGTAGCATGAAAGAGTCGATGAAGCCGGGTGATGTGGTATTGCCGGATCAATTTATCGATCTTACGAAACGGCGCATCTCAACCTTCTTCGAGGGGGGTGCGGTTGCCCATGTCGCCTTCGGGGAGCCGGTCTGCGCCTCGCTGGGCGCGTCCCTGCTGGCTGCCGCCCGTTCGACTGGTGCGACGGTGCATCAGGGCGGAACCTATATCTGCATCGAGGGGCCGCAATTTTCGACCAAGGCGGAGTCGAATCTTTACCGGCAATGGGGCGTGAGTGTGATCGGCATGACGAATCTGCCGGAAGCGAAGCTTGCCCGCGAGGCGGAACTCTGCTACGCCACAGTGGCGTTGGTGACCGATTACGACTGTTGGCACGAGACAGAAGAAGCGGTTACCGTCGAGGCGATCTTGGCGACGCTCCGTCAGAACGTGGCATTGGCCAAGCGGCTTCTGCGGGGAGCGGTGGCTTCCGCCGCTTCAGTCGAGAGCTGTGGATGTCATGGGGCACTGCAAAACGCGCTCGTCACGGATCCCAATCGCATTCCGGCCGCTCTTCGCCGCAAATTGGCGCCCCTCACGGAGAGGGTTCTGTCGCCGAAAAAAGGAACAAGGTGAATCAATGGGGAAACTGCTTGTCGTCGGATCGGTCGCGTTGGATACGGTCAAGACGCCGTTCGGTGAGGCAGCGGAGGTGCTGGGAGGATCAGCGACCTATTTTTCCACCTCTGCGAGTTATTTTACAGCCGTTGATTTGATTGCCGTGGTCGGGGATGACTTCCCCTCCCAACACCTCACCTTCTTGAAGAGCCGTGGGATTGATTTGACCGGACTGGAGCGTCGGTCCGGTGCCACGTTTCGCTGGAAAGGCGAGTATACGCATCAACTCAATGAAGCGCATACGCTGGATACCAAACTGAACGTCTTCGAAACGTTTCGACCGAAGATCCCTGAGTCCTATCGGTCCCCCGAAGTCCTTTTCCTCGGGAACATCGATCCGGAATTGCAGTTGGATGTGCTGCACAAGCTCCCCCGGCCTCCGTTAGTGGCCTGCGACACCATGAATTTTTGGATTAATGGGAAGCGCGATGCGTTATGGCGTGTACTCGAACAGGTCGATATCTTGATCATCAACGACGGCGAAGCGCGTGCATTAGGGGGCGACTCGAATTTAGTGAAAGTGGCGCAGAAAGTTCTGGCCCGGGGGCCCAAGCACCTGATCATCAAACGTGGAGAGTATGGGGTGCTGATGTTCAACGAGAAGCAGGTCTTTGGCGCCCCAGCCTTTCCGTTGGAAGACGTGCGTGATCCGACCGGCGCCGGCGATACCTTTGCCGGCGGTTTCCTGGGCCATTTGGCCGCGACGGGAAATCGGAATGTGGAGTCCTTCAAGCAAGCGATCGTGTTCGGGAGCGTCATGGCCTCATTTACCGTAGAATCCTTTAGTCTTGACCGTTTGCGAGTCCTGGATTACAAAGAGATTCAAGAAAGGTTCCGTGCCTTCAAGCGTCTGACCCATTTTGAGGATCTTCCGTGACATTTATCCCAGCCAGGTTTCCCCTCCGCCGCTGTCCGATCCTGGCCGTTGTCGTCGCAGTAGGGCTGCTGAGCGGGTGCGCGACCTCTGAAGAGGCGAAGCAGCGGTCAAGGGGGTATTACCAGGAGGGGATGGCGAGTATTGATACCGACCGTCAAAAGGCATTCGTCTCATTTCAGAAGGCAGTACAGATCGATCCTGATAACAAGGAAGCCCGGTACGGGCTTGGGCATATTCTTGTGTACCAGGGCAAGTTGTCCCAGGCGGAAAGGGAGTTTCGGGAAGCCATCAGGATCGACGAAGACTACTCAGAAGCCCATACCTACCTGGGCCAGGTTTTGGCGAGTCAGGATCGTTGGCCTGAGGCGATAGCGGAGTTTCGCAAGGCGCTGAATAACCCGCTCTATCCCACCCCGGATCTCGCGCGTTTTCATCTGGGCAGGGCGTTGGCACATGAGGGAGATCTTCAAGGTGCCATGGAAGCGTTGGAAGATGCGCAGGCTGTCAACCCGTCGAGCGTGCCACCAGCGCTGTTACAGCTGGAGTTAGGACGGGTCTACTACAAGATGGGCTTTGAGCGACGCGCCAAGGATGCGCTGACCAAAGTGACGAAGATGGACAACTCCGGCGAGTATGCCACGGCTGCAAAGGAAATTCTGGCACGGCTGAAGCCGTAAAGAGAGACGCATGGAATCGATTGGAGATTTCTTCAAGCAGGTTCGGGAAACCAAGGGGCTTACGGTTGATGAGGTGGCCTCGAAGACCCGTATTCGATCGGATTTCGTCAAGGCGTTGGAAGAAGGCAACTTTGCCAAACTGCCGGATCAAGTATTCGCCAGGGGCTTCGTCCGATCCTATGCGCGCTCATTGGGGCTTGATGAAGAGGATGCCATTCATCGGTTCATTCAATCGGCTGGGGCATTTTATGAAAAACAGGATGAGCGAGAACGACTGAAGGCGAGACAGGCAGAGGAAGAACGTAGACGGCAAGCGAATCGAAAGGCGGTCGCGATCGCGATCGGGATTGCGATCCTGACGCTTGTCGTGCTTCTAAGCCGAGAGCAATCTTCCATTCTCGTGCGGCGCGCGTCCACGGAGACGCCTCCGGCGTCGACCAAACGAACCGTGACGCCTGAGTCCGGTTCCCATGACGTGCCGTCTCGTCCGGAAGGTGAAGGCGCAAGCTCTACCCTCAAGCCAAAATCAAGCGAGACCCCTTCTTCGTCTACGGCATCGAGGGGCGATACGAGTCCCACGCCGCATGGAACTGCCGCCCCATCTGTTGGTGCTTCTGCCCAACAGCAGACGGCGCTTCCCGTTCCTCCTCCGATTTCCACCGACAGCCCGCTTGGAGGGACTTCACCAGAAAGTTCACCCAACGCAGAAGAGAAGTTGGTGTTGGATCTTGAGGCAACAGAACTCAGTTGGGTCGTTATACAGATCGACGGGGGCAGTCCCCAAGAGGCCCTGCTTCGCCCCGGAGAGAAAGCCAGGTGGAAGGGGCAGGATCAATTTATCCTGACCCTTGGCAATGCCGGGGGCGTGAAGGCGGAGCTTAATGGAAAACCTCAGAAACCATTTGGTCCCAGTGGGAAAGTTGCCCGGGATATTCTGCTCAAACGCTGATCTTCTTTCCTCGTATCTCTCAAACCACTTCTTCTCGCATCTTGCGTGTTTTGCCATTGACGTGTCTGCTCGCTCTCTTGCTGCTTTCTGTGGCAGGGAGGTCTTCCATGGGGCCCAATGGTGTCACCAGGAAATGAGAAAACAAGATCGACCGAAAGCCCGCAGAGCTAACTAGGCGAAATATCGACGGCTCGGCGTTGATCAATTTGGCACAGCGTTTGATTGAGAGAAGCAATGAGGAGGGGAAAAGGCAGAGACCGCTTGCGGCGGAAGGTGCCTGAGTCATCCTCAGGGAGGCAGACAAGGAGGGGTGGTGCCGGCTCCATTTCCATCAGCAAACCGGGGCTGGTTTGCTTGACATTAACGGAAGTGCGTTGTTATAGTCCCGACGTTTTTTCGCTTTAGATAGATATGGGGATTGATGAGTCAGCGGCCTTGGGCCGATTCTGTATGTGGTGGGTACAACATAAAGGAGGATGTGTGATGGGGATTTTCTCTAAGTTCTTGGGAATCAGCGCGGCAGTGCTGATGCTGTCCGCAACTGTGGTGGGAGCCGAGGAAAAGGATCCTCTCAAGCCCCGCGTTCCGGCCGATCAGATTGCCGATGCAAAGGCCATGAAGAATCCGGTGGCCGCAACTCCGGAGAGCATTGCCAAAGGCAAGGCGCTGTTCGAGGGGAAGGGCACCTGCTTTAACTGCCATGGCAAGGAAGGCAAGGGCGATGGTCCTGCCGGCGCGATCCTGAATCCAAGCCCGCGGAACTTCACCAACTGCAAGTTTCACAAGAAGCGGAAGGACGGAGAGCTGTTCTGGGTCATCAAGAATGGCAGCGCAGGCACGGGAATGGTTTCGTTGATCCCCGCTGCGATCAACGAAGAAGAAGCCTGGACGATCATCAACTACGAGCGGAGCTTCTGCAAGGGCGAAGAGTAGTCTCGTAGCGATTTCAGCATGAAGGAGGGGTGGAGGACTTGTCCTCCACCCTTTTTTTTTGCCAAAACGAGCAGTTTCTTCAGGAGGGAACAATTCTGTTGAGGGGAACCTCATCCTGGCCTGTTCGATCGCACTGGGACGTGCGGACTCGGGCAGGAGTATCGCCTTGGTAGAGCTGGGGTTTTACGCGGCTGAGGAGAAAAGCGCGGTTAGGGAGTTTCTCGTGCCTGTGCCGTGGCCAGTCTGCTGAGGGGGAAGCTGGCTGCAGGATCACCGTTCCGGAATTGTGGAAGGACGAGCGGACGTTGCTCCTGACCATACTGTGTCTTGGATGCCCAGAGCACTTTCTGCGTGAGGTATAAGACGATTTCTCCCAGTGTGACCTCGCCATCATGATTGCTGTCAGCTTCGCCTCGCATGGCGCGCAGGAAGTAGTATGTGAAGAGCCCGTGTCTGTGCTTGTCGTCTTCGATGATCCGACCAATCCCATTTGAGGCAATGATATGGAGAGTCGAGTTTCCCGCTGGGCTCCATTGAGGGACAGTGGATTTGGCCCGGCTCTCTCCGCCCAGTCTCGCGACCATGCCGTCAAAGAGAAGAATGGTGTGCTTGGCCTTCAATCGTGCAAGGGCCGCTTCCAGATCTTTAAGAGGGTAGGCGCGCGACGTGTTTGTCGCATTTCCATCATAGGGGAGTAGGAACACCTCTCCTGATGAGGACACGGTGGCAAGTCCGGCAAAGTACACAATGACCACGGCCTCTTTGTTCATATGAGGAGGCAACCAATCGAGCAAGGCCTCATCAATATCGGGGCGCAGAGCTTTCCAGTCTTGAAGCAAACGCACATTCGACGCGGGCAGCCCTCCGAGCGATTGGAAGTAGCTTGTGAGGATTTCGGCGTCTGACGCCGCGTATTTTCTAATCGAGAGGTGCTGGTCGCGGTAAGAGCCGACCCCGATCGATAATAAATAGGTGTGGGGCCGTTTAAATCCGGCGGCTGCAGCCGGGACTTGGTCCACGTCATCAGCTGTGACTCCAGTCGGTTGGATCGACAGCGAGAGGGCTTGCGAAGGTGGCGCGCCGGCTGCTGGGTCAAATACGGAGACCAGGAGTTCAGCCTTCTGCTGTTGCGGACCTTGCGGGAGTGTCGCGACGAATTCGAGTGAGCGCGATTGGCCCGGTTGGAGCCGTCCGGCCGACAGCGTGGTGGCTGGAAATTGTGCAAGCAACGACGGACTGCCGGTAATGGTTGCGGTCACGTTTTGGAGTTCTTGGCTGCCCGCGTTCACCAGGTCAACGCGGACACGAATGCGTTCCCCACTCTCAAACACTAAATTGCCGTTCTCGTCCAGCATGGTGGCCTTGAATGAAAGCGTGGAAGGTGCACCTTTCGCTTCCACAGCCGCTGGTGGAGGTGCTGGCCGCCCGGGAGATGATGATGCAGCCACCTTCTCCGAAGGGGTACTACCTGCAGATGCCAAAGGGGCACTCCCTGCGGATGCCAATTGAGAGCGAGCGGCAAGAATAAATTGTACGGACAGCTTGACACCCGCGTCATATACGAATTCATCCACATTGCCGTAGTCACAACGCTTCTGGGTCGGTTCCAAAATGAGCCGTTCGTTGTGTGCAATGGTGATGGTTTGCTGGCCGAGCTCTTTTCCTGCCGCATCCTTGAAGGTTAAGAGCGCTTCGAAGGTTATGTCCGCAGGCACCCGATCATAGAGATTATCTTGCCAGAGTTTGAGCCCCGAGCGCTGCAGCGTCACAAGGATCTCCGTATCAGGCGGGATAGGTCCTGGGGCGCCGCCGGTGACCGTCACGGCCTGAAAGTTCTTGGCGGCTGCATCTGTCAGGACCGATTCGATCCCTGGTCCAACGTCGAGGATCCGCAGGCTGGCGCAGCCGTTTTGGTACTGCATCTTCAGACTCGTCAAACTAGGGTCGAACGTCAATTTGACGGAATTGGGGAGACGGGGGCCCATGTCGGGCAGGGGGCTGCGCTTGAACACATCGCACCCCCCAAGTCCACCTGCAGCGAGGAGGAGGGATAGCACAACCGCCCACTGCAGCGTGAGTCGTTGAATTATTTGGTGCGGGTATTGTCTGAGAACCATAGGCCGGGGAAGTTCTATGTCGCGACTGGTTTGGCTGCTAACAATCCACGGTCTGCACCGTACCTAAATGTCTGAGCGAATGCAACAGGGAGAAGGTGTCTTGCGACAGTTGGAGGCCTCAGCTATCCTGCGCTTTCGTAGTCCTGCGCGGCTTAAGTACGGGCGATGATTCGATGCTGACACTCGGTTTATCGAACATGCGGGATGCCGCCGCGGCGTTGGTAGACAATGGCCGGGTGATCGCTGCTGCGGAAGAAGAACGATTTGTACGGGTCAAGCACGTGACGGCTTTGCCGGTTCACGCCATTCGGTTCTGTCTCCAGGCCGCCGGGATCCGGTTGTGCGATATCGATGCGGTTGCAGTGCCATGGAAATTTTGGCAATTGGGCCGCCGTGCAAGCCTGGCTGTCGGCTCCATGCTTCGCTCCCCGCAGCTATTTCGAGTCAAAGGGATTCGGAGCGTGGAACGGTTGGCTCACGAATGGAAAGAGCTGGCGTTTCTTCGCTGGTATCTCTCACGTCTGATCGATGGGACAGCCTCCCCGCCTCCTGTCTTCCTCGATCATCACCTGTGTCATGCGGCCAGTACAGTGCTTGTTTCGCCGTTTGACCGTGCAGCAGTGCTCATCGCCGATGGAGCGTCGGAAGCCCAT
>DATIFR010000069.1:0-1329 GCA_035455145.1 Nitrospira sp.
AACGTGGAGGACCAGAAGAGCATGCGTGACACGCTCGGCGCGTTGGGACTATAAAAAAGTTCAAGGTTCAGAGTTCAAAGTTCGGGAGCAATCCTAGATGAGTCTTACCGGCAAAACAGCATTGGTCACCGGTGCCGCACAGGGTATCGGCAGGGATATCGCGCTTGCGCTCGCGGCGGACGGCGCCGATGTCGCCATCTGCGATGTCAATCTTGAGGCGGCCGGGAAGACTGCAGCAGACATCGAAGCGAAGGGAAGAAAATCACTGGCGCTCAAGGCCAACGTTGCTGCATCTGCCGAGGTCAACGCCATGATCGAGGAGATCGTGGGAAAATTCGGCAGGATCGATATCCTCGTGAACAATGCAGGCATCACCCGCGACGGGCTCATTCTGCGCATGAAAGACGAGGATTGGGACCTCGTCCTGAGCATCAATCTCAAAGGCGCTTTTTTGTGCGCGAGGGCGGCGCTTAAGTACATGTCCAAGCAGCGGGGCGGCACGGTCATCAACATCGCCTCCATTGTCGGCGCGATGGGCAACGCCGGGCAGGCGAACTATGTGGCTTCCAAGGCCGGTCTCATCGGCCTCACGAAGACGATAGCACGGGAGTACGCGAACCGCGGCATTACGGCGAATGCCGTGGCGCCGGGCTTTATCGACACGGCCATGACACAGGCCCTGCCGGAGAATGTCAGGCAGGAACTCGCCAAGCAGATCCCCATGGGCAAGCTCGGCACGCCCGAGGACGTTGCAAACGCGGTAAGGTTTCTCGCCTCGCCCTGGGCGTCGTACATCACGGGTCAGGTGATCCACGTGAACGGCGGCATGTATATGTAACGGCACTGCGAAGAACAGAGTGCAGAGTTCAAAGTTGAAAGTTTAAAAAGAATATTTTAAGAGGAGGACGAAAATGGCTGATGTGGATGCAAAGGTAAAGAAGATCATTGCTGAGCAGCTCGGCGTGCCCGAAGGGGATGTAAAACCCGAGGCCTCATTCGTGAACGATCTCGGCGCTGATTCGCTCGATACGGTGGAGCTGGTCATGGCCCTGGAGGAAGAGTTCGGTGTGGAGATCCCCGATGAGGACGCTGAAAAAATAGCAACCGTAGGGAATGCCATCGAGTATATCAAGGCGAAAGCGAAATAAGGATTCACCGGGCAGCACCGGTTCATGATTCAGGATTTTTCAGAAAGCCAGAAGACCTCTCCCGCTTCCGCGAGAGAGGTTTTTTGGCTTTTCGGACCAGAGAGGCAGGAGGTAACCGTTCTTGAGAAAAAGAGTCGTCGTCACCGGCATCGGGATGATCACCCCCGTCGGTCTTGATACC
>DATIFR010000070.1:0-15322 GCA_035455145.1 Nitrospira sp.
CTGGAAGTCGCCACATTGCTGGTCGAGGCGGCAAGAAAATTCAGCAAGCCGCTGCTCACCAGTTGGATGGGTCATTCTCAGATTATAGAGGGACGAGGCCTGTTCGCTCAGGCCGGCATTCCCTCATTCAGCACCCCTGAAGCGGCCGTCGAGGCCTATTCCTACATCACCGCGTATTACCGCAATCAACGCCTGTTGGCGCAAGTCCCGCCACCGTTATCGCACCATGATGCTCCGGATGTAGAGGGCGCGCGCATGCTGATTGAGTCTGTTCTGGCGGAACGGCGCAAGGTGTTGTCTGAGATGGAATCCAAGGCGCTCCTGTCGGCCTTCCATATTCCCGTGGCCAAAACGGTGGTAGTCCGTGCTCCCAACGAGGGGCTGCTGATGGCAGAGGAGTTCGGGTTCCCGGTGGCGATGAAAATCAATTCGCCGGACATCTCCCACAAATCCGATGCCGGCGGCGTCAAGCTGAACTTAATGAATGCCGCCGCCGTTCGCGCGGCCTATCACGAGATCATCGAGGAGGTGAAAGCACACCGTCCCGATGCACGAGTCGATGGCATCGCGATCCAGCCGATGGTGCGTAAGCCCAATGGGCGCGAATTGATGGTTGGGGTCATCTCGGATCCGGTGTTCGGACCGGTGATCAGCTTCGGCGCAGGCGGCACCGCAGTAGAAGTGCTGGGGGACCGCGCCATTGCGTTGCCGCCTCTGAACAATTTCCTGGTCAAAGAACTCATAAGCGGCACGCGCATCGCCAAACTGCTCGGTGCGTTTCGGCATATGCCACCGGTGCAGATGGAGGCGCTCGAAAGCCTGCTTCTCCGGGTGTCCGAGATGGTGTGCGAGCTGCCATGGTTAAAGGAAATGGATATCAATCCGCTGATCGTGGATGAGCAGGGTCTGCTGGCGGTCGATGCGCGCGTCGTCGTGGATTATGCGCCGGTCTCAGCCGACCGGTACGCCCACATGGCGATCCATCCGTACCCGGCCCACCTGGTCACTCATTGGCAATTACCGGATGGCACCGGCGTCACCATTCGTCCGATGCGCCCGGAAGACGCGGCGATCGAACAGGAATTTGTGCGCAACCTGTCGGAAGAAGCGAAATACTTCCGGTTTATGCACGCCGTGCAGGAGCTGTCCGAAGATATGCTGGTGCGCTTTACCCAACTCGACTACGACCGGGAATTGGCGCTGATCGCCGTGACCGAAGAGAAGGGCCGCGAAGTGGAAATCGGCGTCTGTCGCTATGCCATCAATCCTGATGGAGAAACATGCGAATTCGCGCTGGTGGTCAGCGACCAGTGGCAGCACAAGGCGATCGGCCACAGGCTGATGGGCAGCTTGTTCGACGCAGCCCGCAGCAAGGGGCTCAAGACGATGGAAGGCGAAGTCCTGGCAAACAACCACAACATGCTGAAATTGGTAGCCACGCTTGGCTTTACCATAGCCACCAGTCCAACGGACCCCTCCATCAAGAAGATCACCAAGGTGTTGTAGCAAGCAACTGAAGCATCTTTTTTCAGCCGACCGGCTAACACCTGCACGGCACATCGCTCGTGCCAACCTCACTGTCACTCTCGCTGCTTCAACCTCTCCGGCACGTCGGCTACGGTTTCTGCCTCCCGTTTCCTCCGTAAACTGTGCGTTGACTCTCCTCTTTCCGTGTGAGAGCCAACTGCATTTCAACAATGGATCAAATGATCCTCAAACCTTGTCAGCTCGTGCTGACTCGTTACTGAGAAATCCGTGAGGGATTGGATGATCGGTTTTTTAGTGGCGCGAGCAAATGCAGCGACCGGAACGGAGAATTACTAGATTACCAGCGGAGCGAGGCGCCACCAGTGGCATCTGGCTTTGTAACTGGTTGATTGCCCATGCCACGAAATGTCACTTCTATCATTATTTTCTGCTTCTAAATGATTGATCTAACTTAATGTTGTTTATGATATAGAAAGGCTGGCGTCGACAGTTCGGTTGTGTCCCTCGGCACCACAACCCTTCACAACCGAAGAACGCGAAGGCTACTGTGGGGAAGAGTTCGCTGACCGGATGGCTTCGGCGATGTCCCGGCTGATCGTGGCCAAGGCACGGCTGTGTGCAGCGACCATAGCATCGTAACTTCCGCCGCTGGATTCCTTGGCAGTCGATCGTCCGGTTCGCAAAGCTCCATCAGACTGGCGCTTGATCGTCCAGAGCGCGTCGATCGTGACCGACTCGCCAAGTGCGGAGTCGAAGCGTTGGATGTCGACGAGGACACGATAATCGGCATTGTCCCCTGCATTCTGCGGATAGGCTGCCACCCGCTTTACATTCAAATAGGCAGCCAGATTGTCCGCAATAATACGTGGAATTTCGGTCTTCAGCGACCCGGCCCATCGATGCAACTCCACGAAGGTGACCTCATTCGGACTGACGCGGAGCACGAGTTGCGGACGGTCCACCGGCTCGGGAAGGGTCACGGGACCCACCGCCACACTGTACGACGATTCGCCGCTCGCGGGCGCCGCTCCGTTCATCACAGCGGCGGGGCTGAGGGTATGGTAGGTTGCGGCGGGTGAACTGCCGCAGCCGGTCAGAGCAATCATCATGAACAACACCATCGCCGATCGGATATATGGCTGCCTCACCGTTTAGTCTCTTTCTTCCCTTGAATCAGGGACTCAGGTTGACGCTCGAGCATCTCCGTCAGCTCGCGGAGCGATTGTGCGGCTTTCGAGAGGTCACGCAGCGAGGTTCGAAGATCTTGCTGCAGGGGTGCATCGGAAGACAGCGTCTTGTCGGCCGTGTTCAGCATGCGCCGCGCGTCTTCCAAGGCGGCCTTCGCCGCCGGTGCGACGTCCTTATCCATCCGTTTCACGGCTAGCTCCATTCCCATCAATGTACGGTTCAGCGAGGCCAGCGCTATGCGAAGATTCTCGCCGATCTGCTGGAGCGGCATACTCTCGATTTTCTTCGAAATGTTCGTCAAGGTAGCTTGCAATTCCACCAATGCGCCCGGTTCCGTCGGAAACACCGGCGGATTTTTCGTCCAATCGATTTTTGCCGGAGCGGCCTTGGGGAAAAAATCCATGCTGATAAACATCTGACCGGTCAGGAGACTACCCGTCTTCAGCTGTGCGCGCAGGCCGCTCGCGATCATCGCATCGAGTCGAGCCTTTTGTTCGGCAGGTGTCGGTTCTGCCACCCCTTGCCGCATCATCGCTCGCAGGCGTCCAGGGAAAACGGCGACATCAACCGGAAAACGGAATTGCCCTCGTTCATCGTTGTACTCCACCTTGATGCCCTTGACTTCACCAAGCGTCACACTGTTGACCTCGAGCGGAGAACCCACCGTTAACCCGCGCAGGGACTCCGCAAAATACATGGTAAACATCAGCGTCTCGCGATCCGGCTGCTTCAGGGCCGCCGCGCGGTTGGGATAGAGCGGAAAGACCGTATCAGGATCCGCTTCAGGCAGCTCCCCTGCGCCTGTTGGCGCCTCGAAGGCGACACCGCCGAGCAGGATGGACATCAGCCCCTCGGTATTGACGCTGACGCCCGACGCGTCGGCAGTGATGTCGATTCCGCTCACGTCCCAAAAGCGCGTGTTGGAGGTCACGAACTTGTCATACGGCGACTCGATGAAGATTTTCAGTGTGACGCTCGAGCCGTCCTGGCTCAGCTCATTGGCCGCTATCTTCCCCACCTGAATGCGCCGAAACATAACCGGCGTTCCGACGTCGTGCGACCCGAGGTCTTTACCCTGGAGGATGAACTGGCGGCCCTGCATGTCGCCGGTGATCATCGGCTGCAATTCCAGGCCTTCAAATTCCTCACGCGGAGTCGAGGATTTGCCGCGATCCATCTCGATGTAGGATCCGGAGAAGAGCGTCCCGATCCCCGAGACCTGCCCGCCCGCGATCCGCGGCTTGACGATCCAGAACTTGACATCCTCCACGAGATGAGGCTTGACTCCCTTTTTCATCTCCGCCGTCACGACGACCTGCTGGAGATCCTTGGTGAAGCCGACGGTTTTCACCTCGCCGATGTCGATGTTCTTAAACTTGACTTTGGTCTTGCCGGCCTCGAGTCCTTCCGCCGTCTTGAAGGTGATCGTGATCGTGGGGCCTTTCTCGAGGATTGTTTTCACCACCAGCCCGCCTCCGACGAGGGCGGCAATGATCGGAATCAACCACACCAGTTGGGGAGACCGGCGTCGCTTAGAAACAGCCACCGCCGATGGAACATCTTCCAAAACCGACCCGCGCGTTCCGTCAAACATGATGAGCCTCTTTTGGTTCCCAGAGCAGCCGAGGATCGAACGCCATCGCCGCAAACATCGTCAAGACGACCACGGCGCCGAACGCCGCCGCAGCCGGGCCCGGCTGAATCGTCGCGAGCGACTTGAGTTGGACGAGCGCCACGAGAATCGTCACCACATACACATCCAGCATCGACCAGGGACCGATGAACTCAAGAACCCGGTAGAGCTTCGTCCGCTCCAGGGCCCCCTCCCTCCATCCCAACTGCACTGCAATGAGAAGATAGGTGAGGGCAAGAATCTTCGCAAGCGGCACGAGGATGCTCGCAATGAAGACGATCAGCGCCAGATGCCACGAACCCGAATGCCAAAGATAGACGATGCCGCTCATGATCGTGTCGGATTGAGAGCCGAACAGCGAACCGGTGTTCATAATCGGCAAGAGATTCGCCGGAATATACATGATATACGCGGCGATGAGTAACGCCCACGTCCGCGAGATGCAGTTGGGTTTGCGCAGGTGGAGTGCCGCGCCACAGCGGCGGCAACGCATCTCGTGGATTCCCGGAATCAGCTGGGACAAGCCGCCGCATCCGTGGCAGGCGCACAATCCCAACTGGCTGGCTGTCACCTCAGAATCGCTCATTCTTTCACCGTCAGGAAACTCCATAACTCATGCGTGTTGAAGTTGTTCACCGCGGCGGTCAACAACAAAATCAGGCCGCCGAATGCCCAGAGCGAGACACCCGGAACCACCGTGGCCAGGTGGGCAAGCTTGACCAGCGCCACCAGCACGCCGAGGATAAACACCTGCGTCATACTCCACGGCCTGACGGATTGCAGGATACGCAGGATCGACGCCATTTCTCCCGGCAGCCTCCCGAACTTCAACGGCAGGAGCACATACAGCATGAGAGAAATTTCTACGGCAGGGATCAGAATAGTCGTGACAAACACCAGGGAAGCCACGCCTTCCATATTATTGTCCCAGATGGCCTCGACTGCCCCATACAGGCTCGCCGCATTCAACGTACCCTGGACCTCCAAGCCGACGATCGGAAACGCATTGGCAACGATGAAGAGGATCGCTGCACCGAGCGTATAGGCCAGGCCGCGATCAATACTGTCGGGAATATGACGGAAGAGAACGGCATTGCAGCGCCGGCAACAGGCAACGCCACCTGGCGGGAGGATCGGTTCCCGTTGCAAGAGATCGCATTCGTGACAGGCGGTCAACGCCGACTCATTCATGCAAGATTCTCCACCGTTCAAGTCTCCGTGCCCAAGGGACAACGAACACGCTCCGGGACGATCACGAGAGCCGGGAACATCCGACCAGCGGGCATTTTCCTGATCCCGTTGCCCTCGCCAGTAGATTCTAGAGACATCTGGTCATACCTGCAACAGGAGGATATTGTTCCGAGGCCTTTGCCCGTCTGGCTCAGGGACGATCTGCGGACTTGACCTTATCCGGTCTGATCCAGCCCTGCCGGCCAAAGAACTCGGACAAGTAGTCCACCGCCTCCTCAACACTCCTGGCCGTCATCGATCCCATGGCTGACCGGTACACTTTCACGCCACCCACTGCCGCATTTACCCCGACCACTGCCGCAGCCCCGGCACCTGCTGCAGCGCCAGCTCCAGCCGTCACTGCTGCTCCCGGCATAGACCCGCTGTCGGCATGGGTGTCGAACTCCACCAGCTTCTTCGGCCCAACATCGGATGAATTCGAACGGTCCAAGCCGTATCCGAACATCTGAATTCGGAGGTCGACCCTCGATTTCCCCGACCCGAATCCGATCACCAGCCGCCGGGCTTTGTTGCCTTCATCCACATTCAGAAACTGTCCTGTGATCGCCACCGCCCCCGCCGGGACAGATGCATAGGCAGGGGCCCGCTCCGCCGGAAGCCCGAGGTTCTGAATCCCCTTGACCATCTCTTCGGCCGCGACCTGCCGAACCTCGCTGGCGATTTCTCCTTCGTGCTGATAGGTCGTCGTCCCTTCGAAATCATTGATCGTCCCCTGAAGCAGACCCTCATTTTCCTTCACCTGCTCTCGCGTCACGGCGAAGTCATACACAAGAATGCGCGACGGGCGATCGAGTTGAATCGTTGCACTTTCGTACCCCTCCTGCACCACCGTCCTTGCGCAGCCAGTGACGATGACGGCCGCGCTGAACAGGGCTGCGACGATTCCCTTGCTCCCCTGCATCCATCCAATTGTTTTGGTACAGGTCAAAATCCAGGCCCCCTGCATCGACTGAGTTTGAATTGATTGACCTGGCCGCATACAGAGTCTCCTTTGCCAAAGGGAACTCATCGTACTCATTTCATAAAACCTTGTGATCTCCCATTCGCTCCGAGAACGGTCATTGCCTCAGCGAGAATAGCGAACCTACCGGTCAACGAGCATCGCCGCGGGCGGCCCGGCGGTATCGGTTGTTGCGGCGACAGGCTGCGGTGTGGTCCCCGGTCCTGGGGGAGTCCATCCTCCGCCAAGTGCTTTATAGAGTTGGACCACGGATGTCAGCTGCGCGCGCCGCGTGCGGGCCAACCCGAGTTCCGCATCAAACAGACTGCGTTGGGCCGTCAGCACATCGAGGTAACTGGCCCGTCCTCCTTGATAGCGAAAATCGGCAAGGCTATAGGCGGATTGCAGGGCCTTCACTTGCTGTTCCTGTGCCGTTCGCTGCTCTCCCGTCTTCTGCACGGCAATCAATGCATCCTCCACTTCCTGGAATGCCGTCAGAACCGTCTTCCTGTATTGTGCCACTGCGGCCTGAGTCTGCGCCTCCGTGGACTTGACCTGATAGCCCAATGCCGACGCATTGAAAATCGGGCCGGTCAACGAGGCAGAACCTTTGAAGATGGCGAACGGCCCAGTGGAATCTCCTGAGATGCGGATTCCTGCTCCCCCGACTGCACCCGTCAGAGCAAGTTGCGGAAACCTGGTCGCTTGCGCCACACCGATGGTCGCGTTCGTCGCCGTGAGATCCTGCTCGACTTTCAGGATGTCAGGACGCCGTTGAAGGAGATCGGACGGCAATCCGGCCGGAACGGCAGGCGGCATCGTTTGCTCAGTCAGGTGAAGCCCTCTCGCGATATCCGACGGCTTTCGGCCGAGCAGAATGCTGAGCCGGTTCTCCGTCTGGACGACCTGACGCTCCAGGTCCGCCAGTTGAGCCGCGGTTCCCGCCCGTTCCGCCTGAAATCGATCGAGATCGAGCTTCGGGATTACTCCCTGCTTGAAACGAAGCTCTGACAACCGAACGGATTCATCCCATGTCTTGAGGGTGCGCTTGGTGATTTCCACCTCGTAATCCAGTCCCCGGAGATCAAAATACGTTTGGGCCACAGTGCTGACCAATCCGAGAATCACCGCTCGCTGATTTTCCGCTTTGGACAGCAATTGCGCCCGGGCCGCCTCAATCGATCGCCGAATGCGCCCCCAGAGATCAACTTCCCACTTGAGACCAACATCGGCGCTTTCGTACGAGACGCTCAATCCCCCGCCTTTCCCGCCTGTCTGAACACCGGCGCCGCCGGCCGGAAAGACGTTCTCATTGGTGTTCCGAAAGCCGAAGGCCGTCGCTGAGTAATTCAACGAGGGAACCAGATCGAACTTGGCGATCATGAGCTGCGCCTGAAACTCTTCGATATTGGCTGTAGCAATCTGCAAATCCAGGTTTTCCTGCAACGAAGCGCGGATCAATGTCTGCAGCGCCTGATCCTTCAACAGTTCCCACCAGGGCATGTTCGCGATGGACTCAGCCGTTGATGCTGTCAGACGCCAGGAGTCCGCTTTCGGGGTATCAGGGCGGGTATAATCTGGCCCCATCATGCAGGCGGGCAGCACCGCCGCGACAAATGCGAGACTAGCGAGAATCGCGTGACGCACAAGAGAGCTTCGTGGCCCCCATGTTTCTTGCCTGTCGCGCCTTTCGCGCGAGTCTCGCCTGTCCCGCCTGTCGCGCAACTCTCGCTTTTCTCGCGTCAGGTCCATCTCAGTGCCCTCCTCCGTAACCTGTGCTCTCACGAGCATGGGTCGGCGACAGTGTCGGCTGCGGGATCGGCTGCGTCGGATGCCCGTCGCCCGATCCCTTCGGCCCCCCTGGAAGAGGTGCGCCTGGCGTTGGTTTCGCGTGAGGTTCGCCGCGATGCACGAGGTTCTCCACAAAAGCGAACGTCACCGGGATAAGGAAAATCGCGATGACGGTCGCGGCCAGCATGCCGCCGAACACGGCGAGACCAAGAAGGACTCGTCCATGCGCTCCGGCTCCCGTGGCGAGCACGAGGGGCACGACGCCGAGGATGAATGCGAAAGCGGTCATGAGGATAGGCCGGAGCCGCACCTGGGCCGCAGCCAGGGCGGCGTCCATGATGGACTTCCCTCCTTCAAGCTCGACTTTCGCAAATTCCACGATGAGGATCGCGTTCTTGGCAGATAGCCCGATCAACATCACCAGGCCAATTTGAGTAAACACATCGTTCTCACTGGCCTGAGGAGCCACAAGCTTCAGAAGCCACAGGGCGCCGAACGCGCCGAAGACGGCGATCGGCGTGACGAGAAGCACGCTGAAGGGCAAGGCCCAACTCTCATACTGCGCCGCGAGAATCAAGAACACGAATAGCAGAGAGAACCCGAAAATCACGCTGGCCGGCACGCCTTCCGCTGCCACCTTCTCCTGAAACGACATGCCCATATAGTCGAATCCCATACCGGCCGGCATCGTTTCCTTGAAGACCTCTTCCAGCGCGGTCATGGCCTGGCCGGAACTATAGCCGGTTGCCGATCCCACAAGCAGCTGAGATGAACGGTATTCGTTGTAGCGCATCGTGAACTCGGGGCCATGGAAGGTGTCCATCGCCACCAGCGCCGAGAGCGGAACCATATCCCCGGAGTTGTTGCGGACGTAGAATTGTCCGACGTTTTCGGCTTTCGTGCGAAACTCTCCTTCCGCTTCCACATACACCTGCCAGGTGCGACCGAAACGGTTGAAGTAATTCACCATCACTCCGCCCATAAAAGCCTGCAATGTTTGGTACACGTCGGAGAGGTTCACTCCCTGCTTGAGCACCTTGTCCCGGTCTACCCTGGCGAACACCTGAGGAACCTCAGGGATGAACGTCGTATCGATTCTCGAGATCTCAGGACGCTTCCTGGCAGCCTCCATGAACTTCTGGGTATTCTCCGCCAGAAAATCGATATCCCTCCCGGAGCGGTCTTCCAGGATAAACGTCACACCACCGGACGTACCAACACCCGGAATCGCGGGCGGCGGAAACACGAAGGCCTTGGCCTCAGGCAACTCAGCCAGTCGTGCGTTGACGTTCTTGAAAATCGGCAGGAGCTGCTCCTCAGGCTTTTTTCGCTCGTCCCAGGGGTCGAGCGTGACGAATAAGAACGCATTGTAAGTCGTGCTCACCGTGCTCAAGAGGCTGTAGCCGATGACGCTGGTGGCATACCTGACGCCCGGCGTGTCTTTTAAAATGGCCTCGATCTCTCTGGTCAACCGGTCAGTTCGCTGCAGAGAGGACGCCTCAGGGAGCTGGACATTCAGGTACACAAAGCCTTGGTCCTCGATCGGAAGGAAACCGGTCGGCAATTGACCCCCCAGCCAGCCGGACGCGACAGCGACTCCGAGAAGAAAGAGCATCGAGAGGCCGGCCTTTCGTATGAGACGGCCGCAGAAACTCACGTAGCCATCGGTCGCGCGCCCGAACCATTTATTAAACCAGCCGAAGAAAACTCCCAGCGGGCCTCTCGCCGGTTTCTTCGGTCGGAGTAAGAGAGCCGAGAGGGCGGGGCTGAGCGTGAGGGCGTTGAAGGCCGAGATGACCACGGACAGGGCGATGGTGACGGCAAATTGTTGATACAGTCGGCCGGTGATCCCTGGAATAAACGCCGTCGGAATGAAGACCGCTGCCAGGATCAGGGCAATCGCCACCACAGGCCCGGACACTTGTTCCATAGCCTTGAGACTCGCCTCCTTCGGCGACAGGCCATGATCGATGTGATGCTCGACTGCCTCGACCACGACGATGGCATCGTCCACGACCAAGCCGATGGCCAGCACGAGACCGAAGAGCGACAGCGTATTGATCGAGAAACCAAGCATCGGGAACAGCACGAATGTTCCAACCAGCGAGACCGGTACGGCCAGCAACGGGATCAACGTGGCCCGCCAGCCCTGGAGGAAGATGTACACGACGATGATCACCAGCACCAGGGCTTCGAAGAGCGTGTGCACAATTTCATTAATACCCTCTCGCACGGCCTGCGTCGTATCGAGCGAGGTCACATAATCGAGGTCCGCCGGAAACCGCGACTTCATCTCCTCCATCAGTTTTTTCGCCGCGTCCATGGTCTGGATCGCGTTGGATCCCGGCAACTGATAGATGGCAATGATCGCCGCCGGTTTTCCGTTCATCCGGCCGATGATGTTGTACATCTGCGCACCGAGCTCGGCTCTGGCCACGTCTTTCAATCGCACCATGGAGCCGTCCGGGTTGGCCCGGATCACGATATTCTCGAATTCTTCTATCGTCTCCAAACGACCCTGCGCGCGAACGGTGTAGGTAAACTCCTGTCCCGTCGGCACCGGCTCCATGCCGACCTGGCCTGCAGGGTTTACGGTGTTCTGGGCCTTGATGGCGTTGAGAATCTCCGTCACGGTGATGCCCAGCTTGGCGAGCTGGTCCGGCCGCACCCAGAAACGCATCGCATACTGGCCCGCCCCGAAGATCGTCACCTGGCCAAGGCCCGGCACACGGGTCATGGGATCATTGATGTTGACGTAGGCATAGTTGGCCAGGAAGATTTCGTCGTAGGTCCCGTTCGGGGAATATAACGAGAACAGCGCAAGGGGACTGGTCGTGGATTTCTTGATCGTGACCCCGAAGTTCCGCACGTCCTGGGGCAATTGGGATTCGGACTGGGTATAGCGCATCTGTGCCAGGATCTGATCGTCGTTGGGCCTGGTGTTGATATCGAAGTCCACACGAAGCGTCATCTGCCCGTTGCTTGCGTTGACCGAGTACATGTAGATCATGTTGTCCACCCCGCTCATCATTTGCTCGATGGGAGTGGCAACCGACTTTTCGAGGGAAACCGCATCGGCCCCGACATAGGTGGCTTGCAGCTGGATTTCAGGTGGCGCGATGTCCGGAAACTGCGCGATCGGGAGCTGCACCATCGCGATGACGCCGAGGATCACCATGATGATCGAGATCACCATCGCGACGATCGGACGATTGATGAAGAACTTGGCCATAGAAATGAGGAGACAGATTCAGCGGCAGTAGCGGAGAAACGTCAGATAGGCATCTACATCACGTCGTCTTTTCATCTGGCGTCTCCTGGAACGGTTTAGGTTCCACGGTCATGCCGGCCTTGAGTTTTTGCAACCCTTCGACAACCACGCGCTCGCCCGGATTTAACCCTTTGTCGATAATCCAGAGATTTCCCGCTCGCTCCCCGACTTTGACAGGGCGGATATCCACTTTGTTCTCCGGAGTCACGACTGCCACCTGATAACTTCCCTGCATTTCGGTGACCGCACGCTGAGGTACGAGCAACGCCTTTTCCCTCATCTTCGTCACCGCCCGCACGCGAGCAAATTGACCGGGCCTGAGAAGGTTGTCGGGGTTGGGGAAGAGCGCCGCCACGCGAATGGTGCCGGTCTTGACATCCACCTGGCGATCGACCAGATAGAACTGTCCTTTATGCGGATAAACTCGTTCGCCGCTCAGGATCAATTCGACTTGCGCTCCACCGTACTCTTGCCCCTTCTCCATTTCCTTGTAGCGTTCCCGAACTTTTTCCGCGGCTCCGAGATATTCCTGCTCGCTGAGCGGGAAATAGACCTTGATCGGGTCTACCGTCGACATCGACGTCAATTCAGAGTTGGCATCAATGAGATCGCCGATCTGGGCCTTGGCAATGCCGACCACTCCGTCGATCGGCGCCGTGATCCTGGTCCAACCCAAATTGAGTTTCGCCTGCTCCACCGCCGCTTTGGCAGAAGCGGTGTTACCTTTTGCGGCTGCATTTGCTTGAATGGAATCGTCCAATTCTTTCTGGCTAACGGCTCCTGCTTTGGCAAGCGGCGTATCACGCTCCACATCCTGCTTGGTTTTCAAGAGCTGCGCCTCTGCTTTGGCCAAATCGCCCTGAGCTTGATTAAGAATCGCCCGGAATTTGCTGGGATCCAACTCGAACAACAGATCACCCTTCTTGACGAACGATCCTTCGGTATAAGGCCGCTTCATGAGATACCCGGTGACCTGGGCTCGAATGACGGCATTGACCATGCCGTCCGTTGTGCCTACCCATTCTGACTGGATGGGCACATCTTTCTGGATGACGTCGGCAACGTCGACCTTGAGCAAGGGAGGAGGAGGTGCAGAGGCAGTTTCACCTTTGCAGTGGGTGAGACTCAGCGCCAACAGGCCTATCAGTAAGGCCGACCCTGCGTTCTTAGACAAATCACGTCCCCCTTGCTTCATTCGGCTGAGCGTATTCATGAAGCCCGCTATAGTCCCCTCTTCCATTTCAACGTCTTGCAACAGTCTTTGACCTAAGGGATCGAGCAAGAGCAGTGCCATTAGTGCCTGATTGCAAGGTGGTCATGAGTTTCCTTCGGATCCTTGCATTCTCTAGAAGTTCTGAGGAAGCACACCCTGATGAATGAGAGGCAACTGGGGAGGATGGCAACAGAAGGAACGTAGGACATAGTCCCAAATCTCCTCAATCAAATCGCCTCTACCGTCCGCCGCTCGGGCCCGTCCATTGCCGCAACGCGGCCATCTTCGCCACTCCGAGGGTAGGGACTTTACCTGAGATCTGCAACAGATAGCAACGGCTGGGTAAGGGGCAGTGAAGGAGGACGAATATGCGGACACTCAGCCTAATAGGAAATAACCGTGCCAGCCTCTGACAAGCTATGAGATACGGGGAATCAGGTCGCTCGACGGAGACTCAGCATGTAGCTCGTCAGGTCATTGAGTTCCTGATCAGTGAGGGGGAACTTCGGCATGATGGAACCGGGCGATACAGACTGCGGATCACGAAAATGCTTGAGATGCCATTCCCGATCAGGGCGTTGGTCGCCGACATAGGAAAGATCCGGTCCGACGGCTCCACCAGTTCCATGAATCCGGTGACATCCTGTGCAACCGAGGTGCTCCACCAACGCTTGACCGTGCGCGACGCCAGGGTCAATTCGCTTCACCGCGTAAAGATTCTTCAATGAGATGCCGAGCAGAGAGAAGACAGTGACCAGAAATAATACGGCCAAGGTCATGCCAATCCGTCGTGAGGCCGGAGCGCGCACGGTTTTCTGTCGATCGATGAACGGCCAGAGCAACATCACGAGAACAGCCATCGCTGGTAAAACCCATGTGGCAAAGGGTTCCAGTGGCCCGTGCACATGCTTGAGCAACTCATAGTAGAAGAGGAAATACCACTCCGGCACCGGCACAAAGCTGGTGTCCGACGGATTGGCTTTATCGGCAAGCGGAAAGGGAACCAGCACAGCCAGCAAGGCCAGCACCCCGAAAACACCCAACATGACCACCGCATCCATGTAGACCTGGCGTGGATAGAAAGTCTCGCTGCCGGACTTGGCCTTTTGCTCATCCCAGGGTCCGGCCGGTCCCACCCGCCGGAGAATGAAGAGGTGGAGCATGATACCCATGATGATGAGGGCAGGCAGAAAGAGCACGTGAACCGCAAAGAATCTGGAGAGAGTCAGCGCCCCCAGCGTCTCTCCCCCGCGCATAACCTTCATGAGAAACTCGCCGACAAGAGGAACCGTCCCGACCATATTGATGCCAATCTGTGTGGCCCAGTATGCCGTCTGATCCCAGGGCAGAAGATATCCGGTGAAGGCGAATCCCATCACAAGCAGAAACAACACCACGCCGACCATCCACATCATCTCGCGCGGAGGCTTGAATGCCCCGTAGAGAAACACCTGGAGCATGTGCAATCCGACTGCAACGACCATTCCTGATGCGCCCCAGTGGTGCAGCCCTCGGACGAACCAGCCAAAGGTCACCTGGTGTTCGATGAATTGCACGCTGTCATAGGCATGGTCCGGCGTCGGCGCATAGTAGACGGCGAGAAACATACCTGTGATCGCCTGGAGGATAAACAGGAAGAGTGTGGCCGAGCCGAAGACATAGATCCAGCTTGCGCCGCCTGGAATCGGCTCATCGAGCAGCGTGCGTTCGACGGACTTCAGATTCAACCGGCTATCGAGCCACTGATAGAGTCGGGAAGACATGGTCTAGCTAGGAGTAAGGAGTGAGTAGTGAGGAGGTCCGAACGATCATAAATCTCCTCACTACTTACTCTTCGCTCCTCCCTTTCCGTGAAGAGAGATCTGATGTCGGATCAGACCGCTAAGCATCTTGTCGATCTCGTTCATTCGATCGTCAAGAATGCGCCAAGATTCGTCGTGCAGATACCCTAACCGTTTGACGATTTCAAGCTGAGTGTCCAACTCGCTCAGTGATCCTTGGGCCATGTGGAGAAATCTCGCAAAATCCCGCTTGCTATTTCTCGCAGCACCCTCGGCAATATTCGTTGCAATGCTTGTCGCGGCGCGTCTCATCTGGTCAGTGATGGAGTATCGCTCTTCCAGTGGAAATTTCTCAGTGGCCTGATTGATCATGAGGGATAGCTCAACGGCCTGTTTCCAAACGTTCAGCCTCTTGTGCGGCTTTTCCATTGCTTACCCAATCTGTTTCTCCTCCCCTTTCATTGCTGGCTCCTCACTCCTCCCTCCTGACTCCTTACTCCTCACTGATTACTAGATTTCAACCTGATCAGAGACCCCCGACTTGAATTCTTTGTACATGACCAGCAGTCGCCCCTGGTCAACCTTGGAAGGAAGGGCATCCAGATGGCGCGGTGCAGGGCCGGCAAGTACCTGACCGGTCACATCGTAGACACTGCCATGGCAGGGACATTTGAACTTCCGATCGGTGACATCCCAGTGATAGCCACATCCTAAATGAGTGCACATGGGAGAAAACACTGTCACCTGCCCGTCTGATTGCTTGACC
>DATIFR010000071.1:0-10229 GCA_035455145.1 Nitrospira sp.
CAAGGTCTAACACATGCTGAAATGCAGGGCTCTTCCCCACCAATGAGCCCATGTCCTTCTCGAGCTTCAGTTCTTCGCTGAGATAGACGTTTTCCTTGGCAAGTTGGTCTCGCAGTCGATCGATCTGCTCGTACGCTTGGACATGATCGATCGCAGAGGCAATCTGTATCGCCACTTGCGTCAAGAACTCGAGAACCCCGGGATCGGGAGTTCCCGGCTCTCTACTGCCGATATTGAGAACGCCAAGACACCTGTCGCCAACAAGAAGCGGCAGATTGATCATTCGTTCGAGACCTTCTTGGAGGTACCACTTGTCTTCCAGGAAGACTTGATCCCGCTTCAGGTCAGGACGGATGTGTACGGCTTTATGATCGTAGGCCCAACCCATGCCGCTTCCGACACGTGGAACCACCGTTTTGCGTAACAGCACGACTTGTGCCATCGTCGTTGCCATGACATAAAACCTGAACCCGTCGGCCTCGCGATCGTATAGGGTGACAGACGCACGTGCCCAAGGGATCACCTTCGTGATCTCCGCAGTAATCGCTTCCCACAGGCCGTTCATATCCCGCTGCGAATTGAGCACCACAGCGACAGCCAAGAGGGCTCGGTAATTTATCTCAATCCGGTCCATCGGTTTGTCAACGCTCGCTAAGAACATGAATTGAATCACACAGCCTGCGCTGATGTCTATGACGTCCTCCTAGAAAACTTGATCATCCAATACAGGACTATTCTGCTCGTTCGGAATCACGTTCGGACAATCGCATATTTGAGAAGGGAGTCTACGGATTCCACCGCGAGCAAGCAGTGCTGAATGACCTTCCCTCTGAAAACTAGACCATTAGCTAGAAAGCTCGACTAGGTGTCGACCAGCCCTGCGAATATAGGTTAAACACGATCTGAAGAATTGGCCTGAGTAACCACGTTCAGACGATTGGATTTTATAGGCGGGAGCAAATGGAAATCATCGCAACAGATAACACTTGAAAGCGAACGCAATGAGGTGCCACTAGTGGCACCTGACTCTGTAACTCATTGAATTTCCATGCAACCAAATGTCACTTTTTGCACTGCCTTTTTCTCTTAACTTCTTGATTTTGCTTAGCTTGATGATGCCCTGAAAAGGCTGGTGTCGACAGTTCGATTCTGTCCCTCGGCACCACTTCAATCACTTACACAATTCAAAATTAGTTCTAGCTAGGCAAGTGGCACTCAATTAGCATCTGTGTCAGATTATTAGTGTCTTTCGTTGGCTCCCCTAACATCTTCCTTCTCTCATCCATTCTCAGGATCGGCCAGGCGCAGCCTGGAACATCGAGACCTCATTCAGTCTCAATAACCTTGAGGCCCTTCTGAACGTCGCGCGTGAGGCCAGGGAGTGGATTGCCGCTCACGCCTTGAAGCGTTGAGATGTTTTCATGGGAAGCCATCCGGCCATCCGGAGGCTTCTCAAGCTTTTTTGTTTGTCGGTCTGTCGGTACCAGTGCAGTAGAAAGAATCTCTAACTAGTGGTCACATCACCAAATTTACAGGAGTAGCGTTCTAACAAACTGCAGGTCACTTTTCTCAGTGGGATTCAGAGACGCTGCTGGATACCCGTCATTCTGTGCCAGGGTTTTGGCATGGTGTGGCGGGCAAGATTGCCACGATTGCTTGGGGAAAAACGCTGTAGGAGGCAACCCGCTCGGAGCGAACGGCCTGTGAAAGTGCTTTCAAATAACCCCGTAGGCCTTTAAGTGTCTGGTCGTGCTCGAGATGAAGACTGTGAAGACGGTGATGGCGGGAATCGCAAGAATGGCTCCAACAAGACCAAACATGAGAGTGCCGCCCACGAACCCGATAATGATCACAAGGGGATGGAGCCGCACCGCGCCTCCGAGTACGAGCGGCTCGTAGACTGCGTTCTTGATCAGCTCGGCCACGCCCACGGCCACAATGACCCAGATCGCCAAGCTCTCCCTCTCCACCATGGGCAAGACCGGATGGAAGTCCTCCCCGAAGAAGGCATACGCGAGTCCAGCCAGCAAGGCGACAACGGATCCCAGGTAAGGAACCACGTTGGTCACTGCGGCCAATAAACCGATGGCGAACGCCCAGCGGAGGGGCACGCCGATGAGGGCAAGGAACAGCGTAATGGTGAGGCCGAGCAAGGAGCACGACAAGGAGACCCCCCGCAAGTAATCACCTACCGCATGGTCGAGATCCGCCAGGATGGCGAGCGCCGGCTCAAAGAGCCGATTCGGGACCAGTCTGAGAAGGCCGCGTTTGATCTCGCCCGTATCGCGCAGCAGAAAGAAGAACACCAGAGGGGCGACGATCCAGGTGGAGAGCACATCGCCGAGCGCTGTAAGAGGCGATCGCACAAACTTGGTCCACCCTTGGCCGAGGGCCTGGTCCGCACGGCCCGCCGTGCCGGCATCGGGGGACAATGTCCGGCCGCGCACGTTGTGTATCTGAAGATTAGCGCGGTGCTCACTGAGCAGTTGGTCTGAGCCGGGCTCGATGCCAGCCGGTCCCGCATGGGACGCCATAAACTCAGCATGCTCTTCGGGCGTCAAGCCGAGGACCTCGTTCACGTGATCCATCAGCGGATCGAGGTCAGTGTGCACCAGATGGTAGAGGCGGTTTCCGGTCTTCGGCGACTGATCGAGGCCCATTAAAGCCTTGTAGCGCTCGTTGAGGGCATAGAGCGCGTGGACCTTCAGCTCGATGACTTTGTGTTCCGTGGGAATGGCGGCCTGTACACCCACAATGATGACCAGGCAGGCCAACAGGAAGCCGGCCAGCACCAGTCCAATTGCCAGGCCACGTGGCACATGATGACGCTCCAAACCGGTGACAAGAGGACGACTGACGTACGCCAGCAGGCCGCTGACCGTAAGGGGAAGAATCAGACTCCGCAGCTCCCAGGTCAGATAGGCGGCGAGCACTATGCCCCCCACAATCACAACCGGTTTCCATGAACCTTCGGTCACTCCGAATCCTTTTGCTCGCTGGTCAGCTCCACAACCAGCATTTGAAGTCTCAGGGCAGTGATCTGAGCCAGCTTCGCAAGAACCTTGTTCGCCAGGAGTGGAAAGTTGTGGCTGAGTGCCTCCAGGTCAGAACGTCCGAGCGCAACGATGGAGACTGGACCATGAGCCCGCGCTGAAAACCAGTTCACGGCCTCGGCTGCCATGAGTACGGATTCCCCCAAGGAGGCAGGCGACTCCAAGGTAGCCAAGTGTACTTCCTCGCTGTTCTGGCTGCGCCTCAGGATCTCAACGGCACCGGTGCGGATGACAAACATGGCTGCGCTTGGTTTCCCTTGCTCGAGGATGTACTCGCCATCCCGGTAACTTCGTTCGTGGAGGAGCCGGGCCAGTCGCCTGAGATCCCCAACGCCGACGTCCTCGAAGAGCGGGACCTGCTTAAGGAAGTCCGCAAGGTCCTGGCCGCTCTTCTTGGCAGCGATGCTTGGAAGAAAGCCGAACAGCGCGCGAGTTGGACCGCCGCCCCGTATCAGGTCCACATGCTTGACCGGTAACAGGAGCTTCTTGATACCGATCAGATTGAATTTGTTCTGCGTCATTGTGGTCACCGAAGTGGCGGCGTTCTCAGAAGCGTGTGATTCAGATCCTCACCGACTCACAACCTGTCAGGGAGCACCTTACACCATGCACGAGTGCCTCGGGCGTTAGTTGAATGCATCGCCGTTGCCATTACAGAACCGGGCACGGCTTCACATTCCAAATATCAGCCGCATACTCGGCAATGGTCCGGTCGCTGGAGAACCTCCCCGAGCTCGCGACATTGACGATAGCTTTGTGAGTCCAGCCGTGCGGGTCAGCGTAAAGTTTCCCCAATCGTTCCTGCGCCTCGCTGTACGATGTGAGATCAGCCAGATGCATGTAATAGTCGCCGTGCGTCAGCAGGGCCTCGCGAAGAGGATTGAAGAGTCCCGGCTCATACAGGCTGGAGTGATCTGAAAAGATCAGATCCAGCGCCCGGCGTGTTTCCGGTTCGTTCTCGTAATGCCACTGCGGGTTGTACCATCCCCGGCTGTTCGCGACCTGTTCCGCTGTCAGGCCGAAGAGAAAGACATTGTCCTCGCCGGCCTCTTGAGCGATTTCGATGGTCGCTCCATCGCGTGTGCCGATCGTCAATGCGCCATTCATCATGAATTTCATATTGCTCGTCCCGCTGGCTTCATAACCCGCCGTCGAGATCTGTTCCGAAACATCGCTGGCCGGAATCAGCCGTTCCGCCACCGAGACGGAATAATCCGGCACAAAGACAACTTTCAGCCGCCCCCGCACGGCTGGATCTCCCTTGATGGTTCCGGCAAGATTGTTGATAAACTTGATGACGAGCTTGGCGAGCGCGTAGGCCGGAGCCGCCTTGCCGGCGAAGAAGAACGTTCGGGGCGCGAAATCGAGGCGAGGATTCTCGCGCAGACGGTTGTAGAGCACGACGATGTGTAAGGCATTGAGCAGTTGCCTCTTATATTCATGGATGCGCTTGATGTGGCTGTCGAACATGGTGTCGGGATCGACTACTTCACCGGTCGACGCTCTGAGCCAATCCACGAACTGCGTCTTGGCTTCGCGTTTGGCCTTGCGAAACGCCTCCTGAAAGCTGCTGTCGTTGGCGAGCGGCTTCAACCGGGCCAGTTGGCTCAGGTCTGTGATCCAGCTATCGCCGATCGCGTCATTGATCGCTCGTGCCCATGCGGGATTGCAGAGCAGCAACCAGCGACGTGGGGTGACCCCGTTCGTCTTGTTGTTGAAACGTTTCGGAAACATCTCGGCGAGGTCCTTCACAGTCATTGTCCGCAGAAGTTCTGAGTGAATGGCCGCCACACCGTTGGTGCTGTGCGAACCGACGATCGCGAGATGCGCCATGCGCACCTTCGGATCCGTGCCTTCCTCGATGAGACTCACGCGGTTCAGACGTGCTTCGTCGCCGGGGAACTGGGCACGGACCGAGCCGAGGAAGCGCCGGTTGATCTCGCAAACGATCTCGGCCAGCCGCGGGACCCACATTTCGAGCCAACTGAGCGGCCATTTCTCAAGCGCTTCCGGCAACAGTGTATGGTTCGTGTAGGCCATCGTCCGTTCCGTGAGTTCCCAGGCTTGCTCCCAGCTGAGGTGCGCTTCGTCGAGCAGGATCCGCATGAGCTCAGCCACGGCCATTGCCGGGTGCGTGTCGTTCAATTGAATGGCGACCTTCTCCGGGAAGGCGCTCCAGTCACCATTGATGCGTCGGAAGCGGCGGACCAGATCGGCGAGCGAGCACGCGACCAGGAAATACTCCTGCACAAGGCGCAGCCTCTGCCCCTGACTGGTCGAGTCGTCCGGGTACAGCACCCGGGTGATGGATTCCGATGCCAACGTTTCGGTCAGCGCGCCAACGAAGTGCCCCCGGCTGAATTGCTGAAAATCGAAGAACTCCGGCGTGGCGGCGGACCAGAGCCGCAGCGTATTGATGGTCTTCCCGCCGTAGCCGATCACCGGCCGGTCGAACGGGATGCCGAGCAAGGTCGAGGGCCGTCCGATGACCGGCCGGAGTTCACCCTCGTGGAGCTCGACTGACGAGTGCAAATGGATTTCAGCGGCTTCTTCCAGCCGGGCCACCTCCCATGGATCGGGGCGCCGCATCCAGTTGTCGGCCCGTTCGATTTGCCAGCCGTCCTTGATGCTTTGCTTGAACATGCCGTATTCATAGCGTAGACCGTACCCCATGCCTGGCAGCTCGAGCGTGGCCATCGAATCCAGAAAGCAGGCGGCCAAACGGCCGAGTCCGCCGTTCCCGAGCCCGGCGTCGGGCTCTGTCTCGATCAGAGCCGGGTCGACATAGCCTTTTTTCATGAGGATGTCGCGGACGATCTCCAGCAGCCCGGCATTAAGCGCATTGTTGACGAGCGAGCGGCCCAGGAGGAATTCCATGGAGAGGTAGTACACCCGCTTCGGATTCTTGCGCTGGTACGTCTTCTCCGTCAGCAGCCAGCGCTGTGAACAGACGTCTCGCAGCGACCGTGCCACGGCTTCGAACTGGTCGCGGGGCGCGGCCTCCTTCGGATCGATCACACTGTCGAATATCAGATGCCGGTCGTAGAGCGCATCATCAGTCCCGTGGAACTGGGCCGGTCCACATCCATAGCGCCTCTGAACTTCCTTCAAGCCTTCGTTCTCGTTCATAACTCCTCCATCGAGCGAAACGCGAACAACAGTACAACGGAGCGGGGTTGAGTCAGATAATTCCCATCCGTGACCCGCGGTGCATCATCTGGTCCCTCGGAAATGTCGTCGGGCGGTGCCAGCGCGGTGTCGATCGCGCGACGCCATCCCTCGTGCGAGTTCCCCTCGAATGGCGGCAGCTCAAAGGCCAGCGACTCCCAGTACGCATTCATGATCACATGAACAAGGAAACACCCCTCCAGGGAGTTGAAGGTTAGAGCGAGGCTGTGCGACTCCTCGCTCCAGTCGGGCTGATTCAGTTTCACCCCATGCCAGCTGATTCGTGCTTGCCCAAGGATCTCGTTCAGCGTCAGGTCCCCCTCTCTTCGCGTCAGATCTCTCATGGAGCGGAGGCGGAGCAGGAGACGGGTGAACCGATGGATGTCGGCGTGCTTCTCCAGCCTCGTCCAGTCAAACCAGCTGATCTCGTTGTCCTGACAGTAGGCATTATTATTCCCGCGCTGAGTCCGTCGGACCTCGTCGCCCATGAGGACCATCGCTGCACCGACGGCCAGCAGTGTCAACGCCAGGAAGTTTTTCACCTGCCGGGTGCGCACGCGCTCGACGTCCGGGTTGTCAGTTGGACCTTCCACCCCGCAATTCCAGCTGAAGTTGTTCTCGCTTCCGTCCCGGTTGCCCTCTCCGTTCGCCTCATTGTGTTTGTGGTTGTACGACACCAGGTCATTCAACGTGAACCCGTCATGACAGGTGACGAAATTGATGCTCTTCTCCGGCTCCCGCTCCTGATGGCCATAGATATCCGGACTGCCCAGCAGGCGGCGAGCCAGGCAGGTGACTGTGCCCCGGTCCCCCTTCATGAAGCTGCGCACCTCATCCCGGAATTGGCCGTTCCACTCTCTCCAACTATCCCCGACAAACGAGCCCACCTGGTACAGCCCGGCCGCATCCCAGGCTTCCGCGATGAGTTTCGTCCCGGCCAGGGCTGGACCCGATTCGATGTCCCAGAGAATGGGGGGATTTGCCAGCGGCTGGCCGTCCTCATCCCGAGATAGGATCGAGGCGAGATCGAAACGAAAGCCGTCGACGTGCATCTCTTCAACCCAGTAATGAAGGCTGTCCATAATCAAACGGCGAACGATCGGCTGATTCGCGTTCACGGTGTTGCCGGTGCCGGTATAGTCGGCATAACGGGATCGGTCCTCCTGCAACATGTAATAGGCCGCGTTTTCCAGCCCGCGATAGCAGAGCGTCGGGCCGGTGTGGTTTCCCTCCGCCGTATGGTTGAAGACGACATCGAGGAGGATCTCGATGCCGGCCCGATGGAGGGCCTTGACCATATCACGAAACTCATCCGTCGGGCCCAAGTGATCCTTGCGGGAGCTATACCCCTGGTGCGGCGCGAAGAACGAGACCGGACTGTAGCCCCAATAGTTCACCAAACCTTTCGGGGCGTCCTGTTCGTCGAACTGGAAGACCGGCAGCAACTCCACTGCGGTCACGCCGAGATCTTTGAGATACGGAATTTTGTCGATCAATCCGCGATAGGTGCCTCGTGTCTCGGCCGGCAGCCCCGAACTGGGATGACGGGTAAATCCCCGCACGTGCATCTCATAGATCACGGTTTGGGCGAACGGCCGCTTCCGGGGAATATCGCCTTCCCAGTCATACAGGCTAGGATCAACCACCACGCTCTTCATCGCGGTCGCGCAATTGTCGCCGGGTGCGGAGGCGCTGACGCGACTGTAGCGCTCAGGCACGGCGACTGCCTTGCCGTACGGGTCGATCAGGATTTTGTCCGGGTCGTACCAAAGGCCTTTTCCCGGTGCGAATGAACCGTGTGCACGGTAGCCGTAGATCTGGCCGGGCTGAATATCGGGCACAAAAACATGCCAATAATGGTACGTGCGGTTCGTGATCGGATCGAGAGGAATGACTGTGCTCGGCTTCGAATCGTCGACCCTCTCGAAGAACAGCAATTCAATGCGTGTGCTGCTTTTCGAGAACACGCTGAAGTTGACTCCCTCAGGAGAAACTGTCGAGCCGAGCGGGGAGCTCCTGCCCGGCTGGGTTCTTGGGTGCAATGCCATCGGGTCGCCTTCCTGCGGCGGCTTCCAGCGTGTTATCTATTGTGAGGCCACTTCCCGTGCCTGACTTCCGCATATCATCGCGGTGCTTGGCAACATCCTCTGTGTGCTCCAAGCCTTTGTCGATAACTCTGCACCTGAGGCATCGACCGGTCAAGTCTACTTCACGACGCGTAGCTTCAGGTGATTACCGCAGGGCTTCGGCACCACCAACGATGTCCATCAATTCCTTCGTAATGGCGGCTTGGCGGGTCTTGTTGTATTGCAGCGTCAGTTTTTTGATGAAAGATGCGGATAGAGCATCCCGCCGTGTAGTGTTATATTCACCTCAACCAACCACGAGTGCAAGCCATGGGACAGCATTACCTACGCATGCTTTTTTCGCCCAAGTCGGTTGCCGTCATTGGTGCCAGCGAACGTACCAATGCCGTGGGCGAGATCGTCTTCCGGAACATGCTGGAGAGCGGGTATACGGGTTTGCTCTATCCGGTCAATCCGGCGCATCAGGAGGTGCAAGGCCGGCCGGCCTATGCCACGATCGAAGCCATCGGAGCCCCGGTCGAGTTGGCCGTGATCTGCACCGAGGCCGAGACGGTGCCCGATCTTATCGAGGCCTGCGGCAAACATGGTGTGCGTGCTGCGGTGGTCCTGTCCGCAGGATTCAGCGAAGTCGGTGCCCATGGCGCTGCGCTCGAACACGCCATGCTGGCCAATGCCAAAAATTATGGTGTGCGCATTATCGGCCCCAATTGTTTGGGCATGATGCGTCCGGCGATCGGGCTCAACGCCACGTTTTTTAACGGACACATCAAGTCCGGCGACCTTGCCCTGGTTTCTCAGTCGGGGGCGCTGTGCACGGCCATTCTTGACTGGGCGCCAGCCCATGACATCGGTTTTTCCAGTGTGGTGTCAATGGGCGCCGCATCCGACGTGGATTTTGGTGAGATTCTCGATTACCTCGCGAGCGACGTGCGGACGAGCAGTATTCTGATCTACGTCGAAGGCATCCGCAAAGCGCGTGGCTTCATGAGTGCGTTGCGGGCGGCCGCACGTAGTAAACCAGTCTTTGTGATTAAGGTGGGCCGTCATGATGCGGGATCGCGAGCGGTGATGTCGCACACTGGCGCGCTGGTTGGTTCGGATGATGTGTTCGATGCGGCGCTGCGCCGCGCCGGCGTGGTCCGTGTGGAATCGATCGGCGGGCTGTTTTCTGCCGCGAAGTCACTCGCCTCGCACCACCGGTACAGCGGCAACCGTCTGGCCATCATTACCAATGGCGGCGGACCCGGCGTGATGGCCATCGACCGCGCGGTGGATCTGGGCGTGAGCGTGGCCAGTCTGTCCGCTGCAACCATCGAGAGGCTGAACCAGGTGTTGCCTGCGACCTGGTCGCACAACAACCCGGTCGACATCATCGGCGACGCCACGCCGCAGCGCTATCACGACGCAGTCGCCATTTGCATGGAAGACCCCGGCGTGGATGGTGCGCTGGTGATGCTCACCCCCCAGGCGATGACGCAGCCGCTGGAAGTCGCCACATTGCTGGTCGAGGCGGCAAGAAAATTCAGCAAGCCGCTGCTCACCAGTTGGATGGGTCATTCTCAGATTATAGAGGGACGAGGCCTGTTCGCTCAGGCCGGCATTGCCTCATTCAGCACCCCTGAAGCGGCAGTTGAGGCCTATTCCTACATCACCGCGTATTACCGCAATCAACGTCTGTTGGCGCAAGTCCCGCCGCCCTTATCGCACCATGATGTTCCGGATGTTGAGGGTGCGCGCATGCTGATTGAGTCTGTCCTGGCGGAACGGCGCAAGGTGTTGTCTGAGATGGAATCGAAGGCGCTCCTGTCGGCCTTCCATATTCCCGTGGCCAAAACGGTGGTAGTCCGTGCTCCCAACGAGGGGCTGCTGATGGCAGAGGAGTTCGGGTTCCCGGTGGCGATGAAAATCAATTCGCCGGACA
>DATIFR010000072.1:0-9664 GCA_035455145.1 Nitrospira sp.
AAAGCCGTCATCACGGTGCCTGCCTACTTCAACGACAGCCAGCGGCAAGCCACGAAGGACGCCGGCATGATCGCCGGCCTCGAAGTTCTGCGTATCATCAACGAACCGACCGCCGCGTCGCTGGCCTATGGGCTCCAAGAACGGACCCAGGGCACGATCGCCGTCTACGACTTCGGCGGTGGCACGTTCGATATTTCCATTCTCAAGCTCAAGAACGGCATCTTTGAAGTGCTCGCCACCAACGGCGACACACATCTCGGTGGCGATGATTTGGATCGGACGCTTGCCGACCGCTTCGTCGGAGAAATTCGAAACGCCCACGGCATCGACCTCAGCGCGTACCCCGACCACATGCAGGCCGTTCGCCTGGAAGCGGAACGAGCCAAGATCCGCCTGTCCGACGAACTGAAGACGCAGGTGTCGGTCGAACTTCCGGAGAACAGGGGACGCTATACTAGAGAGCTCACGAGAGACCAACTCCAATCCCTGACCATGGAGATCATCGAACGGACCATGGCGCCTTGCCGACTGGCCTTGAAAGATGCGGGGCTGACCCCCAATGATATCGACGAAATTGTGCTCGTCGGCGGCTCCACCCGTATGCCGCTCGTTCGGCAACGTGTTCAGGATTTGTTCGGGAAGACCCCGCATTGCGAGCTCAACCCGGACGAAGTGGTCGCCCTCGGCGCAGCCGTGCAGGCCGATATTCTGAGCGGCGGCACGACCGACATGCTCTTGCTCGATGTCACCCCCCTCTCGCTTGGCATCGAAACGATGGGCGGCGTGATGAGTAGCTTGATCAGGCGAAATACAACGATCCCGGCAAGTGCGAAGGAGATGTTCACCACTTATGTCGACGGCCAAACCGGTGTGGACATCCACATTCTCCAAGGCGAGCGCGAGCTGGCAAAAGACAATCGGAGTCTGGCCAGATTTCGACTCAAAGTTCCTCCACTTCCGGCCGGCGTTCCCCGCATCGAAGTGACATTCCTCATCGACGCCAATGGAATCTTGAACGTGAAGGCCAGTGATATACGGACCGGACAAAGCCAGTCCATCGAGGTTAAACCCTCCTACGGTTTATCCGACAACGAAGTGGAGCGGATGATCGAGGATTCGTTCAAGTTTGCCGCGGACGACGTCAACGCCAGAAAACTGATCGAAGCGCGGCTCGATGCCGGTGCGTTGATCACGACATCCGAGAAGTCCCTGGCAGAAGGCGGCCATCTGATCCCACAGGAAGACGTCGCGGCCATTCGAGCCGCGTTGTCCGTTCTGGCTACCGCGAAGGACGGCAACGACCCACGCGCGATTCGCGCGCGCATGGCCGAGCTTGAGGAATCGGCAAAGGGCTTAACGGTCGCGATGCTGGATGATTCGCTCAAACGGGGACTTCAGGGGAAGAAGGTGTCAGAAGTCACCTAGACCAGGGAAGCGAGGAATCGGCATGGATTTGAAATGGCAAGATGCGGAAGATATCGCCATTCGACTGGTTGAAGAGCACCCGGAAACGGATCCGCTGATGGTTCGTTTTACCGATATGCACGCCTGGATCGTCGCGTTGCCTGATTTTCGGGATGACCCCAAAAAATCGAACGAGAAGATCTTGGAAGCAATTCAGATGGCCTGGCACGAGGAGTACAAAGACTCCAAGTCCTGACCGAATAGGCAAATCAGGCGCCCGCCCTGCGGCTCATCTTCCACGCTTACTTCTTTACATCATTCTGAAGGCTGGTCCAGCTTGTAGAAATCGATCGGATCGACTCGGCGCTGTGCCGCTACGGTCGGCTCGCTCCCCCTGGTGAAGATCTCCACATTTCCCGGCTGATCCTCCTGTTCAGAATTCAGCAGTCCGGTCGCCGGATCGACTTTGACGAAGGTGATGCCCTCGGGAATGGCAAAAGGCACGACCGGCAACGGTTTGAGCGCCTCTCGCATGAAGTTGATCCAGATCGGCAGAGCCGCATGGGCCCCCGACTCGGTCTCGCCGAGCGAACGGCGATCATCAAACCCGACGTAGACTCCCGTCACCAAATTCGGCGTGCCGCCGATAAACCAGGCATTGATGAACTCATTGGTGGTTCCTGTTTTTCCCGCGATGGGACGACCAAGTGATTTCGCCGCTTGGCCCGTCCCCTTTTGCACGACATCTTCCATCATGTTGGTGATCAGGTAGGCGGTTTCCTTCGAAATGACGTCCTGGGCTTGCAGTTCAGCATGTTCAAGGACCTGTCCGCTATTATCGATGACGGAAAAGATGGCATAGGGCTCGATCCGGCTCCCCTGGTTTAAAAACACGCTATACGCGGAGGTCAGTTCCATCAGCCCCACGGAGGAGGATCCCAGCCCCAGCGACAGATCAGCGGCGAGCGGACTCGTGATGCCGACCTGTCGCGCAAACTCGATCACGCTCTTCACGCCCACTTTGTCGAGCAATCGAACCGTCGCCAAGTTATGGGATTGCGCCAAGGCGTCGCGGAGACTGACCATGCCATGAAATTTTTTCCCGTAATTCTCCGGCTTCCACGTTTTCTCTTCCTCGACCTGCTCATACACCACCGGTGCATCAAGCACCACCGATGCGGGACTCATGCCCTGATTGACTGCGGTCGCATAAATGATCGGCTTAAACGCCGATCCAGGCTGGCGGTGGGCTTGCACCGCCCGGTTATACTCGCTGCGATTGAAGTCATACCCGCCGACCATGGCTCGAATCGCCCCTTTGTCCGGCTCAAGCGCAATCAATCCTCCCTCCACGAGGGGAGTCTGTTCCAATTGAACGTAGACCGTGTCCTTTTCGATCTTCTTGACCCGGACTTCGATCACCTCGCCGGGCTTCAGGATATGCTTCAGATTCTGATTCACGACCACATCCTTGGTCGGATCCGGCCCCGTCAAACGCCTCTTCGCCCAGGCCATGTCGTCGAACAGCAGCTTCGCAGGCGTACTACCGACCTGCGCCATATAGAAATCCTTGCCGACCTTCGTGACCACCGCCTCTCGGTAGTCGCCGACCGCGACAGGCTGAACGGTCGACACGACCGGAAGATTTGTCGGCGTGACGGAGGCCGGATCGACGGTGCGCAAGGGACCTCGCCAGCCTTGTCGTTTATCCAATTCCCGCAACCCCACCTCAAAGGCCGCTTCCGCGGCGCGCTGCATCTCCAGATTCAACGTGGTCGTGACTTTGAGGCCGCCTTTGTAGACCATCGCCTCGCCGTACTTGGCCATCAGCAACTGCCGGACGTATTCCACAAAATACGGAGCTGTTTGATCACTGCCCGGACGTCGAAAGCTCAGCGGTTCTGCGGCAGCCTGCTCGCGCTCGGCGGAGGTGAGAAAACCGGCTTCTTCCATGCGCGCCAGGACATGTTCCTGGCGCTTCTTCGCCCGCTCATAGTTCTTGAACGGAGAAAAGTTGTTCGGTGATTTCGGGAGTCCTGCCAGGAACGCCGCTTCGGCAACCGTCAACGCAGAAAGGTCCTTCCCAAAATAGGACTGTGCCGCCGATGCGACACCGTAGGCCCCTTGCCCAAAGTAGATCTGGTTCAAGTACGTTTCAAGAATCTGTTCCTTTGTCGAGACCAGCTCCATCTTGTACGCCAACACCAACTCGCGGATTTTCCGATCGATTGTGCGTTCAGACGAGAGGAACAATGAACGCGCCAGCTGTTGGGTGATCGTGCTGGCTCCTTCGACCTTCCCTCCGCGCCGGAGATTCGTCCAGGCTGCGCGGAGAATCCCGATGTAATCCAGGCCGGGATGCTCGAAAAAGCGCACGTCCTCGACGGCGATCACTGCGCCTCGCAGCTTCTCGGGGATCTGTGAGAGCGGTGTCAGGATCCGCCGTTCGAGAAAAAACTGGCCGATGAGCTGGTTGTCGCCCGAGTAGACTTGGGTCACAAGGCTCGGTTGATAGTTTTGCAGCTGATTGAGGTCGGGGAGATCCTGCGCATAATGCCACAGCACGCCCGCGACCGCGAGCACCCCGAGCATGCCAATCACCGCCACGGCGATGAGCGCGACCTGCCACCAGCGCCAAGGGCGCCGGGGCGGCGGCTGACGCGGCATATCAGAGAGTTGGACTGGTCGATCGATCGTTGTCATGGGAATCACGCGCCCGCAGGGGGCTGGTGCTCTTCGAGAGGATACTTGTTCACCATACCGTGGAGTCCCCCAAAACTCAAGCAACTTGCAGGCCAGACCTCACTCAATCTGACGGCTTGTAGCGCTGCAATGCTTCGGGTATACTATGCAGTCGACGCCCGACAGTCGGGGCGTCTTTTTTTTCGCCACGAGAAGCACAGGAACCTATGTCGCAACTACGCGCCCCCAACAACCGCCGGAACGATATCCGGAACATCGCCATCATCGCACACGTCGATCACGGTAAGACGACGCTCGTCGACGCCGTGCTTCGACAGACTCACGTCCACCGCAAGATCGAGGATATGGGCGAACGCATCATGGACTCGATGGATCAGGAGCGCGAGCGCGGGATTACGATCCGCGCCAAGAACGCCAGCGTGATCTACAACGGTGTGAAGATCAACATCGTCGACACACCGGGCCATGCCGACTTCGGCGGCGAAGTGGAGCGGACGCTCCGGATGGTCGACGGGGTCTTGATCCTGATCGATGCGAAGGAAGGGCCCATGCCGCAGACGACCTTCGTGCTGCGCAAGGCTCTGGCGCTCGGTCACAAAGCCATCGTCGTGATCAATAAGATCGATCGTCCCGACGCGGTCATCGACGACGTGGTCAATCGCACATTCGACCTGTTTGTCCATCTGGGTGCGACCGACGAGCAGCTCGACTTTCCCATCGTGTACGCCTCCGCCATTAAGGGACAAGCCACGCTCGACGTAAACAAACCGGGAACGGACATTACCCCGCTCCTCGATACCGTCCTCGAAAAGATTCCGCCACCGGCCATCAACCCTAACGCACCGCTCCAGATTCTGGTCCTCTCCCTCATTCAGGACACCTACAAAGGCAAGATGGGCGTGGGGAAGATTCAGTCCGGTTCAATCGCCCGCAGACAGAATGTGGTCGTCCTCGGAAAAGACGGCACACAGATCCCCGGCAAAGTCTCCGACCTCGCGGTCTACTCCGGCCTGGAACGGACGGATATGGAACGGGCGGAAGCGGGAGAGATCATCGCGGTGGCCGGCCTGGACGAAGTGAGCATCGGCGACACGATCGCGGACGCGGAACAGCCGGTCGCATTACCTCGCGTCACGGTCGACGAGCCGACGGTCCAGATGACCTTTTCGGTCAACAATAGCCCGTTCGCCGGACGGGAAGGCAAGTACCTGACCTCGCGGCATCTACGCGATCGACTCTTCAAAGAACTTGAAACCAACGTGTCGTTGCGCGCGCAAGAAACGGATAGCGCGGATAAGTTCCTCGTGGCCGGGCGCGGCGAACTCCACTTGGGCGTCTTGATCGAACAGATGCGGCGAGAAGGATACGAACTTCAAGTATCGCAACCGGAAGTCATCGTCCACCGGGAAGGGGATAAAGTCCTCGAACCCTACGAGGAGCTGACCATCCAAGTGCCGGAGACCTACCAGGGCACCGTGATCGAAGAACTCGGCAAACGCCGCGGCGAGCTGCGCCACATGAAACTCGTGCACTCTGACGCCGGCCCGAGCGAAATGCACCTGGAGTACCATATCCCGACGCGCGGTATCATGGGGCTGAAGAACCTCCTGGTGGCCAAGACTCGCGGCACCATCATCATGCACCATGTGTTCGTTGCGTACGAACCGGTGGAGGAGCGGGACCTTGCAGTGGCAAGCCATGGTTCGCTCGTCGCGTACGAAGACGGAACCAGCACCGGTTATGCCATCTTCATGACCCAAGAACGAGGCACCATGTTCATCGGCCCTGGCGTCGAAGTCTATCGCGGCATGGTCGTCGGCGAGAACAGCCGGGATGAAGACATGGACGTCAACGTCTGTAAAGAAAAACACCTGTCCAACATGCGGGCGTCTGGCACCGATGAAGCCTTGGTCCTCACGCCACCGCGAGAAATGTCGCTCGAGTTTGCGTTGGAGTACATCGGTCCCGACGAACTGCTTGAGGTCACACCGCAGAACCTGCGCATGCGGAAGCGGCTCCTCAATCCAGACGACCGGCGCAAGGCCCGCAAATCCGGAAAATAAGCCCTCGAGCCACTCGATGAGGATCAAGAAGAAATCCCCGAAGCCCTCATCCAAACGCCCACCCCTGTATTTCATCGGCTATCGCGGCACCGCCCCGCAGCCGGATGAACTGAAAACCTGGTATGACCTCGAGTACGGGGGGGCGTTGACCGTCAAGCCGGAAGCGGACGCACCGGAATCCTGGCACGTCAGCCACGGTCCTTGGACCGCCCACGTCGTTATTCCCCTTCCTGCCTCACACACGGCCGGATTCAAAGAACAGCTGGCCTGGGAGCATGAGCTGATCGGCGCGGTCGCCCCGTCGGTGATGCCGCCGCGTGACATGCCGGATGCGATTCTCTTCGCCGCGCGCATCTCCCGCGGCCTCACTTTGCTCACGCAGGGTACCGCCTACGACATCACGACCCAGCAATACCTCAATCCTTCCGATTGGAAAGATCGGGGGCTCACCGCCTTTGTCGCTGACGATCACGTCATGATTGCCCAAGAGGATCAGGCCAAGCCCGAAGAAGTCTGGTGGTACACCCTTGGCCTCTCGAAGTTCGGCATCGATGAGCTCGAAACGTTCCAGCCCAGAGGGTTGTCGGATCGCCCAGCCAAAGAACTCCTGATCGAGTCCGCGCACGAAATGATCCGGATCGGCCAATCCCCCAAAGTCGGCATGGCCTTGCGCCTCCCGATCCTCGGCTCCACGATCCGAATCGTCAATCACCGCACCGCTGCTCCAATCGGGCGCATGCTCAGCTTCCGTGAAGTCAGATCGTAAGCAGCCTCGTGATATCAACGAGTTAGATACGCTGTCCCATCTGTCCTAGGCCTTCCGGACCGTTGACAAGGTTTCAAGCCGCACGGTACAAAGTTCGAGGTCGGAAGAAGGGGTCTGGCCTCTGCCAGACCTCGAGCAAACGCCAACACCCAGCAAAGAATGTTCAAACTGGCGGCATTCTCACCCGCCCAACCCCAGGCGCACGGAGTTGCGCCTCTACCCGGGGCGGCCGCAGCGGGTTAGAACAAGCAATCGGTTTCAACGTTCATAAAGGAGGAATCCCGATGAGTGACGTAGCCCCGGAAATCAAGGTGGGCGATACCGCCCCGGACTTTAACCTGAAAGACCAGGACCAGAAGGATGTGAAGCTGAGCGACTATAAAGGCAAGAAGAATGTGGTGCTCGCCTTCTATCCGCTGGATTGGAGCCCCGTCTGTCAAGGCGAGAACAAGTGCCTGACCGACGACTTTCCCAAGTTCCAATCGGCCAACGCAGAACTCTTCGGCATCAGCTGCGACAGCTTCTTCTCACACAAGGCCTGGGCGGATTCCATGGATCTCAAGCATCGCCTCTTGTCGGATGTGCATCGGACCACGGCGAAGGCATACGGCCTCTACTTTGAGCCGCTCAACTGCTCCAAGCGCGCGACCGTCATCGTCGATAAGAACGGCAAGGTCGCCTATGTGAAGGTGCAGGAGATCAAGGTGGCGCGGGAAGACAAGGAAATCCTCGCAGCCCTCGCAAAATTAAACTAACCAGTGCTGAGGACTGGGTGCTGAGATCGGGGAGAATATCTGGTCTCAGCACTCAGCAGTTTGGGCCATGTCTGGCACAGTTCAAGACGTCAGAGACGAAAACTACAAGGAATTCACCGACAGCACCGCGGCGGTCGTGGCCTACGGCCTCGCCACCTGCGAGCCCTGCAAGACCTACGACCCGATTCTGGAAGAGACCGCCGCCAAGTTTCCACAGATCAAAGTCGGCAAGGCGAAGATGCACGTGCCGGGCCGCTGCCGCGAAATCAAGAAGACCCATACATTCGAAACCTACCCGACTACCCATTTCTTTGCCAACGGCAAGCTGCTCCTCACCCGCGAAGGCGTGGTCGAGCCGGCCGAACTGGCCGCCTTGATTTCGGATCACCTGCTCAAGTAATCGCCTGCCAGTCAGGGTTACAGCGGTTCGTGCGCAGGCTTGTGCACCTCCCGCAATACCCTGCCATCACAGAGAAAATCTATCGATGCCGAGCCCTTGAGAGTTACTCAGGAGGCGAGGGAACGAGAGACCACGCGCTTATTCAAAAGTTTCAATTCAGAAGCAGGAAGCTATTTGGCCGGTCGTGGCTTTGAGCAGTGCTCGTGCTGAATAAGCCAGGTGGAACCTTCTTTGCGGAGGATACTCGTGCAAAGGCCGCGGTCTTCGGTCTGAATTTCGCCGTTCGCAATGAGCTTGAATACGTAGTCGTAGGTCGCCCAGGCCAAGGCTCCGGACACTCGAACCTTAATCCCGAAGACCTCACCCAGAAAACGAGTGGGATTCCCTTTGTCAAGTTCAGCGCCGTACTCAGACAACCACTTTTCTATCGTCTCTCTGGTTTCCGATTCTCCATCCTGAATTCCGACATAGTCTTTCGCGTAGGCCTTCAGCACCGATTGCGGGTCTCTTGTGCGGGAAAATTCGCTGGTAGCTTTTGCGGAATCGATGAGCAAGGCTTGCACGGCATCTTCGTCCTGGCCGGCCAGGACCACCGATCCGGCAAAGACTTGCAGCGCGATGATCATTGCCGAAATAGCCGGACGTGTCATCGGTCATGCTCCTCTCGCATCCACAACAATCGCTGCCGTTTGCCTTAACCGGAGTACTCGAAGGAAAGATCGCGGGTCTGAACGAGCCGAACCAGCTGAAGGGCACCCCCGTTGACGGATCCGGCCAGCCGGCCCCACACGTGCCTGGCCAAGGCGTTCCCCGTCACCGGTTGGCCGAGCACCCGCTCAAGTACCTGCCGGTCGAAGGCCTTCACGACTCGCTCTTGCGCGAGCCGGTCCAACGCACCGATATCCGTGACCATGCCGGTAACGGAATCGATCGGACCATGGACGGTGACAAAACAATCCCAAACATGTCCCTGATTACCTTCCTGCACCGCCGTAAACGAATAACGCCGCGTCACACTGGCAACGTCCAACCCACCGGCAGCGGTAATGTCGGCATACAGATCCTCGTCTTCATAGAGGCGAACGGTATGGAGGGTGCCGATGTCTTGTTGCGGTTCAAGCTTGGTCCAGAGCAGGCGGGCGATATTTTCCGACGTCGGGATGCGATCGTTGAAGTACGGCATATCCAGATTGAAGTTCTTGTGGTCGAACTCTTCGATAATCGTGAGCAGCACCCTCTTCAGATCGAACAAATTGATCACCATGCCGGTTTTGGGATCGACCTCACCGGACACGGTCACTTCGAGCATGTAATTGTGGCCATGCGCAGGCGGGTTATAGCAGGGCCCGAAGACTGCGCGGTTCTTCGCCTCATCCCATTCCGGCTTGATGTACCGGTGCGCGGCAGCGAACTCAATGCGTTTTGTCAGCAATACAGGGGGCATCAGCCTCTTCTCGCTCCTACACTCAACACTCCATTCTCAGGACCCAAGACTATTGTAAGTCAGCCAGCCATTCTTCGCGCATACTCCCCGGCACAGGCACTTCTTCATGATAGCTGCCATGGTTCACGC
>DATIFR010000073.1:0-14595 GCA_035455145.1 Nitrospira sp.
TATGAGCCGACGATCAGCAAACTGGAATTCACACGTAAGGGGTAAGGGGTGAGGGGTGAGGTGATGTTCGGAGTGCGCTTCCTCAAACCGAGAGTTTTTCTCGCCTTACGCCTCACGCCTCACGTTTCACGCATATTATGAAGATCTGGGACAGTCTTCCGAAGAACCAGTATCTCAGCCTGGCGCCCTGGTGCTGGGTGCAACTCGAGAGTGCGGAAGCGCCGGGCCCGTTCCCCTTCGTCGCCGGTGTGGCTCCGGAAGTCGTTGCGAGTCTTCAGGAGGCCCACACCTTGCTCGCCAGCTCCATCGACACGGCCATCAGCGACGTGTTTTCGAAACGTGCCCCGCTCGACGACCCCGATCGTCAGCGTCGGTTGGAAGACGCCTATGCTGAGTTGGTGAATTCCCGGCCTTATCTGCGCCAGTACATCAAGTGCCAACGCAACCAGGACGGCACGTTTCAATGGGAGTTCCCGACCGATCCCACCAAGTCGTCGACCGTCACGAACGGCGGGCTTCGGATCTTCCATTCGGTGAAACGGCAGGCGATCCCGATCGGATTCGATCAGCGCCCGCTCGGGCCGATGGTTGGAAAACTGCTTGGGATGTTGGATGGCACCCACCAGACCGAAGAAATCAGAACGGTGGTGATGTCGGCTCCACGTGAAGCGCAAGCTCTGCTGACACGACTCATGGAATCGCTGCATCAGTACGAATGTCTGCGCAGTTCGTCGCAAGCCCCGATCCGTCAACGGTGGTTCGACACGGTACAGGACCGCGATACCGTCCACCTGGGTCATGCGGCGTTGCTCTACCGGCAGCAACAGAATATCTTTCTGTTCGATCCCTGGCTCTTGCCCTGGTTCGCTGAATCTTCCGTGCCTTCGTTATGGGGATCGTTGCTGCCGAAACCGACGGCGGTCTTTTTGACGCACGACCATGATGACCACGTCGACCCGCGCACGCTGCTCCATCTTCCCAAGGAGACGTCGATCATCATTCCGAGCCGCCGTAACCGCAAGAAGCTCTTCTATGATTATCTCTCGCTTCTGCGGGAGCTTGGATTCGGACGTGTCGTCGAATTGGCGCATGGGGAAACCTGGCCATTCGAAGGGGGAACAATCGTCTCGGTCCCGTTCTACGGAGAAGATCCCTGCGATCTAGAAATGCCGAGAAACTGCTATCTGATCAGCGATCGAGGCCACAACGTCCTGGTTCACGCAGACAGCGGACCTACGAACATCGGGCGGTCGGCGCTCAAGGAGCACATCATTGAGCGGCTCGTCGACACCTATGGGCCGATCCCGCTGGTCTTTGCCTCGCAGCAGCAATTGCTGGAGGTTCGCAGTCACGCGGCCCATGGTCCGCTCTCGCATCCCGGAAAATGGTTGGATGTCGGCGAGAACGGCTATCTCACGAACGCGTATCTGGCCGACCTTTGCGTGACGGCCAAAGCCAAGCTGTTCGTGTCCTATGCCACCGGCGGGGCCGATTGGTATCCGGACCATCTCTCGTTCATGTTCAGCCAACGGAATCCCGCAAGGACGGCATTGCTGACCGCTCATTGGGAACCGCCGGAAAAGCTGAAAGACCTTCTTGCACCTCACGGTTGTCGGTATCATTATGCTCATGCGCTCGAGCGGTACCGTGCGACGAACGATGGCCCTATTGACGTGCAATCGACCGATGGCGCACTCGATCCGTTGAGCCTCTATCGTCTGGCCCATGGCGAGCCGCCCTTTATGAAGGCGGGTAGCGGGGCCTGACCTAACCGCTGTCGGAATCACGAGGAATCTGGATGACTGTATCGATGCCTTTGACGCTGGTTACCGGGGTAGCGGGGTTTATCGGTTTTCATGTCGTCCGACGACTCATCGCGCGCGGCGACCACGTCATCGGGCTCGATAACGTGAATGACTATTACGATGTCCGCCTCAAAGCAGCACGCCTTGCGGAACTGACCCCGTTGGAGAAGTTCCAGTTCGTGAAACTCGACCTGGCCAATCGCCAGGGAATGAAAGAACTCTTCACCGAATATCCGATCAGCCGCGTCGTTCATCTTGCTGCGCAGGCCGGCGTGCGCTATTCGCTCGTCAATCCTTATGCCTACACCGACAGCAATATTGAAGGCTTTATGAACATTCTGGAAGGGTGCCGGCAGGCGAAGGTCGAGCACCTGGTCTATGCCTCGTCCAGTTCTGTGTATGGTGGGAACACGAAAATGCCCTTCTCCATCCACGACAACGTGGACCACCCCGTCTCACTGTACGCTGCGAGCAAGAAGGCCAACGAGTTAATGGCTCATTGCTATGCGCATCTGTACCGGATCCCGTGTACCGGGCTGCGGTTTTTTACGGTGTACGGGCCTTGGGGCCGGCCGGACATGGCCCTCTTCATTTTCACCAAGGCGATTCTGGAGGGGAAACCGATCGAGGTGTTCAACCACGGGAAGATGCGGCGGGACTTTACCTATATCGATGACATCGTGGAAGGAATCGTCCGGACGCTGGACCATACGGCCCAACCGAATCCGGCCTGGGCGGCCGACAGGCCGGATCCCGGCACCAGTTCAGCGCCGGCCAGGATTTACAACATCGGGAATCACCAGCCGGTGGAACTGTTGCGTTTCATCGAGGTGTTGGAGCAGGCGTTGGGAAAGAAAGCGGAGAAGAAACTGATGCCGTTGCAGCCGGGCGATGTGCCGGCGACCTATGCGGATATCGACGACCTCGCTCGCGACGTTGGATTTGCACCGGCGACTCCGATTGAGGAAGGCATCCCCCGTTTCGTGAAGTGGTATCGAGAGTTCTACAAAATATAAGAGGGCGTCAGGCTCCTGTGCGCCCGACGCCCCCTATGCTCTGCTCGCGTGACTTCTTACTGACAGCCGATCGGCACGAAACCTTGGCCGAAAATTTTGGACAAGGTCACGTAGCGCGCGTTGTCGTAGAACGAATAGCTGGCACCCCGCTGGTTCCGTCCCGAGAGATCCCCGCCATAGGATGGGTCAGATCCGAAGTAGAACCCGCCGCGCGTTTTCTGGCTGAGATTGAGCCATTCGCCGTACATTGAGCACACCTGAGCCTGCACGGAATCTGACGAGGCCACGCTCGCGTGCCAGTCCTTGGCCCAGTCCGGAATATTCTGCCCTCCGCCGCTCATACCGGCCTGCTGCCGTTCGACATATCCGGGGATATCATAGTGAGGGGCCGCGGCCACTGCGGGACGATAGGTCGGCATGTTGTCGAGCGACGGCACGATGGACAGCGGCTTGAGCGTCATCAATTTACAGCCGGGCCGTTCCTTATTCGTGTAGATCGACGAGCCGTCCGCCTGTGAACATTCCCACATCCTTGCGGGATCGAACTCGGCCGTGGTTGCCGTTTCCGAAAACGCCGGCGTCGAGAACATGGCCAGCGCGGTTGCTGCGACCATGATAAACATGGCGTGTGGCCGCATAAGGCACCTCCCCTGAATCTGTGGCAAAGACAACGTGCGCATGGTGAATCGCCTTTCTTGATAGTACTTAATGATCGTGTTGACAAGCTATGACAGCAGCGAGGAGGGCGTCTATTCGTCTTTGGAGGGGTATGTTGCTACCGAGGCTGGGTGATCGAGAGACGGCTTTCTTGGCCGGTTTGAACAATTTTGCCGATCGCGAGGTCAGGCGTAATCCTGTGCAGACTCGTGAGCACGCCGTCGGCCCCGTCTAGTTTATCAACGGGATAGGTCGTCGCCACGGCAAAGACGCGCATGCCGGCTGCCTTGGCCGAGCGGATACCGGCAAGGGAATCTTCAATCACGAGGCAGTGAGCCGGGGCGATCGCGTGCGACTTTATGCCAGTAGCATTGAGGCGTTCGCATGTATACTGATAAATCGCAGGATCGGGTTTTCCGATTGGACAGTCTTCGGCTGAGACGATCAACTCAAAATCCTGTTCGATGGGAGTTCCCGCAAGAGCGGCATCGATTTGCTCCCGGCGGCCGCCGGACGCGATGGCCAGCCTATAGGCTGGCTTGGCGGCTTTCACGAACTCGACTATGCCCGGGAAGAGTGCCGGCTTGTGGATCGCGGTGCAGGCGCGAAACAGTTCTGCCTTCCGTTGTGCGATACGCGACAATATTCCTTCCTCGCATATTCCGTCGCGTGCGACAAGCAGCATGCGCGCGCAGGTCCGTTCATCCATGCCGAGGTAGGTGCCGTAATACTCATCCTTCGTCAGAGAAAGCCCGACCTCAGCCAGCGCCTGCTGGAAACAGACGACATGCGGAGTCTCGTCGTCGGCAATGACGCCGTTGAAGTCAAAAATGATGGCTCGGATCATGGTGGCCCCTTCTCCGTCTGCTTCTCCACTCTACTCAACCGTCTATTCAACGACAAGCACCTTTACCTTGTCCCTTTGCTCTTGCTGGGGTATTCTCCGCCCTGCGCTCGTGAAACGTGATGGGTGAAAGGTCAGCTGCTCGAATTGTTCCGCGTGCATCTCCTTACCCCTCACGCCTGACTCCTTACGGTATTTCGTATGACTGACTATAACGTCCTCGGCAATCTTCTCGTCATCTTTTCGGTATCGATCGCCGTCGTCTTCGCGTTTCATCAGTTCCGGCTCCCGTCAATCGCCGGATTCCTGGTGGCAGGCGCATTGATCGGTCCAAACGGACTGAATCTCATCTCCGATATCGGCACGGTCCAAGTGTTGGCCGAAATCGGCGTAGTCCTCCTGCTGTTTACGATCGGAATCGAGTTTTCGTTGGTGCAACTTGCCTCGTTGCGCCGCCTGCTCTTCGTGGCGGCGCCGATCCAGGTAGGCGCCGTACTCCTCGTCGTTTGGTTGGGAGCGACGCTGGTCGGGCTTCCCTGGCAGGAGTGCATTTTCTGGGGATTTCTGCTCTCGCTCAGCAGCACCGCGATCGTACTGAAGGCGTTAGCCGAACGGGGCGATAGCGATTCGATCCACGGCCGCACGACCATCGGGATTCTTGTCTTCCAGGATCTGGCCGTCGTGCCGATGATGCTCCTGACGCCGACCTTGGCCAGTCGAACAGAAGGATCGGCCGTTTCGATCCTCGTGACCTTGGGGACGTCGATTCTGGTCGTGGGGCTGGTGATTGCCGCCGCGTGGTATATCGTGCCCAAGCTCCTCGAGCACATTGTCCGCAGCAGGAGCCGCGAACTATTTCTGCTCACAATCATCGTGCTGTGTCTCGGCATCGCGTGGCTGACGTCGTTAGGCGGCCTGTCGCTGGCCCTGGGAGCCTTCATTGCCGGCCTGGTCATATCCGAATCGGAGTTCAGCCACCAGGCGATGGCGGAGGTGCTGCCCTTTCGGGACAGTTTCAACAGCCTGTTTTTTGTGTCGATCGGCATTTTGATGGACTGGCGCGTCCTGTTCAGCCACCCGCTGCTGGTGCCGGGATTACTGCTGGCGGTCATCCTGGTCAAGTTTTTGACCGGTGCCGGCGCGTCACTGGCACTGGAGATTCCCCCGCGTGCGGCCATTATGGTGGGGATCGCCCTGGCCCAAGTCGGTGAGTTCAGTTTCCTGTTGGCCCAGCAGGGGCAGGAGTACGGGTTGTTACGCGGCGATCCCTACCAAGTGTTTCTTGCGGTCTCGATCCTCTCGATGATTGTCACGCCGTTTTTGATGCAGTGGTCCCCGTCGATGGCGCGCCGGGTCGAGGCGGTGCAGCGGCTGCGGCATTGGCTTCCCAGCCGGACGGAGGCCCATGCGCTGCAGACCGAGGGAAAGAACATCCGGCTGAAGGACCATGTCATCATTGTCGGCTACGGATTGAACGGAAGAAATCTCGCCCGGGTGTTGAGCGAAACCGAGATCCCTCACCTGGCCCTGGATCTCGACGGCGACACCGTCCGCCGCGAATCCCGGCACGGCGTACCCATCTACTTCGGGGATGCGACGAATCCGAACGTCTTGCGCCATGCCAAGATCGAGGATGCCAGAGTGTTGGTCGTGGCGATCTCCGATCCGTTTATCACGAGGCGGACGGTGCAGTTGGCCAAAGGGCTGAACCCGAAAATCCGAGTCGTGGTGAGGACCCGTTACCTGCGTGAGCTGGAGGAATTGCACGAACTCGGAGCGGACGACGTGGTTCCGGAGGAATTTGAAACGTCGATCGAAATTTTCGCGCTGGTTCTCCGGACCTATAATATGCCGCATGACTTTGTCATCAATAAGGCTGAGCAGGTTCGACGGGAGGGGTATGCGTTGCTGCGGCGCAGCGAGTTGCCGGAGCTGGCGCACCATCTGCGCGGCGGAACGTTGACCGATGCTGAAGTCGAAACCTGCCGGATCGACGACGACTCACCGGCCGTTGGGAAAACGTTTGCAGACCTCTCGATACGGCCACGAACGGGGGCTTCGGTCATTGCCTGGACGAGAGGTGGAGTGACGGAATCGAATCCCTCGCTGAAGACGCGGCTGCTGGTGGGGGATATCGTGGTGTTATTGGGATCGCGACCGCAAATTCGGCGGGCGATAAGCATGCTGCTGTCGGGTGACTAGCGCGATCCTTCTCCCTCCGCTCTCGGGCAGGTGCTTTCAGCGAAATCGTCCTAGCTCTTCCAACGGAGCGTCACCCGGCCTTTCAACGGATGGTCGAGGGGCTGTCCGGCCTGCACCGAAGCCAAGTGCGCGGCTTTAAGTTTGTAATACCACTTGGCCGGCGTGTCCGCATCGTCGATCAACATCAAGGACGGTCTGTAGCGCAGTCCCACCGCCTGGCGCTCCATCGCCTCCTTATCCTGCTTCATAAATATATTGGCAAAGTAGCGGAAGAGGGTTTTGGAGAATGGGAGCCAACCCAAGGCGTTCCATGCGGCGCAGAAATCGATCCGACATTGATGGTCGGTAATGGGCGTCACCGTGGCCCTGGTGGAGACGAACATGTTCCCGCACTGAACGAACTCGAATCGTTGGTTGGGCAATACGAAGTCGATGGTGGTGGTCAGAGGCCCGCCATAGAACAAGTTCAAGATCTTATACGGCCCGCTGTTCTTGGAAGGGGCATGGGGGACCATACGGAAACCGTTTGGAATCGGTTCAAAGGTCTTGGCCTTCTCGTGCATGCTCGCTTGCGTACGCCACCAGGAACTCTGATGAACAAAGGGGCCGTGAGCCGGGTCCATCAAGCCCACAATCCCATCGTCAATCGTGCAATCCAGCAGGGTCGATATCTGGATCATGCGGTAGGGAGAGGAAGGAAGCGAGAGCGGCGGTACGTCCGGAACCGCTTGTTGCGGCTGTTGGGGATCGGCGAGGAACACCCACACGTACCCGTCCCGCTCGCGGCACGGATAAGTCGTGATGCCGATCTTGTCCGCTTGAATCGGAGAGTCTTCCACCAGTGCCGGGATCCCCCGGCAGCGGCCGGTGCTATCGAAGCGCCAGCCGTGGTAGGCACACTCGACACAGTCGTCTTTCATTTGGCCATACGAGAGCGGCATACCGCGGTGAGGACAGATATCACGCATCGCCGCGACCACTCCCCGCGATGTTTTGCAAGCGAGGATGGGCAGGCCCAATAATACGACGCCCTTCATCGTCCCCGGTCTGAGATCGGAACTCTGGCAGGCCGGGTACCAAAATCCGAGTAACGGACCGCTCTTAGAGGGTTTAATTTCGGTAATCAGGTCTGAATTCATTGACGGGGAAGGGAGTACGTGAGAGGACCAGCCTAGACTGCAGAAGCAGCTTGATGGTGAATATAACGGCTGGGTTATCGAACGTCAAGCCGGGAGAGTCTGGTTTGGCTGTCTCCCTTCTTGCAGCAAGGAGCCTTCCGCTTCCCCTCTTCCTTGACATGAAAAAGAAGCGGGGACTATAGTGAAAAAATGGCGTAAACAGCGGGTTTCTTGCGCCACCGACCCAAGAGAGGGCATGATGACAACCACACAAATGGATCCAGCCGTGGCCCTGGCCGATCTCCAGGCGACGAGACCGGACAAGGTCACGATAGTTTTGCTGAGCGGGGATTTGGATCGAGCCATGGCAGCATTCATCATTGCCACCGGCGCGGCGGCGATGGGTATGCAAGTCACCATGTTTTTCACGTTTTGGGGATTGAACACCATCCGTCGGAAAGGCGCGACGAGTTCGGCGAAAGATTGGCTCCGCCGCATGTTTGGCCTCTTGAACAAGGGAGGTGCCGACAGCCTACCGCTCTCCCGATTTCACTTCGGCGGACTCGGCACCAAGATGATGCAGAAGGTCATGAAGCAGAATCGAATGCCCGGCGTGCCGGAACTGATGCAGACTGCTTTGGATCTGGGCGTGCGGTTCATCGCCTGTACGACCACCATGGGACTCATGGGTATCTCCAAGGACACGTTGATTGAGGGAATCGATCAATTCGCCGGTGTGACCACATATCTGGCGGAAGCCAAGCAAGGCAACGTCAATCTCTTTATCTAGACTCGAGTGCTGAGTGCTGTGTGTTGAGCGCAGAGGGAATACTCTCGAGTCTCAGCATTCATCGCTCAGTACTGACAAGGAAGGACGGTATGATACAAGCCGATGTGAAGCTCGATACACTCGGGTACTTCTGCCCGATGCCGATCATCATGACGTCGAAGAAAATCAAAGAACTGACGTTGGGCCAAGTGCTTGAAGTCGTGTCGGACGACGAAGGCATCAAGAAGGACATGCCGGCCTGGTGTGATACGACCGGGCATCAGATGGTGGGGCTCGAAGAGGAGCAGGCCAAGTCGGGACCGATCTACAAGGCATTTGTGAAAAAGACGAAGTAGAGCCTACGGATTTACAGTGCAAAGACAGTCGGAAGCCGGAGGGATGATCGATCAGACCTCCGGCTTCGTATTTTGAATGAGCAGAGGGTTCATGGAGCCTCTCGTCGAGTGCGTGCCAAATTTCAGTGAAGGCCGGAATCGGACGACGGTTCAGGCCCTGATCGACGCGGTGGCGTCGGTCACGGGAGTCCGGGTGCTGGATCACACCATGGACCGAGATCACCACCGGTGCGTCCTGACCTTCGTCGGCGAACCGGAGGGCATGATCGAGGCGGCGTTTCGCGCGATCCTTGTCGCAACGGATCTCATTGATCTACGACAGCACAGCGGTGCGCATCCTCGAGTTGGGGCGGCAGACGTTGTTCCTTTCGTGCCGATCAGGGGTGCGACGATGCAGGATTGCGTGCAGCTGGCTAAACGGCTTGGACAACGGGTAGGACAGGAGCTCGACATACCAGTCTTCTTGTACGAACGGGCGGCCTCCCATCCCGATCATGCCGCGCTCGAGTCGGTTCGTCGAGGAGGGCTGGAAGGCCTGGCCTATCGCCTAGCTTCCGATCCGGATTGGTCTCCCGATTTCGGTCCTGCTCATCTGCACAAGACAGCAGGTGCTATCGTGATCGGGGCGCGGCAACCGTTAATCGCATTTAACGTTAACCTTCATTCAAAGGACCTCACCGTGGCTCAGTCGATTGCCAAAGCCATCAGGCAGTCGAACGGGGGCATTCCTCACCTGAAGGCGATAGGGGTGGAATTGGCCAGCCGTCGCATGGTCCAGGTCGCGATGAACCTGACTGACTACCAAGAAACGCCCATCCACGTCGCATTTGAAGCGGTCCAGGCTCAAGCTGCCTTACATGGTGTAGAGATCGCCGGGAGCGAGATCATCGGGCTTGTGCCGCAGTCGGCGCTTGTTGAAGCAGCAGTCGATGCATTACGTCTCGACCATTTCGATCCCGCGCAGGTGCTGGAAACTCGAATTGAGACAGCTCTCTCCTCAGAAGGCGCCGATCACATGGACCAGGCAGAGTTCGGCCCAAAGGACCTGCGACGGCTATCGGTTTCACAACTCTTGGACGCTGTCGCCGCGGCCACACCGGTCCCTGCCGGAGGTGCGGTCGCCGCGCTCGCCGGCGCGCTCGCCGGCTCGCTCGGCCTGATGGCCGCGCGACTGAGTCAGCAGCATGCCACAGAGCACCGGTTGGACGAGATCGGCCGGCGGTTGAGCGACTTGCTGCAAGCCGACGGCGAGGCCTATCGAACTTTTATTGAGGCGACGAGGTTGCCGAAGTCGGACCCGGATCGCCCTACCGCACTTTCTTCTGCGTTACATGTGGCGACGGAAATCCCTCTGGAAATTGCCGAGCGGTCGGCGGATGCCGGAGCTCTGCTCCATGCCTGCTCAGGAGGGGTGAAATCGCGGGTGCGATCCGATTTGAAGGTCGGCCTGTTTATGGCGCTGGCGGCAGGTGAGGCAGGGGTGCACACGGCGAAAGAAAATCTGAAACTACAGCCAAATCAGCGGCTTAGGCGTGCATTGCAACCAAGAATCCTTCGAGTTTCGCAATATCTTGAGGATCTGAAGTGCCTATGCTACACTCCGCCCCTTAGTCAACGGGGTGCTGGAAAAAAATTAGCGCAGGCATCGCCTGGGAAAGTGCGGAAGCGGAACGAATGGAAATCAAAGTCTTCAATAACAACGTCGAAAAAGCGCTCAAAGTTGCGAAGACAAAGCTCGCGGGGGAAGGGCTCTTCCGGGAACTGAAGCGGCGGCGGTACTACGAGAAGCCGAGCGTCAGGAAGAAAGCCAAGCAACGTGAGGCTCAGCGTCGCCGTCAGAAGTGGTTGTCGAAGCGCAAGCCGGAGTAGAGAGTTTCCTTCGGGCCTGTTCCTTCGAATTAGCATCTCTTTACAGCTATCCTGCTCGGTTTCTCATCCATGCGCCAGGATCAGATCCATGCGGCGATCAGGATCGTCAAGCGCGAGGTTCGCCAATGGCAGGAACCGGTCGTGGGGGTGGTGGCCCGCGAATCTAACCGAGATCCCTTCCGCATTCTGATTTCCTGCCTTCTGAGCCTGAGAACCAAAGACAAGACAACGAGCGAAGCCAGCGCCCGGTTGTTCGCGCTCGCGCAGACGCCATCAGCACTACTCAAGCTTCCCCTGAAGAAGATCGAGAAGGTCATCTATCCGGTCGGGTTCTATCGAACTAAAGCGAAATCAATCCACGCCATTTGCCGCCGCCTCCTGGATGTCTACGGAGGGAAAGTCCCAGACTCCATCGATGAGCTGGTCACACTCTCGGGAGTCGGGCGTAAGACGGCGAATCTCGTCGTGACGGTGGGCTACCGGAAGCCGGGTATTTGTGTGGATATTCACGTGCACCGGATCAGCAATCGCTGGGGCTATGTAAAGTCCAAGACACCGGAGGAGACGGAAGCAGCGTTGCGCCGAAAACTTCCGAAACAATATTGGATTACCTTCAACGATCTGCTTGTTCCGTACGGGCAGAACCTCTGCCAGCCTGTCTCACCTTATTGCAGCCAATGCAAACTGACGGAGTTCTGTGATCGGGTGGGAGTGAAGCGGTCGCGGTAAGAGCGCGCAGGCGAGAAGCGCGGGACGAGCGAGAAACGCAAGATACCCCTCGCGCAAGTCTCGCATTTCGCGCGAGTCTCGAATTAAATGAACAGCTTGGTCTCGGCGTGCGCGGTCAGCGAGAGAATGGCCGGCAGACCCATCACCTCATCGACTCTCTTGGCCACGACCTCGCTATCCACACCCATGTATTCCAAGCCGGCGCTACAGGCGATGACACGAAAGGTGCCGACCAGCTTGGCCTCCTCGAACATCTCTGAGATTTTCGGCACCTTCTTTTCCTTGAGCAGGCGGGCCACTTCGTCGGCGGAGGCGGCATACTCCGGGGGAAAATCAATCTGATCAAACTTGCCTTCGGCCAGTTTCTTGATGGTCCAGAACAACAAGATCACGATCACGTCCTTCCCCATCGCGGCGGCGGTCAGCCCCAGTGTGGCAACCTGATGGAGCTTGTCGTACGTGGCGTTGTGGGCAAAGAGAACGAACTTCGGTTTAGGCTGGCTCATGCTCACTTCTTCGGCGCGCGGGCTTTCACGCTGTTCACGTAATCGTTGATGGCGGCATCGACTTCGATGGGGGCCAACGGACGGTCGTGGGTTTCGCTTTCATCCACGAGGTACTTATCCTGATCTTTCTCCTGGCGCACGATGACGGTATTTTCCGGTGTCACCTCGACCATCATGAACCACTCGCGATCGCCTTGTGTGATGATCACTTCCTTCCCCAGCCCTTTCTTGGTGATTTCAATCCGAAGCTCGTCAGCGGCAGCCAGGGCGCAACCGGGATCGGCCCCCGTTGCGGCTAGCCAGAGGAGGAGAGGCAGTGGCAGGAAGACACGACACGAGGTGGCGCGCATGGCAGGATTATAGCCTTCGCGAGAGGCGCAGTAAACCGGCTTTCCCGCGTCCTCTCTGGCTTGAGTGCCCCTAGGTCGCATGTTAGGATGCCCGTCCGATGGAGTGGCTTCTCTCAACTGTTCAGCAGTATGTTTCGACCGATACCCTGGTCACGTTGACGGTCCTGTCGATCGTGTTTTTCATCGGTTCGCTGATTGCTATCCCTTATATTCTGGTGCGACTTCCCGCCGACTACTTTGACATCCGCATCCCCCGTCCCTGGATGAAAGATCACCATCCGATCCTCCGGGTGATGGGCCACATTGTCAAAAATGCCGTCGGGGCGATCTTCCTGTTCGTCGGTTTTCTGATGTTGTTTCTTCCCGGACAGGGTGTTCTCACGATGGTCATCGGAGTGTCCATGCTCGACTTTCCGGGCAAGCGAAAGGTCGAGGCCTCACTGATCGGACAGCCGACGGTATTGGGCGTCATCAACAGCATGCGCGAGAAATTCGGGAAGCCGCCGCTCATCCTCGCACCGGACCCCTAACATGCTTTCAGCTGTCAGCGATCAGCCATCAGTGAGAGGCGAAAATCCTGTGCTGACTGCCGATGGCTGAAAGCTGTAGGCTGTATCTATGTCCGATTCGTCACATCCCAAGACGCTCTATCTCATTGACGGGAGCGCCTATATCTATCGTGCATTCTTCGCCCTTCCGGCTCTGAACAATTCCAAAGGCCTTCAAACCAACGCGGTGTACGGCTTCACCACCACGCTGATGAAAATCATCCGTGAACACCAGCCGGATTGCCTTGCCGTGGCGTTCGACGAAAAGGGCCCGACCCTGCGGCACGAAGAATTCAAAGAATACAAGGCTCAGCGCCCTCCCATGCCGGACGGCATGAAGGCACAGATTCCCTATATCCACCGTGTCGTGGAGGCCATGAACATTCCTGCCGTCAGGCAGGCCGGATACGAGGCCGACGATTTAATCGGTACCTTGGCGCGCCAGGCCGAGCGGGCCGGGTATGACGTGGTGATCGTCACAGGCGACAAAGACATGCTCCAGCTGCTCACGCCGCACATCCGTATCTACGATCCGGTGAAAAACAAATGGTCGGGCGAGGCGGAATGCCGCGAGCGGTTCGGCGTCGAGCCGGCGCGTGTCATCGAAGTGATGGGATTGATGGGGGACAGCACCGACAATATCCCGGGCGTGAAGGGGATCGGTGAAAAAACGGCGATGAAGCTGATCACCCAGTTCGGGACGATCGACGAATTGCTGCAGCGGGTCGATGAGGTGACACCCGCGAGAATCAAGACCTTGCTGATCGAACAGGCGGACAATGCGCGCCTCAGCCGGAGGCTGGCCACCATTCAGACCGAGAGTCCGGTGGAGTTCCATCCCGAATCCTATCGGATCAAGCCCCCGCACAGCGATCAGCTCGCCGATCTGCTGCGCGAACTCGAATTCACCACGCTCTTGAAAATTGTGCAGCCCGCACCTAGGACTGCCGAGGCCAAGAGCGATCAGGCGACGGCGATCATCGACAACGAAGCTTCGGCGCAGCGGTTCGTGAGCGAATTGCCGAAAGGCGGCTTTCTTGGCGTCTGCTGTCTGCTTGCCGGTTCTACTGGTGTGGATACGGATGTTCGCGGCATCGCGCTATCGACAGGCGAAAAGACCGCGTTTGTTCCTATCGATGTCCGGACGTTCATGCGACCCATCACCGCACTCCTGCACGACCAGGCAAGGACCAAGGTCGTGCACGATCTGAAGGCGACCTTGCTGGCCTTTCATCGAATCGGCCTGACGTTGGCGGCTCCCTACCTGGACACGATGATCGCCGATTATTTGCTCAATCCCAACCGCCGCGATCACCAACTCGAAACCATTGCGCTGGAAGTATTGGGCGATCGGCTGGGGAGTGGGAAGCAGGGCCGGGCGACCTCGCAATCGTTGTTCGAAGTCGAGACGGGTTCGCAAGAGGAAGCGGCCGAAGCGGCGGCTGTCCTGGCCAGGCTTGCCCCGGCACTAACCCAGCGGTTGGCGGAACAGGGGAGCCTAAACCTCTTTACCGATGTCGAAATGCCGCTGGTGCCGGTGCTGGCTGAAATCGAACGAAACGGCTTCTTGCTGGACGTGGAGGCATTGCACGGGCTCAGCAAGGAGCTGGAACGCGATCTCGACCGTATGATGGAAACGATCGCCGGACTAGCCGGCGGCGAGTTCAATATCAATTCGCCCAAACAATTGGCAACGGTCTTGTTCGACAAACTCGGCCTCAAGCCGGTTCGTAAAACGAAGACGGGCTATTCCACGGATGAAGATACGTTGACGCAACTGTCGACCCAGCATGAGCTGCCGGCCCAGATTCTGAACTATCGGAGCA
>DATIFR010000074.1:0-4429 GCA_035455145.1 Nitrospira sp.
TGGAAGGTCAATACCTTTCTGGCTCAGCTGGAAGGCGATCAAACTTTTTCTCATGAAAATATATTTGGGTTGCGGATCAGTTATCTGCCGACCGCTTGGCTGGAGCTGGGAGCGACAAGACTGACCCAGTTCGGCGGGGAAGGAAGTGGGGGGTCGTTTCCGAGAACGATGGTCGACTGCTACACGAATCCACCGAATCAGACCGGAGTGGCAAATTGTAATGAACAGGCCATGCTGGATTTCCGCGCTCGAGTTCCTCACGTTCCCTATCTGGTCCCCTTCCCGGCGGGAATGCAACTCTATGGGGAACTTGGGTCGGAAGATAAATGGAGCAAAATTCCTATTCCCAGCCGGGCCGCCTATCTGGCCGGTCTCTACATCCCCCAGCTCTTCGAGGGAGATACGATGGATCTCCGGATTGAATTTGCGGACACCGACTATACTCGCCGAAAAACGTCCGACCACCTGGCTCGGGTTTGGTACAACAACGGGAGTTTTACGAACGGCATGCGGCAGTACGGATTTCCGCTCGGGCACAGTATGGGCACCGATGCGATCGATCTCTTTATCCGAACCACTCGGTATCTGACGGATGAGCTCCAGCTGGGCCACAACCTCGACTATCAGGAGCGTGACCGAGGCCAACCGGTCCATGAACGCAAGTATGAAGCGGCCGTGGATCTTACCTGGTGGTATTCTCGACGGACGCAGTTTGGGTTCGGATACACGTTCCAACACATTTACAATCCAGGGCAGATCAGCTCTGTGACCCCCTTTGTCGAAACGTTTGCTCCGAATGTGACCGCTTCGAACCATTTGCTGTGGACCTCGGTGACGATGGAGTTTTAACCGGCCTTCATAAGAGAGCCTTGTTGACGATCCGGCATTCTCATTCTTGACGCAATGACCGCAATGGGCTAGGGTTCGTCGGCGTTGCGTATGCTGTGATGCCGCGACATCCGGCCGAGACGATAAGGGGACAACTATGAATATTTCTATTCTTCCGCATGTGGCGAAGGCCTGCATCTGGCTCATCGTCTTCCTTATGGTCATGCCCCCACCGTTGATTGCTCAGACCCTCGGAGGTCCAGGAATTCCATCTCTCGGCGGAACCGGGTTAGGAGCTAGAGATATTCTGCCCGGGTCACCTGTTGTGACGAACCCGACCGCGATTCAGCCGCTGGCCCCGCCCCAGACTCCTTGTCCGGCCGTACCGTCACGCAACCTGCAGAGTGTGGCTCACGAAGGCACCACGCTCAACGACTTTTGGCCGATGGAGCCCTCTTCAGTTCTTCCGGCCTCGGCGGAAGAACGGATGAAACAAGAGCGGGCTGAACACCAAAAGGGACTCGCCTTGACGGATCCGCTACAGGCAGGACAGGCCGGGGGAAAGGGGTTGTCCAGTCCTCTTGAGACACAAGTTGAGACGAAACCTCGCGGCCTTGGAACACAACTGGAGACAAAACTTCAGGGTCTTGGAACACAACCGGAGACAAAACCTCAGGGAGCCATTCAGGACATCACCACCAAGGATTTTACCGTTGAAGAAGCCTTTTCACAGTTCTCCGTCCTCCATGGCGTGAAGGGACGGTTGCAACAGTTCGGCTATGACTTCTTTGACACCCAAGCCACGAGTTTTGCACCGGTGCTCGATGCTCCGGTCGGACCCGATTATGTCATCGGGCCGCTCGACTCCCTTTCGATTCATATCTGGAATGTGCCGGACCAAAGTTTGAACCGGAGTTATATCGCGCCAGTGGAGCGTGACGGCATGATTGTCATTCCACAGATCGGGGCGATTCCGATCGGTGGCCTGACTTTTTCCCAGGCTGAGCGAGCGATTACGAGTCGGCTGAGCGCGCATTTGAAACGATTCGAGGTGCATGTGGCGATGGCACGGTTGCGTACCATCAAAGTGTATGTGGTCGGTGAGGTGGTCAGGCCCGGTGCGTACGAAATCAGCTCGCTGGCGACCGTGTCGAATGCTCTGTACGCGGCCTGTGGTCCTGCACGGTCCGGATCGTTACGCCAGGTTCGACTGGTTCGCGAGAGCCAACTCATGGCCGAAGTGGATTTCTACCAATTCTTATTAGCCGGAGATCGACGCCAAGACGCTCGACTGCAGTCCGGAGATGTGATTGTTGTTCCTCCCCTTGGTCCTGTGGCCGCGATCAGCGGCGCAGTCAAGCGGGCCGGGATTTACGAGCTGAAATCGGGGATTCGGTTGACCGATCTGCTCCAGCTCGCCAGCGGGCTGACTCCTGCGGCCAATCATCAGCGATGCCAGCTGTTCCGCCTTGATCCGGGCAAGGGGCGGGTTATCCTTGACGTCGATCTCAACGCGGTCGTCGATACGACGGGGAAAAAACGGCCAACGAGCAACGGGTCCGATCTTGTGATTCAAGATGGAGATTACGTCCGCGTCGGGTCGTTGCCGACGCAAGTGGCGAACGTGGTGACGTTAGCCGGAGCTGTGAAAAATCCCGGCCCCTATGAATACAAGCCTGGGATGGGCATCCGCGATCTGCTCAAGCCCGATCAGTTGACAGTGGACGCTTATCTGGACAGTGCGGAACTCATTCGCACCGATCCCTTTACTTATCAGACGAAAGTGATCTCGTTCAGTCCCAAGGCACTATTTGACAGCGAGAAAGGCAACGACCTGCCTCTCCAGCGCATGGATCAGGTCGTCGTGGGTACCCAAATGCGTCCTCCCAACGTGGTGCTTCTGGAGGGCGAGGTCAAACGGCCTGGTCATTTCACGTTGGAAACCGGCGAACGGCTCAGTTCCGTGCTGAAACGGGCTGGAGGACTTACCAACAATGCATTTCCGGAGGGGATTATCCTTGTTCGGGAATCGGTTCGAAAGCGGCAGCAGGCTGAACTTGATCGATTCCTGGCTTCCGAACGGCAGCGGCTGACCGCGCAATCGGCCAGCTATGCGGCCGGAGCTGTCGGTGTGCCTGGCGGCGCTGCGAGCGGCCAAGCGGCGGAACAGCAAGTGTTGGCACTGCGCCTGCAGCAACTGGAGGCTGTGGCCGTACGGCTGGAGTTGGGTCGTGTGGTGGTGAATGTCCGATCCATCGAGGAGTTGGAGGGCACCGAGGACGATATCACGATGGAAGCGCGGGATCGCATTGTCATTCCGCAGCCGCCGAAGACGGTTAGTATTATCGGCTCGGTGAAGAATCCCAGCACGGTGATTTACCGGACGGGTCTCAACTTCGAGGATTATGTGCAACAAGCCGGAGGGCTGACCGAGGATGCCAACAAACATGAAATGTATGTCATGAGAGCCAATGGCTCGACAGAAGGCGCGTATGTGAAGATCAAAGAGATGAGGCCGGGCGATACTGTCGTCATTCCACAAAAGATCGAGGCCAAGACACCGACGTTAGCCTTGTGGCAGAGCATCGCCAGCATTGTCGGCAGCGTGGCTTTGGTGGCAGCGGCCATTTCTGTAATTGGAAATTAATGCCGGATGTATCCCTTCACATAACCGTTTGCCGTCGTCTCACGTCTCTTGCTGTAATCGGCCCAGAAAGACGGGGCAAACCAATCAGATGAATCAAGCCAACCAGCTAAACCCTGCAATCCAAAACGAGGAAGAGGTCACCCTGCTCGATTATTGGCAGGTCGTCTCGAAGAGAAAGAAGTCCATCATCGCGTTCTGCAGTGTGATGGTTGGCGCCGCTCTCGTGGTGAGCCTTCTGCTTCCCAAGATCTATGAATCGACGGCCACGCTTCTTCCCCAGTTGGAATCCAACACGGGATTTGGCTTGGGTGCCCTCCTGGGATCCAGTGCGGCTGGAAGCGCGGCGCAAAGTTTGGGGATTTCACTGCCTGGCGCACCGGCGACGCCGACGGATATCTTCACCGCCATGCTCAAATCGAGAATCATGGCGGATGAGGTAATTCGCCAATTTAACTTGCAGGAACGTTATGAGAAAAAAACGATGCAGGAAACCAGGCTGGCCTTAGAAAACGCGACCCGCATCGTGGTCAGTAAAGAAAAAGTCATCAAGATTACGGTCGAGGATAAGGACCCTCAATTGGCAGCTGATATCGCCAACTTCTATGTATTGAATCTCGACCGGCTCAATCAGACGTTGAGCGTGAGTAAAGCGAGGGAAAATCGGAAGTTCATCGAGCAGCGTGTTGCTGAGACGAAAGATGCATTGGTGAAGGTCGAGAACGCGCTCAAGGAATTCCAGACGCAGAATCGAACCGTGGCCATCGAGGCGCAGTCAAAGGCCATGATCGAGGCGGCCGCGACAATCCAAGCCCAAATCATGGCGCAGGAAGTCCAGTTGCAGGTGATGGGGTCCTATTTGTCCCCGGACAATCCCGATGTGGCGCGGGTGCAATCCAGCATCAACGAGCTGCGGAAGCAACTCCGCTTCATGGAGTCGGGAAAGGGGGGGAAGGA
>DATIFR010000075.1:0-11166 GCA_035455145.1 Nitrospira sp.
AATGCCGTCGGGGCGATCTTCCTGTTTGTCGGCTTTCTGATGTTGTTTCTTCCAGGACAGGGCGTTCTCACGATGGTCATCGGGGTGTCCATGCTCGATTTTCCGGGCAAGCGAAAGGTCGAGGCCACACTGATTGGGCAGCCGACGGTGTTGGGCGTCATCAACAGCATGCGCGAGAAATTCGGGAAGCCGCCGCTCATCCTCGCACCGGACCCCTGAACATCATGTCGACCGCCGAATCCAACCGCAAGACGCTCTATCTCATCGACGGGAGCGCCTATATCTATCGCGCGTTCTTCGCCCTTCCGGCTCTGAACAATTCCAAAGGCCTTCAAACCAACGCCGTGTACGGCTTCACTACCACGCTGATGAAAATCATCCGTGAACACCAGCCGGATTGCCTTGCCGTGGCGTTCGACGAAAAAGGCCCGACCCTGCGGCACGAAGAATTCAAAGAATACAAGGCTCAGCGCCCTCCCATGCCGGACGGCATGAAGGCGCAGATTCCCTATATCCATCGTGTCGTGGAGGCCATGAACATTCCCGCCGTCAGACAGGCCGGATATGAAGCGGACGATCTGATCGGCACCTTGGCGCGCCAAGCCGAGGGGGCTGGGTACGACGTGGTAATTGTCACAGGCGACAAAGACATGCTGCAGCTGCTCACGCCGCACATCCGCATCTACGATCCGGTCAAAAACAAATGGTCGGGGGAGGCGGAATGCCGCGAGCGGTTTGGCGTCGAACCGGCGCGTGTCGTCGAAGTGATGGGACTGATGGGCGACAGCACCGACAACATTCCGGGCGTGAAGGGAATCGGTGAAAAAACGGCGATGAAGCTGATCGCCCAGTTCGGGACGATCGACGAATTGCTGCAGCGGGTCGATGAGGTGACGCCCGAGCGGATCAAGACGTTGCTGATCGAACAGGCGGACAATGCGCGCCTCAGCCGGAAGCTGGCCACCATTCAGACTGAGAGTCCGGTGGAGTTCCATCCCGAGTCCTACCGGATCAAGCCTCCGCACAGCGATCAGCTCGCCGATCTGCTGCGCGAACTCGAATTCAGCACGCTGTTGAAAGCCGTGCAACCCGCGCCCAGGACTTCCGATGCCAAGGCTGATCGCTCAACGACGATTGTCGACAACGAAGCTTCGGCGCAACGGTTCGTGAGCGAACTGCCGAAAGGCGATCCCCTTGGCATCTGCTGTCTGCTTGCCGGTCCTCCTGGTGTGCGGTCGGAGGTTCGCGGCATCGCGCTGTCGACAGGCGAAAAGACCGCCTTTATTCCCATCGATGTCCGGACGTTCATGCGCCCAATCACCGCACTCCTGCACGACCAGTCAAGGACCAAGGTCGTGCACGATCTGAAGGCGACCTTGCTCGCCTTTCATCGAATCGGCCTGACGTTGGCAGCCCCTTATATGGACACGATGATCGCCGATTACTTGCTCAATCCAAACCGTCGCGACCACCAACTCGAAACCATTGCGCTGGAGGTGTTGGGCGATCGACTGGGAAGAGGAAAACAGGGCCAGACGACCTCGCAATCGCTGTTCGAGGCCGATACGGGCTCGCAAGAAGAAGCGACTGAAGCGGCAGCCGTCCTGGCCAGGCTTGCCCCGGCACTAACCGAGCGGCTGGCGGAACAGGGGAGTCTGAACCTCTTAACCGATGTCGAAATGCCGCTGGTGCCGGTTTTGGCTGAAATCGAGCGAAACGGTTTCTTGCTGGATGTGGAGACGTTGCACGGGCTCAGCAAGGAGCTGGAACGCGATCTCGATCGCATGATGGAAACGATCGCCGGATTAGCCGGCGGCGAGTTCAATATCAATTCGCCCAAGCAATTGGCGACTGTCTTGTTCGAAAAACTCGGCCTCAAGCCGGTGCGTAAAACGAAGACGGGCTACTCCACGGATGAAGATACGCTGACGCAACTGTCGACCCAGCATGAACTGCCGGCCCAGATTCTGAACTATCGGAGCATCAGTAAGCTCAAGTCTACCTATGTGGATGCGCTGCCGGAGTTGGTCAATCCGGACACGAAACGGCTGCACACGTCGCTGAATCAAACGGTCGCCGCAACCGGCCGACTGTCCTCCACCGAGCCCAATCTGCAAAATATCCCGGTGAAAGGCGACTACGGGCTTCGCATCCGCGAAGCATTCATCGCCCCGAGAGGTCATGAGCTGCTCTGCGCCGACTACAGCCAGATCGAGCCGCGGATCCTGGCGCATCTCTCGCAAGACCCCCGGCTGGTGGCCGTCTTCGCAAAGGGGGAAGATATCCACATGGCTACGGCCATGGAGATTTTTGGGCTGCCGTCCAGCCAAATCACGCGGGACATGCGGCGCGCGGCGAAGACGGTCGTCTTCGGCATCGTCTATGGCATCAGCCCGTTCGGTCTCTCCCAAAACATCGGCGTCACGCAGGCCGAGGCCAAGAAATACATCGATACGTTTTTCGAGAGGTTTTCAGCCGTGCGTGCGCTCATGGATCGCAACATCGCGGAGGGAAAAGAAAAGGGCTACACGACCACCATCTTGGGCCGGCGCCGGCCGATTCCAGAATTGCAGAGCGGCGATCCGGTGCAGCGCGGGTTCGGCGAGCGCATGGCGGTGAACAGCCCCATCCAGGGCTCGGCGGCGGATCTGATCAAGGTGGCCATGATCAATGTCCACAAGCGGCTGCACGAGGATCTGCCGCATACGAAGATGATTCTCCAAGTCCACGACGAGTTGATTTTCGAGGTGCCGGAGAAGGAGTTGGACGAAGCGAAGAAGCTGGTGAAGCAGGAGATGGAAGGGGTGGGAAAACAACTCCACCTCTCGGTGCCGTTGAAAGTGGATCTGGGCGTCGGGAAAAACTGGCGCGCGGCGCATCCATAACCGAACACACAACAACGAGGTGAATCATGCAGCACATACGTTGTCATGCGGCCGGGATTATGGCCGGGGCGAGCCTCCTGGTCGCTGTCACAGTGCTCATCGCGCAGTGGCCCCTGTTCACAGCGACCGCCCAGGAACCGAAACGCTTCGAGTACAGGATTGTGGAGGTGCTGCCGGATACCCAAAACATGCAAACGAAATTGACCGAGTTCGGCGCAAACGGCTGGGAGTTGGTGGCGGTTTCGATGGGGAACATGACGGAGCCGAGGCTCATCTTTAAGAAATAATGGGCAAGGTACCTTCAGAATAATTTACTCGCTGATGATTAATCAGCGGGTCAAATATGATGACGCGGGGCTTGCAGAAAATCTGGACCCGTTTGAAGGGGGCCGACCCACACCTTTCGGCAATGATAGCTCATCCTGCGGGTCTTCGCTGGGGTTCTTAATCAGCGGTTCCCCTTGAATATGTGATCCGGGGGCGAAGCTCTTGATCTATCCCCGTTCAAACCTGTGCCTCTCGTTGGTCCCTGCCTTCATCTAGTCTAGATCCAGAGCCAGTTTGCGCGGGCTTAGAGGTGGCACCCCTTTTGCGGTGATGCCCATGGCTTTCATCATTCATGGGAAGCCGAGGTTGAACCATAAGAAAGGGGCACCATCATGATCCATGCTGTAGAGCTCGATCGGCAGACGGCGGGGTTCGTCCATCAACTTGAAGACCAGCGCAAGCTCGAGAAAAATCTCATGATCGAACGGGTGCGCGGGACGAAAGAGGGCGTGGAATCGGTGTTTCACGACATCAAGGAGCGAGTCGAGGCCTTAGAGCGCCTGACGGGATCGGTGAGCACGAGCTACATCGCGCCGATCGGCTGGAGCCAGTTGATCTTTACGGGTGCCGACAGCGTGTCCTCGCCCAATACCATTGGCTTCGGCGACCGGGACGAGACCCTTTGCAAGCATGATCAGATCCGCTACCTGGAAGACACAAACTATCTGCGGCTGAGTGCGAATCCTCACTATGCTGAGCATGTGCTGCCGAATAAATCAGCCCATGCGCGTGCCGGGGCCAATCCCTCGAGCTGGGACAACCTCGGGTACGTGCATGTCGGCTACTCGACCTTGCTGACACTTCCCGCTTCGCTCGAACCGACGACGGTGTCGATTATGTCGCGGGTGAACACCCTTTTTAATTGGGTGGAAGTCAACGCGGTGGGCGACGAATGGTACGCCCATGTGGCGGTAACGGCGCGGCTCTGGGCGACCTATGACGGGGAATTTCGCCAGACGCCACCTGCACAGTTCGTGAATCTTCTGGCGACGCCGAAGCAGGTGAGGACTCATCAGGAGATCGAGTCGCTGGCTCCCAGCGCAGCGCTCGCGATGCAAGTGGATGTCTCGGCCGGCAGCGGAACGACGCTCAGCATCTTTGAAACGATTGAACTGGTTGCGACAACGCCGAATGGTCACGCCTACGTGGACGGGGTCTTTTCGTGGGAGCCTCTGGCTGTCCAATTGCGCGAAGGGTAAGGGGTTCGAAGGAATCGGCTCCCCTCCAGGAGAGAAGGGGAGCCGCCGAGTGTGAGATTACTCGAGCAATCGGATGACCTGTTGTCCTGCAGAAAACGCTGAGTCTGCCACCTTGCTTCCGTTCATGGAGACGTGAAGGTCGACCGCCACACCGCCGCTGGCAGCCAACACTGCGCCGTTCACCTTCTCGAGGAAATCCATCTTCTGATTCTTGTTCATGCGCGCCCAGCCCTTATTATCCACTTCAACGGCTAACCGGTTATTCTCCACGCTCTCGGTCGCGAGCATTGGTTCGGTAAAGCCCTGTCCTTGGAGATAACGAGCAGCGGCAGTCACTGCCTTGTTGCGCTCGCTCGCATCCTTCGCTGCACGGGCCGAGGCCCCTTCAGCGACTGTTTGGCCTAACATGAGTATGAGACTGACCGTCACCGTTGTTTTCCACCATCCCCGCCGAACAATTGACACGTCGCTCATTCGAAGCCCTCCATGTTCATGTTGATGTTTGATAATGAGACGCGGGCGGAATGAGCAAACTTCGGGCCGCGGATTTGCGGCTCGTTGGTTTAGGGAGGGGAGCTGCTCCAACGAAAATCCAAGGGTTTCCGTCACCCGTATTCAGAACCGTTCTCGTCAAACGATTTACCTTCCGAAAAATGACAGTGTCCGACAGAAAATGTTCGCGACTTTCAGCGGGCGATGGGACAAATGAGCGTCCGAGGGAGATAGGGAAGGTGAGACTGCTGCTTACACAGAATACTGCATGCAACCGACGATCTGAGCCGTGTTGAAGAGTATTGCTTCGCGGCGGGTGTAGGTTGCATGGCCGTAGTAATGGTCACGCGGATTCGTGGAGCCGGTCGAGTCCTTGTAATCGACTAGCAGGCAGCGACCCTCGCTGGGAAAGCGCACGGCTCGCCGCGCACATTCCAACCATCGTTCGAATCCATCGTACGGTTCGACCATTTCCCAAATGGCTTTGTTGGCGACCTTGGCCGGCTCACATTTGGGCACCGCATCGCTTCCGGCGACGGCCAGTTCCTGCACGTAGTCGCCGCCCCAGGCGATCGGCATCTCCATCGTGAGTTGCGGCAATTCCATCTTCGCCAGCCAGGCTTTCCCGTCGGTTCGGAGATTCCGGTGATTCACGATGTGCAATAGCCTGCCGATGCCCGAGGGATCCCAGCCGTACCGGACCGGTGTGCCGAATGTCACCACATCCAGCATTGCTCCGTTCAACAATGAGGATGTGGCAAGCAACGGCTCGATCTGTTTGATTGTGGCGATGAGCTCCGGCTGATCGGTCTGTTCCGCGTAGGACGCCAGCAGGCCGAGTAGCTTGGGCCTGCCGGTAATCTGACTGGGGCACAGCAGATTTGAGGCAAGTGCCAGGACCAGGCCGGCTTGCCCGTGGGCCTGCAAGAGTATTCTCTGGCCCTGAGTCAGGCGATCTTGTTCAACAAGTTGCCGGAGGGCATCGAGCAGGCGAACTGCGGCAAGAGCACGGCCCAGGTGGTGGTGTTCGGACGCCCAGAGCATGCGCTGGCAGACGATCGGTTGCGCCAGGGTCTTATTGATCGAGTTGTGAAAAAGATCGACGTTCGCGTTTGTGAAATTCCCTGCGTCGCCGATCTGCTCGTCGAGTAATTTCTTCGTCGCATCATCGTTCGCGAGCGGCGGTTTTAGCCCGCCGGGAAGCAGCGGGATGCCGTTGCTGTCTTCCCGCATGGCGGCGAGCAAGGCGTCGAGTCCCGAAACCCCGCGCGAGTACCCGCGCTTGAGGCCGCCGACTTCGTCCAGCCGCTGCATCCCGAACAGGTCGGTGCCGTGGATTGCGCCGTGCAGAAAGACAATGGCCCGAACTCCGGCGTGAAAGAGCGTTGACCCGTATCGGGCCATGGCCTCAATCCAGGCGGGGGAGTCCGGCGGCATACTCGTCGCCAGCTCAGCGGTGGTCAGCCGTTCACCGGGATTTTTCCGCGAGAGTTCGTCATGCTGAAAATTATTCTCGATCGGCATGGCGGGGGATTCTTACCCGAAAGCGCGAGAAGAGTGCAACTGGACCTAGCGGGTAATCGTGGCGGCTGGCTCAGGATGGTCTGGAGCCGGTTTTGATTGGATCTGACTTTTTGACATGACTGCGGTGGCGGAGCAAGTCTTCGTGTCCTCGTCAACCTGGCGGTCGACGATTTTTACACCTTGCAGATACTCCTGAACGATTTCTTCACGTGTGACTTCGATGTCTTGCTCGGCATCGCGGCCGGTCCGTTCGCGAACGCGGTCGACCATATGTTCCTTCACCAGAATGCGAATCTGTTTGGCGATATCGCTGCGGGCAGATAGTTCCGACACCCGTTGGCAGGTAATCGCACCTTTAGCCATATCACCCTGACCTTTACCGATCAGGTATTGGTCCGGAGAGTAACTGCTCCGCTCCTCTGTGCTGTGGCCTGGTCCGGCGTTCGACGTTGTCAGACCCTTGTGATCAGTCTGTCGCTTCAGCTGCTCGAAAGACTGTTCGGCATGGCTGCGAACATCGCCTGAGTCGGCCGAGCGTACCGGGAGAGGTGAAAGGGTAAGGCAGACTCCAAGCCCCATGCAGACTGTGTATCCATTTACTTGGTTCATTGCGCTCTATCTCTCTCTTCCTTCACCGCCACACCCGCTCCCACCTCCACCATGCCTCCGATACGGATTTCGTCATTCGTAATGTCGCCGCCGCCGACCGTGATGCTTTCGAGATGGGTCGCGACCTGTTCCAGCGCATTTCGTTTGGCTGCTTTTGTGGCCAGGCGAACCTCATCTTCATTTGTATCGCGGTCACCCATGCGATGTTTGCCCTGTGACGTGACGACGCGAATCTTTGCCATAGCCGGTAAAACACAGAACAGCCTTGTAATGGTAACGAGGGGCGGCTGACGGGATGACGGGAACATCCTCCGACTGGCCTGACGCGGCGGCATCATCCGTGACTCCGTCGGGCATCGCCTTCACCCTCTCCATGAGGACTGACGCATCAGCCACCAGTTGGTTGACAGCCGGCCGGATGAACCACGCAGGTTGAGCATAGCACCCGCCAAACCGTTTCGCCAGCCGCTCCGCGGGACCTCAGGGCTGGCTTGCCTTCCAGAAAATTCGCGTGCTAAGGTACAAATTCCCTATGGTAATTCAAAGGAAAAGAGGGTGTTCTATGGCGGTCGGATTCTGGCGTCTTCATGCGAGTGCTCTTGGTTTGTGCTTCGTGCTCCTCGGAACCTCGTCCGGTGCAGCCACCCCGGTTCCACCGGCCGATGGCGCAGCTCCCTCATCCCCTCCGACGGAGCACGTGATTCTTTTTGTTCTGGAAGGATTCGGGCAGGACTCGCTGAAGGGCGGCACGATGCCGACCCTCAACAAGTTGATTAAAGAGGGGGCCGTCACATGGTCGGCGACTGCCGTGAAGCCGGCTCTGCGCTTGCCGACGATGGCCTCATTAATCACCGGGATGCCGGTTGAAAAGCACGGCATCACGTGGAATGCCTTCGAATTCAGCCGGGGCTACCCTCGGGCTCCCAGTGTGTTCGACTATCTGGACTTAAGCGGCGGGCGTGACAGCGCGATCTTCTTCATGGACGAGTCGCTGTATCAATTGGCAAGACCGGAACCCTACACGGATTATCAGATGTGCGGTCCGTTAAAGCCGGAATGCAATCCGGATCGGATCGTGTCCTACATTCAACAATATTTCAAGAAGGCCACCAGCGGTCATGGCTACGGACACGCCATTCTCTCTCTGCCGCATTTTCTCGTTGTGCATCTTCCGGAAGCGGGGCGAGTCGGGGCTTCGCGAGGATGGGCATCCAAAGAGTATCGAGAGGCGCTGCGCACGGTCGATAAGGCAATGAATTCGATCCTGGACATCTATAAAGCCCAAGGGTTGCTGAAGCGCACCACCGTGTTCGTGACGTCGTTGAGCGCCGAAGGGAAAGATGCCAATCAGGAACATGGGGGAAACGGTACGCCGGTCGTTCCATGGATCGCCTCCGGTGTCGGCATCAAGCACGGGTATATGATCCATCAGCCCGTGTCGATCATCGATACCGGTGCGACGGTGATGCGCACGTTGGGGTTGCAGACCCATACCGAATGGGAGAGTCGTCCGGTGGAAGAAATTTTCCAGTTTGCCTTTGTCGCCGCGGCGCCGAATTCGAGTCTGCCGCAGTAGAGTCGTATGAAGTTCATGAATCGTCGTATGTGGGCGAACGTGACGCGAGGGTCGCTCTTGAGCCTGATGGGCGGTACGTTGCTCTTTTCAGCGGCCCAAGCCGGACCGCCGGCAGCCTACTTGACGGAACATTCGATAACCATCGATGCGACGGTGCTGGAGCCTCCGTCATGGTGGTCGGTGCCGGGTGTCACGCCGTCGATCTACAATTCTGATCCGGAATCGATGGACGCCCACAAGACGACCGATAAACGCACGCTTGCCTTGAAACCGGGCAAGTATAAATTTGTGAGTTTCACCTTCGATTTTCCCTTCTCGGTGAATCTCGAAGGCAAGCTCGAATTTGCCCCCTCGCTTGACCAATGTGTGGCGGGTCGCGGGACACAAACGTTGATCGTTCGCTGCAAGCGAACCTATCCTCACGGCGGGCAGCCGGACTATACGTACTAATGAAATGAGGGGACGATGCCTATGACGCCGGCTCTGGACGATTTGCTAGAGGCACTCGAGGATGTCGACGATGCGACCCGTGAAGAGGCGGCGAAGGCTCTGGCTGGCATCGGCGATCCCAAGAGCCTGGATGCATTGATCGGCGCCTGCAGCGACGAATTCTGGTCTGTGCGTGCCCATGCCGGCTGCGCGGTCGCAAAGATCGGCGGTCCCAAAGCCGTCGAAGCCCTGATCGGCCTGTTCAATGATCCCATCATGGAAGTGCGCAACCAGGCGGTTGAGGCGACAGCCAGGATGGGGGTCGGTGTGGTGGACCGCATGATTGCGGCGATGAAAGATGAGCGGTGGCGTGTTCGAGAGCATGCCGCAAAGACCTGCGGAGAGATTAAAGATCGGAAGTCAGTCGATGCGCTCATTGTCGCCTGCCGGGATCGCGATGGTGCCGTCAAAAGCGCGGCGGCGGAAGCGCTGGGGAAGATCGGCGATCCGAAAGCCATCCCTGCGTTGATCAAGCTGTTCCGGGACACCTCGAAGATCGTTCGAGAAACCGCGGGCACGGCGCTCGTGTATATCGGGCAGCCGTCGGTCGATCCGCTGATCGAGTGTTTCAAGGACAAAGATTTCGTTGTCCGTTGCCATGCGGCCCGAGCTCTTGGCGGCATGACCACCGACTATCAGATCGGACGTACATGGGTTCGGGAGCCCAAGGTTGTCGATGCCCTGATCGCAGCGCTAAAGGATCCGGACCGCGCGGTGCGCGAAGATGCCACGATCGCGCTGGGGATGATCGGCGACCCGCGCGCCATTGATTCCTTGATCGAGGCCATGAAGGACGGGGCGGTCAAGCGGCACGCCATTGCGTCGCTGGGGATGATCGGCGATCCACGCGCATTGCCTCCCGTGCTCGACGCGTTGAAGGGAAAAGGCATTCGCCAGGATGGCACGCCCACTCCGGGATGCATCGTCAGCGAGGATGCGTTTATCAAGGAAGCTGCGGCGACAGCGCTGGGGCAATTCCGAGATCCCCGCGTCATTCCGGACCTGATCATGCTGCTCAAAGACGGTGTGTTGCGGGAAAAAGCCAGCGCCGCGCTTGCGACGATCGGCGATACCGCCATCGAGCCCTTGATTGCATTCTTGTACGACCCGAAGGCTTCAGAGGTGGTGGGTGAAGGGGAACGGGTTCTATCGTATGCCTCGGTGCGTCTCAGTGCAAAAGATGCATTACGGCAGCTCGTGATGGAGACGCTTGAAAAGCTCGGCTGGACATTGCCACAGGACGATCTGGCCGTCGACTCCAGCTCTGCGGACAACGCGCGCGTGGATCGGCCATTAGGGGATACAGGCCGGTTCGGGCCGTCCGGCGACGTGGCCAAATCAAGTTGACCGGTCAGGCGCCCCTTGCTACGAAGCTGTCGGCCTTCAGCTTTCAGCCGGAGGCGGCAAAGTGCCCCACGTGATCTTTACTTTCTCATCTGCTGATTGCTGACCGGGGATAGCTGCTTGCTACTTCCTCACAGCAATCCCGTGAGTGTCCGCCGTTTCTTTTCCGTCCTTCATGTTCGTGATGGCGGCTTGGCCTTTGTAGTGGCCGACCTTCCCGCCTGCATCCACGTGGACAACGCCCACACCGGGAATCGTGCCCTTCGCGTTGTTCGCGTTCTTGTCATTTCCTGTTAGCGGAGTCGGGCCCCGTAATCCTACGAACACGTACTGTCCATCCGGCGCGACGTCCATCAGGTCAGGGGCGGGGTCGCTATTCGCGTTAGTGACGAGGTCTACCGAGCCGACACTCAAGCTGCTGAGGGTATCGATGATCTCGATATTGTTGCCGGCGCGGTCCGCACTCCAGACATAGCGGCCGACCGATGCCATGCCATGGGAATCGGCAAATTTGTCATCCCGTTGTGAAATGAGTCTGGCCGAGATCGACTTCGGCAAATTTGTCATGTCGAGGGCATAAACATCGTACGACAGCGGGGCTATCGGCCATCCGCCGCCGGAATTGATGTACATCGTCCCGCCGGATTCGATTCCGCCGCAGCCGGCCGGGTGCACTTGGTTATTATCGAGCGTGGCCACGACTTTCATCGGGGTTGCGGTG
>DATIFR010000076.1:0-1533 GCA_035455145.1 Nitrospira sp.
AAAACCTTTGTATAACACCTCGGCGGTAATGACCGCGGTCGGGACTTGGATAAAAGGACCGCCCGGAGTGAATGGGCTGGCGTAGACAACGTGCACATTGCAGTTCACTGCTGTCTGGGGAAAATGGGCACGGCGTCTGACAACCCTCGAAGGATCAGTGGAATAGATGCTGCTCGGTTTGGGAACGATTTGAAATGCGACCGCCCGAAAGGGAGGGCCTGATCGCGAGTTTAGGATGCGGAACAATGGTTGGTGAACGCCGGCCGGACCGTCTTCTCTCAACTCATCGAGCACGTGCCAAGCAAGGAATTCCAGAAGTGCGTAGCGCGCTACCAGGGCGACTACTACCTGAAGAGGTTTTCCTGCTGGGACCAGTTTCTGGCGATGGCTTTCGCTCAGTTGACTTACCGCGAAAGCCTGCGCGACATCGAGGCATGTCTGCGCGCGATGAGCGGGAAGCTCTACCACATGGGATTCCGCAGCAAAGTGGCGCGCTCCACGCTGGCCGATGCCAACGAGTCCCGCAACTGGCGCATCTTCGCGGATTTCGCGCAGGCCTTGATTGCCATCGCCAGGCCACTGTACGCCCGCGATCCGATCGGAGTGGATCTCGACCAGGGCCTGTACGCCTTGGACTCCACGACCATCGACCTTTGCCTGTCGCTGTTTCCCTGGGCCAAGTTCCGCAAGCACAAGGCCGCCGTGAAGATGCACACGCTGCTGGACCTGCACGGCAACATCCCCACGTTCATCCGCATCACGGATGGCAAGGTGCACGACGTCAACATCCTCGACGAGATCTTTCCCGAGGCCGGCGCGTTCTACGTCATGGATCGGGGCTACATCGACTTCGAGCGTCTGTACGTGTTCACGCTGTGCTCGGCCTTCTTCGTGGTGCGCACGAAGGAGAAGATCGTGCTCCAGAGACGCTACTCGCATCCGGTGGACAAGACCACGGGCGTCCGGTCCGACCACATCGTCGTGCTGGCCGCCATCGAGTCGGCCAAGGCATACCCGGACCCACTGCGGCGTGTCAGTTACTTCGATGCCGAGACCAACACACGGCTGAAGTTCCTCACCAACAACTTCGTGCTGCCCGCACTTACGATCGCCCGGATCTACAAGTGCCGCTGGCAGGTGGAGTTATTCTTCAAATGGATCAAGCAGCACCTCCGGATCAAGGCCTTCTACGGCACCAGCCAGAACGCGGTGAAGACGCAGATCTGGATCGCTGTGTCGGTTTACGTGCTGGTCGCCATCGTCCGGAAGAGGCTGGGGCTGGAAGCCAGTCTTTACCAAATTCTACAGATTCTCAGCGTCACGCTTTTCGAGAAAACGCCCATTTTACGGGCACTCCAAGCGCCCGACTCCGAAGACGATTTAGGCGAGAGCGGCAAGCAGTTGATTCTGTTCGACTTTTAACCGGACAGTAGTGGTTCGCGAAAAAATGAAGCCGCGTCCTTGGAAGGTCAAGAAGTACAGGATCGACGGACGGACCTTAGAACGGTGGTTTTTGAAAACCCTGATCAATCT
>DATIFR010000077.1:0-12026 GCA_035455145.1 Nitrospira sp.
GGATCAACTCCGTAATGAGGAGAGAATGATCGATGCGAATGAGCCTGGCCCATTCACCGGCTTCGGTCAGATGGGTGGTGGGCGACAGGTAACCGAAATGCTGCAACGCATCGATCTTTTCCTGGAAGCGATGCCAGAGGCTAGTGCGAAGAGCCTGGATTGTCTTAATGTGGCGATGCTGTTCCTGGCGCAGCTTCGATGCATGGGCGTGATCTTTCTGGCAGGCCGAACGGGACGGACAGGTCGGACAGGAAAAATCGCCCAGTGTCTGTACGATGGCATCCGGAAGCGCTTCCTGATCTTTCGGCACCAGGATCGGAAGAACGGGAAGGCGTGTCGGAAGGTCCTCCAGTTCCCTCATAATCGTGTCAAGACTTTCCGACGTAGCCCAGGGATAGGCCGGAGCTTCCGTACAATCCAATACCCGGTCGTAGACCTCGGTCACGATTGCCGCGGGACACTCAGTGATCGCTCCCCCCGAGCGGAGCAGGGTCACCATCGGACTCTTTTGGCCTTTGCTGCGATACTGCCTGAGTACGACTCCACGATTCTTCGCGAGCCCTGCAATGCGGCCCGGCGTCAAAAAATGAAATCGTGCCGCCACTTCCGGAGGTTCGTGCTTTCTCAGGGGGGCTCGATGGGATTTCTGGCGACGGACTTGGTCGAACAGGTGCCATTGGCTGATCCAATCGGTGCAGACGCGCGGACCATAAGGTTCCATCTGCTGATGCAGGTCATCGAGTTTGCGTTCGAGGATTTCGGCCCGCTGGTTGAGTTGGAACTGCGCAAAGCTTTTGGCCAGGATGGGCTGCATCTGATCCAACGGATGGGCTTTGAGGAGATTCAGTACCATCGGATAGCTGATGACGAACTGGCTATTGATTGCTTCGGGATGGCCGGTGAAGCCTTTGGTGAGAACTCCGAGATCGATATACGGAGAAGGAGTGACGATGGCGAAACCCACCAGGTCTTTTCCCCGGCGGCCGGCGCGGCCGGCGATCTGCTGGACTTCTCCGATCGTCAAATCGGCAAAATCCCTGGCCTTACGAATACTGGATTGTGTAATGATGACCGTGCGGGCGGGAAAATCGACGCCGGCGGCCAGTGTCGTTGTGGCGAACACGGCGTCGAGGCAACCGTGGCGCATGAGTTCTTCGACGGCAATCTTCCATGAGGGCAGGTGACCCGCGTGGTGAGCCGCCACGCCGATTCGTTGAACCGTGGGAATTAGAGGATGTTCCGCGATGCTCGGGTATTGTGCGATCACTTGCTCCAGGACTTTGGCGATCGCCTCTTGGCGGGCTGGCGGAAGAATGGAATTCGTATGGTCGAACGAGTCCATCGCCTCATCGCAGGCGCGGCGTGACGTCAAGAACACGATGGCCGGGGTCAGGTGCTTCTGCCGAAGGGCGGTGATGAGGTCAACCGGATGTATCGAGGGAGGCATTCAATTTCATTCCCTTCGAAATGACGACCAGGCCTGATTCAGTGACAGTAAACCGCTGGGCGTCGGCTTCGCGGTCATAACCGATTTCCATTTTAGGCGGGATAATGACATCCTTATCGATGATTGCCCGCCTGATGCGGCAATGCTCACCGATAACCACGTTTTCCATGATGACGGATTCCCGCACGTCGGCATGATCTTGCACGCGGACGTTGGGCGAAAGAACGGATGTTTGCACGCGGCCGCCGGAGATGATGCAGCCTCCGCACACGATGGAGTCGAGCGCCACTCCCATGCGTCCGCCCTGGTAATCCTGAGCAAACACGAATTTAGCAGGAGGGAATTGCCCTTGATAGGTACGAATCGGCCATTCCTGGTCATAGAGATTAAAGAGGGGATCGACCGCAACCAGGTCCAAGTTGGCTTCCCAGTAGGCGTCGAGTGTCCCGATGTCACGCCAATACTTCACGGCTTTCTTATTGGCGTCCTGAAATTTGAAGGTAAAGACTCGGCGCGCAGCGATCATACGCGGGATGATGTTTTTGCCAAAGTCGTGGGCGGTACCTTCCTGGGCGTCGGCCATTAACTCTTCCCGCAGGCTCTGTGTACGGAACAGATAGATGCCCATTGAAGCGAAGGCCTTGCTGGGATCTCCCGGAATAGGAGTGGGGCTGGCCGGTTTTTCATTGAATTCCGTGACCCGGAATTCCTCGTCCACGCTCATCACGCCGAATCGACTTGCTTCTTCGATAGGGATGTCGAGGGCACCGACCACGACGTCCGCGTTCTTGGCGACGAGCCAGTGAAACATTTCCATGTAATTCATCTTGTAGATGTGGTCGCCGGCGAGAACGAGGACGTAATCAGCCTGCTCATTGTCGAGGAGAAACAGATTCTGGTACACGGCATCGGCGGTGCCGCGATACCACTCTTCGCTGATGCGCTGTTGGGGGGGGATCGACGCGATGTATTCACCGAGCTCGGCGTTCAACACGTCCCAGCCGGCACGGATATGTCGATCGAGCGAATGGGATTTGTATTGAATAAGGACGGCGACTTTGCGGAGCCCGGAGTTGAGACAGTTGCTCAATGTAAAATCTATAATACGGTACTTCCCGCCGAAAGGAACGGCCGGTTTAGCCCGGTGTTCCGTCAGGGGATGGAGCCGTTCGCCCCGGCCTCCTGCCAGCACCATCGTAAAAATGTTATTCATGGGCGGGATTTTAGCAGGACCCCCGGGAAATAGAAAGAAAGCGTATCCGTTGACTTCCGAGAGGGGGCAGCCGATACTACGGGTACACTAGAGAGAGAATTGAGGAGCGTCATCAAAGGAGTTGGTATGAAGCAGGACGTCGTAGTTTCCTCGTTAGCAAAGAAGAGCGTCATGTTGCCCAAGAAGAAGGCGGCTCCGGAGTCTCAAGAGGCCTTGTTATGGCGGTTGGAGCACCTGGAGTCCCAGATGCAGAAACTATCGGAATTAGTCCGCGATCATGCGGAAGACGTCGATCGCCTGGTTCGGATCGTCGCCGAAGATCGCAATGCCATCCGGCAACAGCTACTGCGCAAGCATCATGAGCAGGTACGGGTTCGAAAACATCTTCGCGCGTCCAATTCTAATTCTAAGGTAGGGCTCGATTTCTGATCGCCTGGACCTCTGGCACTCCTCGCTCCCATTGCATCATCCGCCGATCGCCTTTCCGATTCGAGCAATCCAAGTTATTCAATGACCTGTATTCTATCACCTGATCGCTGGTCATAAATCCGTCGTGCTGACGGTTCCCTTCGCCCCGGTCTTTATGCCTCATTCCATATCGGCAGCCCTGTACAGTCTAACTGCCTGTTTCTCAAGAGATTATTTGCATCGGGGGTAGGACACTGTATAATGCGGATATTCCTTGAGGACGATGAGGTGGGTTCCATTATCGCCTCCAGCCGCATTGAGTTTCGTGCGAGGGACCATACGTGCTTGCGCATTATTCGCGACGATCGTTCTTCTTCTGCATCCTACTGATTAGCCTATTGTTCTCGGTATTCCCTCCGGCTAGCGCGGCCCCTTCCCCAGCCCCTCCGGCTGGTGAAGAGAATGGAGCGGCAGCCAAAGCCCTTCGTCTCAGCCTCAACGAGGCCATCGGGTTATTCATCAAGCAGAACATCGATGTGCTCGTCGCAAAATTCGGGATTGAGTACAGCAAGGGGCAGGAAATCACTGCTGCGCTCTTTCCTAATCCTGTAGCCACAATCGGAACGCTCAGCTCGTTCACGCAAGGGCGGACTGCATCGAATAGCGGGGCGCTGTTCGGTCAGGTCCAGCAGTTATTCGAATTGGCAGGAAAACGCGGCTATCGAATTGAGAGTTCGGCCTATGGCACCCAATCGTCGGAAGCGGCGTTTGAAGATGCGGTGCGCCAATTAGGTTTTACTGTCAAGGACACGTATTACCGGATCCAGTTGGCTCAGCGGCGTCTGACGCTGGCAGAAGAAAATCGTGATCGCTTTGCCCGGATCCTCGATATCAATACGATACGGTTTAAGAAGGGGTATATTGCAGAAGTCGACCTCATCAGAATCCGGTTGCAGATGGTCGATTTTCAATCGCAGGTCATTCAATCGTTGCAAGAGGCTGAAACGGCTCGAGGCGATCTGCGACAACTCTTGCGGCTGTCGCCGAAAATCACGCTGGAGTTGACGACGGACCTCGATTTCCGACGCATCGATCCGGACATCAGCAAGCTGCGTACCGTCGCGCTCGATGTTCGTCCCGATATCAAGGCGCGACGATTTACCTACTCGCAACGTGAGTCCGATCTCAAGCTCGCAAAGGCCTATCGCGTCCCAGATCTCACGGTCGGAGGCGGGTATACCATTCAGGGAGCCCAAGGGCCCGACAACCCGCAACAATGGGCACTCAACTTGGGACTGCCATTACCGTTATTCAATCGAAATCAGGGCGGGATTCGCCAGGCCGAGGTTGCTGTCCAGACGGCCGAAGCCGACTTGAATAAGACCCTCAATCTAGTTGAGAATCAAGTGGAAGTTGCCTATCGCAACTTACTGCAAAGCCGTCGGCTTGTGGAAGCGTACGTAGGGGGGGTCTTAGAAGATGCCCGTGCGACTTTCACGATTGTCGAACGGGCCTATGAGCGAGGAGGGGCAACCATTCTCGACCTCCTTGACGCCGCGCGTACCTCACGGACGATCCAGCAAAATTATATTGAGGCTCTTTTCAACTACCAGCGCAATCTGCTTCAGCTCGAATCCGCAGTAGGACAGGAGATCGCTTCATGATGCGAGGGACCCCATCAGCCTGGATCACGATCCTACTGATTGCTTCTGTAGGTTGTGGAAAGGGAGATCAGCCGGGAAATTCAGATGCGGCGACGCCTCCTGCGAAGCGTGCGGTGATTTCCACCGATATAGGTTCCCGCGTCGAAACAGGGCTGGTTGATTACAGTGGATCGCAACAGGACCTGAGCTTGGCCGGAAAAGTTGCCTACGGCGAAGATCGGTACTCCAAGATTTCCTCGCCGTTGCAAGGGCGCGTGGTCGAAGTCCGGGTTCACTTGGGCGATCGCGTCAAGGCCGGAGATGTGCTGATGGTGGTCGATAGTCCCGATATCGCGCAAGCATACTCCGAGTACGTCAAGGAGGATTCCGATCTTCAGTATGCCACCAGGGCGCACGAACTGGCTAAGGACCTCTATGAAAACAAGGCGATGCCTCTCAAAGACTTGAAGCAGGCTGAGAACGAGTTGGTAAAGGCCCGCGCGGAGTTCCGGCGCGCGAAGGAGCGACTGCTCTCTTTGCGCATTCCAGCCGAAGAGTTGAGCAAGCCTCTGGACAAACAGAAGATCACGTCCCGATTTGAGATGAAGAGTCCCCTCACGGGCATCGTCGTCGAGCGTTCAGTCACGCCGGGCCAGTCTGTAAGCGGAGATTCGGACCATGTCCTGTTCACCGTCGCCGACTTGGACATGCTGCAGGTGGTCGCAGACGTGTACGAGCGTGATCTGGCGTTGGTGAAGGAAGGCCAGTTTGCCATGGTCAAAGTCGAAGCTTATCCGGATGTCGATTTTCCCGCAACGGTGGCGTCCATCGGCGATGTGGTGGATCCGGCCAGCCGCACCATCAAATTGCGCGCATGGGTCAATAATCAAGACCACAGACTGAAGCCCGAAATGTTTGCGCGGTTGCATATCCAAATCGGCGATGCCACGCGAATTCTTGTCGTACCGAAGGAAGCGGTCTTGGAAGTCGACGGCCGGCAGTTCGTCTACATCGTTGAAGATAGCAATCGCTATGTAAAGCGAGAGGTCAAAGCCACAAACTTTTCCCCGGATCAGATGCGTGTTCTCGAGGGGTTGGTCCCCGGCCAACGCATCGTGATCAAAGGCGCGGTGCTGATTAAGGGCCAAGAAGTCAAAGGTGGCTGAGGCGGTGTGCTCCCTTCCTCGGTAATCCCTGGGTAAATTGACTCGATGATCGCACGCGTCGTAGAGATATCCCTTGTCCAGCGGATTATGGTTTGTGCGCTCGGATTTGCATTGTTGTTCGGCGGACTTTACGCGTTTCATCTCCTCGACATAGTGGCCTACCCTGACCCTTCTCCTCCGATGGTCGAACTGATTACCCAAAATCCTGGGTGGTCGTCGGAGGAAATGGAACGTCAGATCACGATTCCTCTCGAAGTCGCGCTGACCGGCATGCCAGGCCTGACGGACATTCGGTCTCTGTCGATCTTCGGCCTGAGCGACATCAAAGTCTACTTTGATTTCGGGACGGATATTTTCCGAGATCGCCAAGAGGTGTTGAACCGAATTGCATCCGTCGAGCTGCCACAAGGTGTGCAACCGCAGCTGTCTCCCTGGTGGGCGATCGCGGAGATCTATCGCTACGAATTGACCGGTGATCCCGGCGTCAGTTTGACCGATCTCAAGACCATTCAGGATTGGCAGGTTCGCCGCTCTTTCCGCCGCATTCCGGGGGTCATCGACGTGACAGGATTTGGAGGGACCACCAAGGAATATCACGTCGACATCGATCCTGGGAAATTGATCAGTTATGGAGTCAACCTCTCGCAGGTCATGACCGCGCTCCAGAAGAGTAATGCGAATGTCGGCGGCAATTACCTCGCACTCGGCGCGCAGAACTACAACATACGCGGCTTGGGTCTCATCAACAGTATCCAGGATATTGAAAATGTGATGGTCGTGCAAAAAGAGGGGACTCCGATTTTTGTCAAGACCCTCGGTCAGGTAAAAGTCGGAAATCGTGTGCGTCTCGGCAAAGTCGGGATCGATGACCGGGATGATGTCGTGGAAGGTGTCGTTCTGCTGCAACGGGGGTATAAAGCCCTCCCGGTGCTCGATAAGGTGCGACAGAAAGTCGATGATCTCAACACGTGGAAGTTACCCCCGGGAGTCAAGGTCAGAACATTTTATGATCGGACTGCGCTGATCAACACGACGGTTGAAACCGTCACGGACATTCTCATCAGCGGGATGGTGCTGGTGTTTGTCCTGCTCTATGTGTTTCTCGGCAACATTCGTGCGGCTGGCATCGTTGCCCTGACGATCCCGTTGTCGCTTCTATTTACCTTCTCAATGATGGTGGTAATCGGTCAATCGGCTAATCTGATTTCACTGGGCTCGATCGATTTTGGCATCATCGTCGATGCGACGCTGATCATCGTCGAAAGCATCTTCTTCAACCTCTCCCATGGGAAGACGCCGGGTTTGACGGTTCATCAGCAGATTGTGCGGGCAGCTCGGCAGGTCGGGCAGCCCATTTTTTATTCCACCACGATTATCGTGGTCGCATTTATCCCGTTGTTTACGATGACCGGCGTGCCCGGGAAAATATTTGCCCCCATGTCCATCACCTATGGGTTTGCCTTGCTCGGCGCCCTGTTGATGGCGTTCACCTTGGCCCCGGTCCTCTGCTCATTCCTCCTCAAAGGGCATATTAAGGAGGAAGATACAGCGGTGGTAAGGCCCCTGCGTCGTCTGTATCACGGGACATTGGAATGGGCGCTTGACCACCGCAAAAGCGTCGTGATGTTTGCCTGTATGTTACTCGTCGTGGCACTCATCGCCTTGCAGTTCATGGGTGGCGAGTTCATGCCAGCCTTGGAAGAGGGGAATCTCTGGGTTCGTGCAACCATGCCCGTCGATATTTCATTCGACCAGGCTGCGCGTCTTACGACCGATATCCGTGCGATGTTTCGAGAGTCGCCGGAGGTGACCACGATCGTGTCGCAGCTTGGACGCCCTGATGATGGCACCGATCCCACCAGCTTTTTCAACGCAGAATTCCTGGCGAATTTGAAGCCGCAGGCGGAATGGCGCAAGGGGTTGACGAAAGATGCGCTCATTGAAGAAATCGAAGGGAAGTTGCGGACGATTCCGGGCGTCATTTTCAACTTTTCGCAAGTCATCCAAGACAATGTGGAAGAAGCGATGTCGGGTGTCAAAGGGGAGAACTCCATCAAGCTATTCGGAACCGATTTAAAAGTTATGGAGGCTGTGGCGGTCGAAATTGAGAAGGAGATGAGCCAGATTCGAGGGGTGAAGGATTTGGGGATTTTCCGATTGGTGGGGCAGCCGAATTTATTGATCAAAGTGGATCGGGAAGCGAGTGCGCGCTATGGACTTCAAGTATCGGACGTAAATGCCGTGGTGCAGGCTGCGGTTGGCGGCCAGGCGGTGACGCAGGTGTATGAAGGGGAACGGCTTTTTGATCTCGTCGTGCGATTCCTGCCCGAGTATCGGCAGGATATGGAATCGATCAGCAATATTCTCGTGAGCACACCGGACGGAGCGCGCATCCCGCTCAAGCAACTCGCGACGATCACGACCCAGACGGGGGCGTTCATCATCTATCGTGAAAATAACGAACGATATATTCCGATCAAATTCAGCGTGCGTGATCGGGATCTCCAGAGCACCGTCGAGGAAGCACAGGCGGTCCTTGCCAAGAAGGTGAAACTTCCCGAACGGTATCGTATGGAGTGGGCCGGTCAATACGACCAACTGAAGGATGAGCAGAATCGATTGGCGAAGGTGGTTCCCGTGAGTCTCCTTCTGATTCTCTTTCTTCTCTACACCACTTTCGACTCACTGAAGAACGCCTTGCTGGTTCTCTCAGCCGTGCCGTTTGCCTTGATCGGCGGGATCGTCGCGCTGGTTGCGACGCATACGCATTTCAGTATTTCCGCCGCGGTCGGAGTGATTTCGACGTTGGGAGTTGCCATTCTTGGCGGTGTCTTACTGATCTCACGGATCGAAGATTTTCGACAGACGGGGTTGGATCTTCGTGAAGCCGTTGTCAAAGCGGCGGATGTGCAGATGCGGCCCATTCTCATGGCCACGCTCGGCGCGGCCATTGGGTTGTTGCCTGCCGCTTTGGCCACGGGGATCGGATCCCAGGCGCAGAAGCCGTTGGCACGGGTGGTGGTCGGAGGAATGCTGACGGCGGCCTTCTTGATTCTTGTGGTTTTGCCGGTGTTATATGAAATGGTGCACCGGCGGGCAGGCAAACACTAACGAAAGAGGATCATGGTGCGTTACGCATATGGATGGATGGTTGTGGCAGTCGTGGCGGTTGTGACCGCGGGCGCGGGCTCGGCACGTGCCGATTCCTTGGGGACAGGGCGGGTATTTCCGGTTCAGATGCCCTATGAAATGCCGCCGAAAGGAGAGGATACGCCGGCGGTGTCCGTTCCGCAGAATACCAAACCGTTAAGCCCGGAAGAACTGCAGCGGGCTGAAGCGCTGCTTCCGTTATTGGAAGGCAAACAGGAATTTTGGGCGATGGGGGAATTCGTTCATCTTGGTGAACCGAGCGTCCCCGTCCTCGTGAAGGCGCTCACCATGCCAGGGCCGAGGATTCGGTATAATGCGATTGAGACGATCTCGATGTTGCACGCGGTGTCGGCAGTGCCGGCCCTCATTACGACGGCCAAGGAGCCCAACGAGATTCCACGTGTGCGGGAGCATGCGCTTCGGGTTGCCATCCGGCTAGATCCCTCCAAGTCCCCCGAGGCGATTCAAGTGATGTCGAAAGATCCCAACTCCTCGATTCGAAAGGCCGCCGCTTTCGAGGCGCGGTATGTCCGGGAGAAGACGGTGATTCCGATTCTGATCGACATGATCGATGATGACGAGCGGTTTGTGGCCCTGTCCGCGGTGCAGTCACTATGGATTCTGACGCTCCATGAGACGGAATTCCATGACTGGGATGCCTCTTCCAAGCAAGATCGGCAGGAATGGATGGCCGAATGGACAGAATGGTGGAACGGGCAGAAGGACACGTTTCAGATTCCGGAACCCAAGCGCCGCTCACAAGGGCGTCAGGGTTAAGCCGATCCCTTGCGGGTCAAAAATGCCCCGTGTTATAGGTGTAAGCCGATCGGCAAACCCTTCATCAACCGTTATGTTAGGCTAGCAATCGTTTATGGCTGTCCTTCCTATCGCAAAACTCGGCAATCCTGTGCTGCGCAAAATCTCGAGCGCGGTCGATCCTCGCGACATTCGCACAAGGGAATTTCAGCGCTTCATCGACGACATGTTCGAAACGATGTTAGATGAACCGGGGATCGGCTTGGCGGCGCCGCAGGTGTCCCGATCGATTCAATTGATTGTGATGGGATGCGAGGGAGAGGGTGGTTTCCCGACCACCGTCCTGATCAATCCCAAGATCGTCTATTACGGGCCGCAACAGGCCGAAAATTGGGAAGGCTGCCTGAGTGTCGATGGTCTGAGAGGGAAAGTGACGAGGCCATCGGTGGTTCGCGTGCAGGCGCTCGATCGCGACAGCAAGCCTGTCGATATCGAGGCAGACGGCCTCTACGCCGTGTGCATTCAACATGAAATGGATCATCTGATTGGAAAACTGTTCTTGGACCGCATGGCGGACCTGTCCACCCTGACCCAGTTAACCGAATTCGACAAGTATTGGCGGAAAGAGCCGACCCCCGTCATTTAGCTTACCGGTTCAGTCAATCATCGTGAAAACTCTACTTCGGGTCCTGCAATATCTCCGCCCGCACCGTGCGATGGTCGTCGGCACCTTCGTGTTCGCAGGCCTGACGACGGCGTTTGAGCTTGTGCCGCCCTGGCTCATCAAGATTGTGATCGATGACGTGATTCAGGCCGGCAAGACCCAACTGCTCGCGGTTGTATTTCTGGGTCTCTGCGGCGCGTACGTCCTGCGCAACGTGTGCGCATCGACGCGCATCAAGCTGAACAACAGCCTGGAGCAGCAGATCGTCCACGACTTGCACGTGCAGGTGTTCGGCGCACTCCAGCGTCTCTCGATCAGTTTCTTTGAGAATCGCCCGACCGGAGAAGTCATGTCGCGCGTGCTGAACGACACCGAACATATGCAGCGCATCTTTGTCGACGGCCTCGAAGAGATCATTACGGCCGGGCTGACGCTGGTCGGCATTATGACCGTTCTGTTTTGGCTTAATTGGAAGCTGGCGCTGTTAGCCCTGGTCCCGATTCCCATCCTCGTAGTGGGGGCTGTGGCGTTTACCGGGAGGATTCACGGGCATTATCGAAAGATACGGAAGGGGTCCGCGGAACTCAATGCGCTCTTGCAGGATTCCCTGGCCGGCATCCGAGAGACGATGGGGTTCAACCGCCAGCCTTATGAAGAGGATCGTTTTGGCCGGAAGAGCGATCAATGCCGCCGCGATACGCTGAAAGCGATGTATCTCTGGTCCTACTATTCACCGGGGATGATGCTGATCGGAAGTCTCGGTGCCGCGCTCGTCCTGTGGCACGGGACCCAGGAAGTGCTGCAGCAGCATCTCTCCGTCGGTGAATTGGTCATGTTCGTCTCCTATCTCGGCCTCTTCTACGTGCCGATCAACCAGATCCATTCCGTCAACCACATGCTCCAGCATGCGCTGGCTGCCAGTGAGCGGGTGTTTGAAGTTCTCGACATTGTGCCGGATGTCAAAGATCAGCCTGGGGTGCGGCCTCCTGTGCCTCGGCTCAGGGGGGAGATCGAATTTCACCGCGCGGGATTTCATTATCGTAATGAGGCGCCGATCTTGCGGGACGTGTCCCTGTTCGTGAAAGCGGGGGAACGCGTGGCGCTCGTCGGCCCCAGCGGGGCTGGAAAGAGCACGACGCTTAAACTCATGACACGTTTTTACGATGTGACGGAGGGCGCGATTACCATTGACGGGTACGATATTCGGCAGATGCCGCTGGCGTTTCTCAGGAGTCAAATCGGGTTAGTACAGCAGGAGCCGTTCCTGTTCAATGGCACGGTGCGAGAGAATATCCTGTACGGAAATCTTTCCGCCAGCCAGGCTGAGGTCGAGGCCGCGGCAAAGGCTGCCCGGGCCCATGAGTTTATTGTGACGCTTCCAGAGGGATACGATACATGGATTGGCGAGCGGGGCGTGAAGCTGTCTGTCGGCCAGCGCCAACGCGTGTCGATTGCTCGCGTGCTGCTCAAGGATCCTCCAATCGTCATGTTCGACGAAGCGACATCGAACATTGACACGGAAACCGAGGTCAAAATACGAGAGGCCCTGGACGAGTTGACAAGAGGGCGGACGACGATC
>DATIFR010000078.1:0-4584 GCA_035455145.1 Nitrospira sp.
CGCGGCGACGACCATCAAGAGCGCCAAGCGTCTGGTCGAAAAGGAGCGTCCTGAAGTCTGGGACGTATTGGACGAAGTCATTCGTGAACATCCGGTGCTGTTGAATCGTGCCCCGACCTTGCACCGATTGGGCATTCAAGCGTTCGATCCTGTGTTGGTGGAAGGAAAAGCCATCAGGCTGCATCCGCTGGTCTGCGCGGCCTTTAACGCCGACTTCGACGGAGACCAAATGGCGGTGCACGTGCCGTTGTCGGTTGAAGCGCAAGTGGAAGCGCGCGTCCTGATGATGTCGATCAACAACATTCTTTCTCCGGCCAACGGGAAGCCGATTGCTGTTCCATCACAGGACATGGTCCTTGGCTGTTACTGGCTCACCAAAGAACGAGTCGGTGTGAAGGGCGAGGGAAAGGTGTTCGGGTCTCCCGAGGAGGTGCGCATTGCATTCGATGCGCGTGAAGTCGAGGAGCACGCCCGGATCAAGGTCCGGATCGAGGGCAACCTGGTGCAGACCACCGTCGGTCGCGTCATTCTTTCCGAGGTCCTGCCTCCCGGGATGCCGTTTGCCTATGCGAACAAGTTGATGACGAAAAAGGAAGTCACGAAACTCATCGACTCCGTCTACCGTCAGTCCGGCCATCGGGAGACGGTCACGTTCCTGGATAAGATCAAGGATACCGGTTTCTACTATGCGACCCGCGCGGGCGTGTCGATCTGTATCGATAACATGCACATTCCGAGCAAGAAGGAAGAATTGATCGGAAAAGCTCAGCGGGAGGTCAATGAAATCGAGCGGCAGTATGCCGAAGGGTTGATCACCAACGGCGAGCGGTACAACAAGGTGATCGATATTTGGGCCCACGTCACCGAGCAGGTGGCGGGCGAAATGATGAAGGAGTTGGGCGCAGGCGGAGATCCGGCCAAGGATGAGGCGTTCAACCCGATCTTCATGATGGCCGATTCAGGAGCGCGAGGCAGCTCTCAGCAGATTCGGCAGCTTGGCGGCATGCGCGGACTGATGGCCAAACCGTCGGGAGAAATCATCGAGACGCCCATTACGGCGAATTTCCGCGAAGGTCTCACCGTGTTGCAGTACTTCATCTCGACACACGGAGCCCGCAAAGGATTGGCCGACACCGCGTTGAAGACCGCGAACTCCGGATATCTCACGCGACGTCTCGTCGATATCGCGCAAGATGTGATCATTAGCGAGATCGATTGCGGCACGTCCGATGGAATTTTCGTGAGCGCGTTGGTCGAAGGCGGAGAAATCATTCAGCCGATCGAGGAACGTATCCTGGGCCGCTTGGCGGCGGAAGACATACGCGATCCCGTGACGGGAGAAGTGATTGTCTCGTTCAATGAGGAAATTACTGAAGAGCGGACGAAGGACGTCGTGGAAGCCGCAGTCGACAAGGTCAAGATCCGGTCCGTGTTGACCTGTCAGTCCCGTCGCGGGGTGTGCCGGGCCTGCTACGGCCGCGATCTTGCCAGAGGCCGCTTGGTTGAGAAGGGCGAACCGGTTGGGGTCATCGCCGCACAATCCATTGGTGAGCCTGGCACGCAGCTGACCATGCGGACCTTCCACATCGGTGGTACGGCGAGCAAGGTGGTCGAGCAAACGGTACTCGAAGCGAAGCATGCGGGTCGGATGAAGTTCATGAGTTTCGATGCCAAGAAGAATGCCGACGTGCACAACGGGGGCATCGCCGTTCGCAATAAAGAAGGCGAATGGGTCGTCATGAACAGGAATGCGAAGATTGCGATCGTGGATGAGAGCGGACGCGAGCGGGAGAAGTATCCCGTCGTCTATGGTGCCAAGATCAAGATCAAGGATGGTGATCGGGTCGAGTTGGCACAGAAGCTTGTGGAATGGGATCCCTATTCTTTGACGATTCTGACCGAAGTCGGTGGGAAAGTGGCTTTCGGCGACATTGTCGAAGGTGTGACGATGAAAGAAGAGTTCGACGAGGTGACGGGGCTTTCGCGCAAAGTCATCATCGAACATTCCGGCGCAACATTGCGGCCGCGCGTGTCGATCAAGGACGAGAGCGGGAAGACTGCCAAAGTTTCGGGCGGCGTGAATACCGTGGCGCGCTATTTGTTGCCGGTCGGCGCGCATATCTTCGTTGAGAAGGGCGCTGCTGTCCATCCGGGCGACGTGCTGGCAAAAATCCCCAGAGAAACGACGAAGACCAAGGATATCACCGGTGGTCTGCCTCGCGTGGCGGAATTGTTCGAGGCCAGAAAACCCAAAGAGCAGGCCGTCATTAGTGAGATCGACGGTGAAGTGTCCTACGGCGGGTTCGTCAAGGGTCAGCGCAAAGTGCTCGTCGATAACAAGATGGGCGATGTGAAGGAATACTTCATTCCCAAAGGCAAGCACGTCAACGTGCACGAAGGTGACTGGGTGCGAGCCGGAGAGCCGCTGATGGATGGCTCCGCCAATCCGCACGACATCCTCGACGTGCTCGGCCCGAATGAGCTGCAGAAGTATCTCGTCGACGAAGTGCAGGATGTCTATCGCCTGCAAGGTGTGACGATCAACGACAAGCATATCGAGATCATCGTGCGCCAGATGTTGCGAAAGGTGCGCATCGAAGATCCGGGCGACACAGAATTTCTGCCTGGAAGCCAGGTCAGCAAGATGTTGTTCGAAGAAGAAAATGATCGCGTCTTGAAGAAGGGCGGAAAGCCCGCGCTCGGGAAGCCCGTACTCTTGGGCATCACGAAAGCCGCGTTGACCACCGACAGCTTCATTTCGGCGGCGTCTTTCCAGGAAACCACGAGAGTCTTGACGGAAGCGGCGATCAATGGACGTGAAGACAATCTCTTGGGTCTGAAGGAAAACGTCATTGTCGGCCGACTGATTCCGGCTGGCAGCGGATTCGAGGAGTATCGCGATACATTCGTGATTAGTCCGAAACCCGAACCGGTTGTCGTAGGCCAAGCGGATGCTTCAAGCTTACCGCGAGAGGGAGCTACCGCCGCATCAGGCGATGGCGGAGGCGCATAAACATTGATGATTCGTGCCTCGCTTGACAGCGAGACACTTGATCATTATAATCCGCGGGCTTTGCACTTGCATGGGTGCGAGCGGGGATTAAACTGTTCTGAAGACGAGAGAATACGACCGATGCCAACGATCAATCAATTAGTGAGGAAGGGCCGCCAGTTGGCCCACGCGAAGACCAAGAGCCCTGCGCTGAAGTCCTGCCCGCAAAAGCGGGGAGTCTGCCTGCGCGTGTATACGTCCACACCGAAAAAGCCGAACTCGGCGCTCCGGAAAGTCGCCCGCGTGCGGTTGACAAACGGGATGGAGGTCACCACTTACATCCCCGGTGTCGGACATAATTTGCAAGAACACTCGATCGTCCTTGTGCGAGGCGGTCGCGTCAAAGACTTGCCCGGCGTGCGCTATCACATCGTCCGCGGTGCGCTCGATGCGGTCGGCGTGGCGGATCGTAAACAGGGCCGATCGAAGTATGGCGCGAAGCGCCCGAAATAAAAACTTCATACCGAAGCTTTAAGAGAGTACACGACAATGCCACGAAGCAGATTTTTAGGTCAGCGAGAGCCGCTTCCGGACGTGCGTTACCGCGATAAGGTCGTGGGGAAATTTCTGAACATTTTGATGGAAGGCGGCAAGAAGAGTACGGCAGAGCGAATATGCTACGGCGCCTTCGACGTCATTCAGGAGAAGACCGGGGGAGATCCGTTGAAGGTGTTCAAGGCTGCGATCGACAACGTCAAGCCGGTTGTAGAAGTCAAGTCTCGCCGGGTTGGTGGCGCGTCCTATCAGGTGCCGGTTGAAATCCGTCCGGCACGACGGATGTCGCTCGCGCTTCGTTGGTTGTCTGAATTTTCGCGCACGCGTGGCGGCAAGAGCATGAGAGAGAAGCTCGCAGCCGAGCTGCTGGACGCGTCGAATAATACAGGGGCCGCGGTGAAGAAACGGGAAGACGTGCATCGGATGGCGGAGGCAAACAAAGCCTTCGCGCACTATCGCTGGTAACGTCTCGTTCTGTGCTGCAGTTGGGCCGTGCTGCGATCCGCAGACGCGGAGTGCCCCTGAATCGCAGCGATTATCGGCTCATTCTGCAGCACGTGTATTTTTAGGGGTTGTACGTGGCTAGGCAAACATCATTAGATCACACTCGGAATATCGGCATCATGGCTCACATTGATGCCGGCAAGACGACGACCACTGAGCGGATTCTCTATTACACGGGAATGACGCATAAGATGGGTGAGGTCCACGAGGGCGCGGCCACGATGGACTGGATGGAGCAGGAGCGGGAGCGCGGCATTACGATCACCGCCGCGGCGACCACCTGTTTTTGGCGGGATCACCGCATCAACATCATCGACACGCCCGGTCACGTCGATTTCACGATCGAGGTAGAACGATCGCTGCGCGTGCTTGACGGGGCTGTGGCGGTGTTCGATTCCGTTCAAGGTGTTGAGCCGCAATCTGAGACGGTGTGGCGGCAGGCGGATAAGTATAGTGTGCCGAGGATCGCGTTCATGAACAAGATGGACCGAATCGGGGCGGATTTTTATGTCAGCGTCCAGACGATGATCAAT
>DATIFR010000079.1:0-34142 GCA_035455145.1 Nitrospira sp.
GCGATTCGGCCATCCGACGTTGATCGGAACTACGACGTCGCTGGATGAGCTCATGGAAACGCTGGCGCAGTAACATTCACAGCAGCGGGATGAAGGACAGGTTATGACGACAGGCAGCATGCTGTACGAGGGGAAGGCGAAAAAAATCTTCGCGACCGATAAGCCGGATCAGGTCGTCCACTATTTCAAGGACGACGCGACGGCCTTCAATGCCCAAAAGCGCGGGACGATCGTTGAAAAGGGAATCATCAATAATAAGGTGTCGGAGCGACTCTTCCGGTTGCTGGAACAGAATGGCGTACCGACGCATTTCGTGCAGCGCCTCAGCGACCGTGAAATGCTCACGAAGAAAGTCACGATCGTGCCGGTCGAAGTGGTTGTGCGCAACGTTGTGGCAGGCAGTCTGGCGAAGCGGCTGGGCTTGAAAGAAGGCGATCCGATCCAGCCGGCTATCGTCGAGTGGTACTACAAGAATGATGCGCTGGGTGATCCTCTCATTGCAGACGAGCACGTTCGATTGCTCAAGCTGGCCACGCCGGAGCAGATGGGTGAGATCAGGCGGATGGCGCTGAAAGTGAACGGCCTGCTCCAGCCGTTCTTTGCCGAGCGCAAGATGATTCTGGTCGACTTCAAACTCGAGTTCGGCTTGCACAACGGGCAGTTGATTCTGGCGGACGAAATTTCGCCGGATACCTGCCGGTTCTGGGATCAGACGACGAAGGAGTCGATGGACAAGGATCGGTTTCGGAAGGATTTGGGGAAGATTGAAGAGGCGTATCAGGAGGTGTTGAAGCGGGTGTGCGGGTAGCAGAGGCCTGAGCCTTGCCCGCTCGAACACTTCAACTCGACCGCACTATGGATATCGGGGGCGGGTCCTGTCGTCGATCATCGCTCGTCCTCGCACCCCGCCCGGAGTAGGAACCCCGCTGCGGGCGAGCGATTGATCGACGCCACCCGATTAGAGGAGAAGGTGGGGTGCAGTAGCCCGAGCCTTCGTGCAAGTCGTCTTGAAAGTTCAGCCCAGCCTTCCTCAACTGTGGGGGGAAGAGGAAAAAGGAAGAGATGCTGCGGGCGTTTTTGAATTACGGGCTGGTGGCGGCGGTGGTGGTCTGGGCGGCGGTGGTCGGCATGATGGCCTATCGCCTGGAGGAATCACCCTGGCGCTGGGCGTTCATCGCGCTGGTGTTTGCCGGTGGGCTGACCGTCGCGGGAATTTTCTGGATCAGGCGCTACGTCAACGCGTTGAACAAGGCATCGGAAGAGCAGGGGAAGCCATAATAGAAGAGACGGCGTATGTCCAAGGATGTTCAAAGGGTCGTCCGGCAATGCCGCAGCGAGCGAAGGAGCGAGGAGGTACCTACCAAGCTTCGCTTGAGCCGCTCGCTTCGATCACATGGGAGCGGATAGTTACTTTGCCTCAAGTCAGCTTTTGTATACGTTGACCTTCTGAGCGATGCAAGAACGAAGCATGGTGAGAAGTGCGTCTCGGCGCACAGGGTGGGTGGGTGAGAACAAGGTCTTTTCAACATCCGCTGAGGAGGAATAGGTGAAAGCCAAGATTCATGTGACGTTGAAGCAGGGAATCTTAGATCCGCAGGGCAAGGCGATCGAGCATGCGCTCGATTCGCTGGGCTTCAAGAATGCCGCGAATGTCCGTGTCGGCAAGTACATGGAAGTAGATGTCAATGAAACGGATAAGGCGAAGGCCGATGCCCAGGTCAAATCAATGTGTGAAAAGCTTCTCGCCAACACGATCATTGAAGAATATCGGTACGAACTGAGCGCGTGAGGCGTGAAACGTCAGGGGTGAGGCGAAAAGGCGAGGTGCGATGAAGATCGGAGTGGTGGTTTTTCCCGGAAGCAATTGCGATCACGACTGCCAGCATGTCTTTCGAGATGTGCTGGGGCAGTCTGTGGAGATGATCTGGCACAAGGAAACCTTCTTGGCCGGGCTCGATGCGATTGTGGTTCCGGGTGGGTTTTCGTACGGTGACTACCTGCGGACTGGCGCGATCGCGCGGTTTTCCCCGGTAATGGGGGCGGTAAAGGAGTTCGCCAAGAAGGGTGGTTTGGTCATCGGCATCTGCAACGGTTTTCAGATCCTCTTGGAAGCGGGACTTTTGCCAGGCGCGATGTTGCGCAACCGCTCACTGCATTTCATTTGTAAGGACGTGTATGTGCGGGTGGAGAATGCGGCGACGCCGTTCACGAGTGCCTGCAAGCCCGGTCAAGTCCTGAAGATCCCGATTGCCCATGCGGAAGGGAACTACTATACCGACCCGGTGACGCTGGCGGGGTTGCAGGCGAATGCCCAAGTCGTATTTCGCTACTGCACTGCGGACGGCGAGGTCACGCCGGAGGCGAATCCGAACGGCTCGCTCGATAACATCGCCGGGATTCGCAATGCCGAAGGGAATGTGTTGGGCATGATGCCGCATCCGGAGCGCTGCGCGGAAGACATGCTGGGTAACGAAGACGGGAGAATCATCTTCCTGTCAATGATCGATTCGCTGAAAAAAGCTACATCACCGCTCAGTGGCGTTGGATCATGAAGGCCACGAACCCCACCATTATTACCAAAGATCTCATCGCCCAGCATAATCTGACGGACGACGAGTATAAGAAAATCGTCGAGATACTCGGTCGCGAGCCGAATCTGACGGAGCTGGGCATGTTTTCCGTTATGTGGTCGGAACATTGTTCCTATAAGAGTTCGCGCGTGCATTTGAGAAAGTTGCCGACGACGGGGCCGCGAGTCGTGCAAGGTCCCGGCGAGAATGCCGGCGCGGTGGATATCGGCGACGGGCTCTGCGTCGTGTTTAAGATGGAGTCGCACAACCATCCTTCGTTTATCGAGCCTTACCAGGGTGCCGCGACGGGAGTCGGCGGAATTTTGCGCGATATCTTCACGATGGGGGCGCGGCCGATCGCACTGTTGGATTCGCTCCGCTTCGGCCAACTGGATACGGCGAAAAATCGCCATCTGATGAAGGGCGTCGTGGCCGGCATTGCCGGATACGGGAACTGCATGGGTGTGCCGACGGTCGGCGGTGAGGTGCGGTTCGACGATATCTATTCGCTCAATCCGCTGGTCAACGCCTTTTGTCTCGGCGTTGCGCACAAGGACAAGATTTTCCGAGGCACCGCCGCCGGTGTCGGCAACCCGGTGATTTATTTCGGCTCGAAGACGGGCCGCGACGGAATTCATGGAGCGACGATGGCGTCAGATTCGTTCGATGACCAGTCTGAACAGAAACGGCCGACCGTTCAGGTTGGCGATCCGTTTCAGGAGAAACTGCTGCTCGAGGCCTGCCTCGAGCTTATGGCAGGAGATCTGCTGGTCGGGATTCAGGATATGGGCGCGGCCGGTTTGACGAGTTCCTCCTGCGAAATGGCTTCGCGTGCGGGCAACGGCATCGAACTGGATCTTACGGATGTGCCGCGCCGCGAACCAGGCATGACGCCCTATGAGTTGATGCTGTCGGAGTCGCAAGAGCGCATGCTGATGGTGGCGAAGGCGGGGAAGGAAGAGGAGTGCATCAGGATCTGCAAGAAGTGGGATCTCGATGTGGCGGTGGTCGGGAAGGTGACCGGCGACGGGTTGCTGCGGGTCATCGACCAGGGCAAGGTGGTTGCGGAGATCCCGGCGAAGTCGCTGGCCGACGATGGTCCGCGGTACGAACGGCCCTACTCGCCGCCGGCCTATCACGATATGCTGACGAATCTGAATTACGATGCCATTCCGGATGTGAAGGCCCCGAATGCGGCGTTGTTGTCGTTGTTGGAGTCGCCCACGATCGCGAGCAAGCGGTGGGTGTATGAACAGTACGATCATATGGTACGAACGAATACGATGGTCCGTCCCGGCTCCGATGCCGCGGTTATGCGCATCAAGGGTACGAACAAGGCGGTTGCGATGACCGTGGATTGCAACGGGCGCTACTGCCTGCTGCATCCGTACGAAGGGGCGAGGCTCGCGGTTGTCGAGGCAGCGAGAAATCTGGTCTGTTCAGGTGCGGAACCCATCGGCCTGACCGATTGTTTAAATTTCGGGAATCCCGAGCGGCCGGACATCATGTGGCAGTTTGTGCTGGCAATCGAGGGGATGAAAGACGCCTGTGAGCATTTCAAGATTCCGATCGTGAGCGGCAACGTGAGTTTCTACAACGAGACTAACGGGCTCTCGATCTATCCGACCCCCATGCTGGGCATGGTCGGGCTCATCGAGCAAGTGGACCGGGCGATGACCCAGTGGTTCAAAGACGAAGGGGACGTCATTCTCTTGTTGGGGAAGACCAGGGACGATCTGGGCGGGAGTGAATACCTGAGAGTTCTTCACCATCGAGAACAGGGGTCCCCACCGTTTCTGAGCCTTGAAACCGAGAAGGCGGTTCAAGATTTCATACTGAAAGTGATTCAAGAGGGGCTGGTTCAATCCGCCCATGATTGTTCGGATGGCGGTTTGGCAGTTGCACTGGCTGAATGCTGTGTCTCCGCACCGGACGTAAAGCGGGGGGCTGTGATAAGATTGACTCTCGAGTCGTTGCGCCGCGATGCCCTCTTGTTCGGAGAAAGCCAGTCCCGCGTCGTGCTCTCGGTGAAGCCGGAACATGCCGAATCGATTCTCAGCCGGGCGTGGGATGGCGGCATTCCGGCGATGAAAATCGGGACCGCCGGCGGGGAGCGGTTCGTGATAGACGTCGAGAAGGGGCAATGGAGCGACGGGTGCCGCCTTGATCTGCCGATCGACCAGTTGTATGACCGATGGGCTTTTTCAATCGAACGTACGCTGAATCAAGCGTAAGGGGTTAGGCGTAAGGGGTAAGGTGTCATGAGTCAGAACCAAGGATTTCTTCCTCACGCCTCACGCCTCACGCCTCACACCTTACCCATGATCAGTCCTGATAAGTTTCACGACGAATGCGCCGTGTTTGGGATTTTCGGGCACAAAGAAGCGGCGAATCTGACCTACCTCGGGCTCTATGCTCTGCAGCATCGCGGACAGGAAGCTTCCGGCATCGTGTCCGGCGATGGCGAACAGTTCCATGCGCATAAAGGCATGGGGCTGGTAGCCGACATCTTTAACGACTCGATACTCAAGAACTTGGTCGGGACGACGGCGATCGGGCATAACCGGTACTCGACCGCAGGAGGCCAGGATCTCAAGAACGTGCAGCCTCTCACCGTAAATTTCGCCTTCGGCAATCTCGCACTCGCGCACAACGGCAATCTGATCAATGCTCAGGTGCTGCGCAATGAACTCGAAGCCTATGGCGCGATTTTCCAGTCGACCTCTGATAGCGAAGTCATCATCCATCTTATCGCCCACTCACGAGCTGATACGTTGCTGGCCCGCATCATCGACGCACTCAGCCAGGTTCGCGGCGCGTTTTCCGTCGTGCTGCTGACCGATGACGGCATCATCGCGGCGCGTGATCCGCACGGATTCAGGCCTCTCTGTCTCGGGCGATTGCGCGACAGCTATTTGGTGGCCTCGGAAACCTGTGCGTTTGATCTATTGGATGCCGAACTCATTCGAGAGATCGAACCGGGAGAATTGGTCGTCCTCAATGAGCAGGGCGTCACGAGCTATAAGCCGTTTGCTCCAGTCCAACCTGCAATGTGTGTGTTCGAATATGTGTACTTCGCGAGACCCGACAGCAAAATCTTCGGTGCCAATGCCGTCTATGCCACAAGGAAAGCATTGGGGCGACAACTCGCGCAGGAATCGTGGGTGCCGGCGGACATCGTGATTCCGGTTCCCGATTCCGGTGTTCCGGCGGCGCTGGGCTATGCGGAAGGGGGAGGGATTCCATTCGAGACGGGACTGATTCGCAATCACTACGTGGGACGGACCTTTATCGAGCCTGAACAGTCCATTCGCCATTTCGGCGTGAAAGTGAAGCTGAATGCCGTGCCGGAGGTTCTGCACGGGAAACGGGTGGTGGTTGTGGACGATTCGCTTGTGCGGGGCACGACCAGCAGAAAAATTGTGAAAATGATCCGTCAAGCCGGTGCAAAAGAAGTCCACGTGCGCATCAGTTCGCCGCCGATTATCTCGCCCTGTTTCTACGGGATCGATACGCCGACGAAAAAAGAACTGATCGCGTCGAGTCACTCGACGGAGGAAATTCGCAAGTACATCACGGCGGACAGCCTGGCCTATTTGAGCCTTGAGGGCATGCTGAAATCCGCTCCCGGTACGCCCGGTCAATACTGCAACGCCTGCTTTACCGAACGGTACCCCATCTCGTTCACCAGGGCCGAAGAATTCCAGCTCGGTCTCTTCGAACGGTCTACGTAGTTCGCTTCAGTCCTCCTGCTCCGATTTCCCTGCCTCGCCGTCTACGCAGATCACCACGACATTGCTAGGGTCGTTAAGGCTTTTCCCCTCTGATCGCTCAGGGCCGTTACGCACTGTATTCCCCAAAAGTAGGGGGAAGCTCCCAGCTTTCAGGGAACTAGGCAGGAATCCGGCATAGGCATAATGTGAGGCGGGAAACGGCAAGCCGCGGAGACTGCTGTATGTGGTGCGGATGTCGAGCAATCAACGATTCGGGAGGTGTGATGCGGCAACCGTTCAGTACGCCCGATCATGAGGCCGAGGTTGCGGCGATGACCATACAGCGGGAAGAGTTATCTCAGGGTGAGGATTGGGGCAGGCTGAGGGAATTGGTGCCAGTTATTCATCCGAAGGTTCAAGGTGTGGCGTTAGAAGGCGAGACCGTCCTCTTCGATCTTCGTACCGGGCGGTCTTATCGACTGAATCGTGTAGGGACAGCTATCTGGGAACAGTGTTCTGGCACCGCTACGCTCGAAGAGATTCACCGCTCAGTGTGTGCCCACCTCAATCTGTCGCTCGAGCGAGTGCATGACCATGTGCTGTCGTTCGTTGCGCAATGGAGCCACGAGGGACTCCTCACTCACGGATTCTCTGCCAAACAATAAGATGTCTGGATTATCAGTGTGCAGGGAGAGGCAGGAGCACAGCCGCCGATGACCATAGCCGTACGGCCCCTCGAATATCGATTCTCGTTTCATGGTGTCGGGCTGCGCTATCTGACGTCTTCGCCTACCTTGCGCGCATCCATGGCGGAGTGGCTCAAACATTTTCGAGGGGATGGGCCCACAGAAGGCGTCTCACTGACGATCCACTTCGAGGAAGCCCCTGGTCGTGACGCGGTGCCGCTCGCTCTCTCACCTGCCGCACGCCGTCTGTTTTCCGGCACCAAGCCTGTCATGGGGAGCGCCATGAGAGCGCTCTGGCAGTGCGATATTCTGCAGGACGGCAGCCATCTCGTTGTCGACATCCATGACCAGGGGCTGCTGGACATAGACGGAGCGCAGGGCACGGCTCGAGGCTATTTCTATCATCCCGCTGCGATGCATCAGGACCGGCTGGAAGGTTTTTTTCACTATGCCTTGGCCGAACTGCTCAAGCGGAACAACATGTTCACGCTGCACGCCACCGCGCTGGAGTATCACGGCCGAGGATTGTTGATTCTCGGAAATACTGGATGTGGAAAGACGACCACCCTGCTCTCACTGCTCCGTTCCGGATACCGCTATCTTTCCGATGATCACCCGGTTCTCTGGGATTCCGGCACGCGATTGGAGTTGCGAGCCGCTCCCATGAAGATCGATGTGACGGAGCAGACGATCGGGTTCTTTCCAGAACTGCGCGACGCCATGTCCGGCCTGCTGCGCCAGGGAGCCTATAAAAAGTCCTTCCAATTGGAAGACATCTACTCAGACTCGGCGGGGCGGTCCTGCGAGCCAACTATGATCCTGTTTCCTCACGTTACCCATATGCCCCACAGTTGTCTGGAGCCGCTCCCCAAGAGCCGAGCGCTTGAGTTGTTTATGCCCGAACAGTCGCTTGTGTACGACGAAGAGGCTGCCGCACGAGAGTTTCAGGCGCTCTCAAAGCTGGTGCAGCAGGCGGCTTGTTACCGGTTGCATTTCGGCCAAGACGTGTTGGACCTGCCTCAGCTGATCACGCCGTTACTCGAACGTCACTGAAGCCGCCAGTTTCTCTCTGAGTTCGTCCTGCTCGCGCGGATCGGTGCGTGAGCTCGCCTCGCGTGCCGTTGCTCCTGAAAAAATCTGCATGGTAGGATACCCGGCAGAAGTCCTGAGTTCTGAGTGCCGAGTCCTGTGAAATGAGGGACTCAGCACAGCGTACTCAGCATTCAGCGCTTCATAAGAAATGGAGGCCCCTATGAAACGTCTTGCCCTCTTCCTCAGTGTCCTCATATTTCCGGTCTTTGCCGCCCATCTGCTGTTGGCTGCAGGCTTCTTTAAAGTCGGAGAGAAAGCCCCGTCGTTTTCGTTGAATGCCATTACCGGAGAGGCGGTATCTCTGGATGCCTACAAAGGAAAGGTGATTGTATTGGGGCTCTTCCACATTTGCGACCCTTGCATGATGCAGGGGAGCAATCTCCAGAAAGTGCACGAAGCGATGCAAGGCAAGAATGTGGCCGTGATCGGGGTGAATTCCAATGGCAATTCCAAGAAGGATGTCGGCGAATTTCTTTCCGCGTTCCCGGTGAAGGTGACCTATCCCTATCTGTTGGATCCGGGCAAAGTCACGGACAAGCTTTATGGCGGGGGGAAATTCATTCCCAACGTCTATGTCATCGATCAGAACGGCATCATCCGCTGGCAGCGTGTGGGCAATATGGACCTTGCCGGTGCGGATGTGATTGTCGCCGAGGTAGAAAAGTTGTTGGCGGGCGGAAGCAGCAAGATGTGAGAGCGCGTCGGCTAGGGGTTCCGCTGCTCGCGGAACGCGCGCCCTCAGAAGGAATTCGTTCGACGCGCGCATACTGGAACCCCATGGCCGCCACGCATAAGGAAGATGCCACTGGCCGCACGAGGAGGAGAGGTAGGAAGAGATATGGAAGAGTTGGAAGAGGGGAAGCAGAAGTTCTTGGAGGTGGTGAAAGCCATTGATGAGGGAGTTCATGTCGTCATTCCTGTGACTCCGTCCAACAGCATGTTCCTGATTTCGCTGACCAAGGGGTCGAATCGGAAATTCATCACCGTGCCGGAAGACGACATCATCGATCTTCCGAACGAGGCCGGTATCCTTGCCAAAGTCACCAAGACGGTAAAGGACGCGGTCGCCTCACTGTAAATCATGATGAAACAAGTCCTCCCGGGATTCTGGCAGTGGTCCTGGTTTTCCGAGGAAAAGCAGCTCGACTTCAACGGCTTGTTCCTCGTCGTGGGAGAACACAAAATTCTGATCGACCCGCCTCCTATTGCAGGCGAGGATCAATCGTTCATTCGACGGAACGGACCAGTCGACTATCTCATCGTGACGAACCGTGACCATGCGCGTGAGGCCGGGCCGTGCCAGGGAAATTTCGGCTGCCAACTATTTGTACCAGAGGCCGACGCGTCACAAATGGATCTCAAACCGACGAAGACGTTCAAAGATCAGGAATTGCTGCCTGGCGGCCTATGGGTGGTGCATTTGAAAGACCAAAAGTCTCCCGGCGAATCGGCCCTCTTCATTCAGCTCGGCAAAGGAATCCTCATCGTGGGTGACGCCCTCATCGGAAAACCGGCCGGGGCGCTCAGCATGTTGCCGGCTGAAAAGTATGCAGATGCGGCAAAAGCCAAGGAAGGGCTTCGGCGTCTCCTGAAGTACAACTTCGATGCGATGCTTGTCGGTGACGGCACGTCGATTCTCACGGGTGCCAAGCAAGCGGTGGAACGGGCGTTACAGTAGCGAGTGACTGGTATGACCTTACGAAACGGCCTGTCCGAAGAACTCAATCGCCAAGGGAACGAGCACTTCGGCCGCGGCCACTACACGGATGCCTATACCTGCTATGCCAAGGCGCTGGAATGCGATCGCATCACCGGAGACCAGCGGGCCCTTGCGGCGACACTCGGCAATCTGGGGAACATTTGCGCGGTGAGCGGACGGCGCGAGGCGGCTCAAAATTATTATCATGAAGTGTTGGAGTTGCAGAAGATCCTGGGCGATGAGAAAGGGATCGGCACCACGCTCGCGAATTTGGGCAATCTGCGCGCAGACGCGGGCGAGTGGGACCGGGCCAGGGCCTACTACTTAGAGGCCCTTGATCTCATGGCGAAGTCCCATGACGAGGCCGCGAAGGCCGTCCTGTTTTCCGATCTTGGACTGGTCGCGCGGGAAACCGGAAAATTTGACGACGCGATCACCTACTATGAGAATTCTCTCGTCTTGATGCGGCGCTTGGGCAATGACGGCGGAGCCGCAGATGCCTGGCGGATGATGGCAAGGACGTTTCTGATGCAGCACCGCTATGAGGATGCGATCGCCTGCTGCCAGACGAGTCAGTCCATCGCCGAACGGGCGCGCGATGAGCTCCGCGCAGGCGGGGCTCGCTACGTCCTAGCGGACTGTTATGAGTCAATGGGACGGCTCGAAGAAGCGGCCAACTTGTTGGAGCGGGTTGTGGACATGGACCGCAAGTATCATCTGCCCAAGCTCGAGGAAAATACCAGACGGCTGCAGGCATTGCGGGATCGGATATGCGACGCGTCTAGTCCCCCAACCCTCCGGGAGTCGCACGGATGAGCGAGCAAGCCTCAGTATTGTGGACCGAGGTGCGCCGCTCGCTGTCCCAAGCTTTTCCGCAATTCTATGAGTTGGAGCCAGGAGGTCCGCTTGCGCTGGATCTCGGCAACGACGGCTGGCTTTTGGAAATCAAGCCGGAAGGCAAGCTGCTCTGTCAGTATGGCGTGGCGATGGACGATGTGATGAGCTTGATGTCAGAAGGGACCCCGGAGGATTTGGGCACAGACGAAGTGGCGAAGCAGGCGAAGTACTTTATTCAACCGGCGGTTTCGAAATATCGCCCGCTGCTATTGCAATCCGGGTTTTCCGAGCAAACAGACATGAACGAGGAGTATGTGGCGGTGGCATTCGAACGCACGGTCGACTTCGAGAACCTTTCGAAAGTGAAAGACCTCATACGTTGGTGCTGCCGGCAGATTGGCGGGTCGGCATGATGCGAGCAATCAAGTCCTTTGACGACTTTCGCGACACCGTCTCGGCCTATCGTCTGCCGCGGGTGATCCTCACGGCGCTGGAGTTGAAGCTCTTTACAGTCGTCGGGGCACGAATATGGAGGATGTCCGACCTTGCTCGCGAACTGAAGGTGAGCGAGCGAGGGCTTTCTATCCTCTGTCGAAACCTCGCCATGGCCGGATTGCTGCACAAGAAGGGGGACCTGTATCGCAACAGCCGACTCGCGGCGACGGCGTTGAACGCCGATGATCCCGCCTATCGAGGAAATTATCTGAACCTTATCACAAGCCACTGGGCGGATTGGATGCGACTGACGGAATCGGTCAGGACCGGTGAATCGCTCGATAAAGACGAGCCGGAGGCGCAGGACTATCGCCGCCAATTCACCTGGGCGATGCACCATCGCACGCTGGAAACCGCGCCGAAAATCGCCGCACAGATTTCCCTGAAAGGGGCCAAAACACTGCTGGATCTCGGTGGGGGGCCCGGGACCTATGCGATGGCATTCATGGCTAACAATCCCGGCCTCCGTGCGACGGTGTGTGATCGCCCCGCCGCGTTGGAAGTGGCCAAGGAGATTGCGGCGACGCACAAGGCCGGTCCCCGGCTCTCCTATTTACCGTTGGACCTGTTGAAGGAGGATATTCCGGGATCGTTCGACATGATCTGGTACTCCAACGTCTTGCACATCTATTCGCCGGAACAGAATCAGGCGGTGTTTCAACGTGCGAAGAAGGCGCTGGTCCCAGGGGGACGCCTCATCATACAAGACGCATTCCTGCATGATCGAGAAGGCCTCTTTCCAGAAGAGGCGAGTCTATTCGCTGTCTCCATGCTGCTTTTCACAGAGACCGGCAATACCTATTCCGCTGCCGAGACGGCGAGGTGGTTGAAAGAAGCAGGGTTTGGAGCGATCAGGATGCTGAAGATGAAACAGGGGATGGAGGATTGGGAGGGTGGGATCCTGGAGGCGGTGGTCCCTGTAGGCAACTCCAGAACGCACGGCCGCCAAAAACGATCAACGAGAAGTTCACGATCCCGCTGATTCCGCTCAGTACGAGTATCTTGTCTGTTCCCCCATGCCCTCCAAGAATGCTCGTCACGGTTGCCAGATCCAACGCCAGTCCGATCGTGCCGTAGATGACGCAGGCCATGGGGGTCCATCTCCATCCCACCCAGACCACGCTACCGAGTGCCAGAGGCAGGCCGACAAGAGTACACAGCCACAAGAATCGAGCAGTCGGCGAAAGGTCTGGTGAAAGGGCTAACTGGACTGTCGCGAGTCCGATGGCGCTCAGGACACACAACAGCAGAAGCAATGTTCCTCGATATTGCATGCCGGCGATCATACCTGTGACTTCACACGTGAGCAACGAGGTGTTTTAAACGGAGCCCTGGCCATGACCGATCCTTCTCCTGATCATGACCCCCGACCCTGTCTTTTGATTTATGATGGCGAATGCCGCCTCTGCGTGACCGCGAAGAAGGGGATCGAGCAGCTGCAGTCTGAAACTGCAGGCAGCTCACTACGTATGATTACGTATCAGAGCGAGGAGGCCAAGCAGGCTCTCGGCATGCGATATCGCCCAGGCCGCCCGGACGTCGCCTTTCTCGTGGACCCGGATGGCAAGGTTGCGAAAGGGCTCGATGCATTTCTCCCCCTGCTTCCGGGACTGAAGGGAGGCCGGGTCCTCGCGAGAGTACTCGCATTCCCCCTGGCAAAACCGCTAGGTGACCTTCTGTATTGGTTCGTGGCGCGGTACCGGTATCGTCTGTTCGGAGTAGTTCCACTTGAGCGCTGCTCTGAGCCCCAGCAGTCAAAGAAGGCCGACTCCATCGACAGCCATACTCCTTCGTCAGGCGGCCCTACGAAGTTGCCCTAGCCAGCTTTCTGCACATTTCCGTTCACGGCATATCCCCCTCTTTTGAGGAATTTCTCCCCACAGTGGGGAATTTCCACGTCGCAGCGTAACTGAGATAGTTAGGCATCAATAAGGGGGCACCGCTCATGAGGTTGATCGCCTGGTGGTCAGAGGTAATCCGCCAATTGAAAGAAGGTTTCAGGCTTGTTCAACGAGACCCGGTTCCCGTCTGCTCCCGCTCAACCGGCTTCATTCGACCCATCAAGACTTATAGCATGTTCTACGTAGCCATCGTTGGGGCGGCCTTGCTCGGTTTGAATAGCGCCAACCCGGCCTGGAGTGCAGATGCGAGCACAGAGAAAAATAGGAAAACCGTGGCGGCGGGTTTGGGCTATCAAGACGCCGACATCTCAGCGATTACCGTGAAGACCTACGATGCGGAATCCGGCGAAGTCCTTTCGGCTGAAACGTACGAACTCGATATCAAGGATGATGGGCCTCCGTCGAGTCGCCCGCGTACTCGTATCTTCGCAGGGGGTGTCGGCGTCGGTTCGGATGGCTTATCGGAGTTCACGCTTCGTGTGTACGATGCGGCAAACGGGCGTTTCCTCTGGGAAGGGAGGCTGAACCTCAGCAGCGGCAGCAATCCCGACGTCGCGGCCTTTCCGGTCGTGGCCCAGGTCCAGTCCCGCACTGCGATGGTGAAGGTCACCGGCAGGACCAAAACGAGCGGCCAGCCCTATTTTGTCCTCCGTGCCGTGAACCCTGAAACAGGGCAGCTGGCGTGGGCGGACGAGTTTTCCGCCGATCCGGCGAATGTGAGAGTGGAGCGTATCAGCCGGAGTGTGATCGGCATGACGGGAGTGATTCCGCGGGAGATCGATTTCCGGATCAAGATGCCGGACGAAGCCGGTCAGCAGTTGTTGTGGGAAGACAAGGTCGTTCCAGCCATCGATGAAGAGGACGCCATACCGGAGCGATCGGACGATTCTGCGGGCAAGCTGCCGATGTGGCCGCAAGGCTCCAGCCAACGTGTAGAGAGAGACGGGATTTGATCCCGCTGTAAGTGCGCAGCGACCGTTAAGCGAAGCTTGCTCTTACCCCTTCTTCTGTTCCTCGTGCAGTTGCTCCAACCAACGAGATTGAAACTGCTCGTACGAGAGCGAGAGCTGGGACTGCATTGCGCTCGTCAAGGTTTGATTCTTCTTCATGCGAGCCAGTAGTTGCTGGACCTCATGCATGCCGTATCGACGGATGAGATACCGCGTTGCAGAGTTGGCTTCAAGATACGCGACGGATGCCGCTTCGCTCGAGAGCCCTCCCCAACCACCTTCGAGGGCCGTCAACGGAAGAACCGGCACATCTCCTTGATTGAGCTCCTCCAGGTCTGACCAGCGATCACTGGAGAGCTGCATCGCCAACCCTTCGTTCAGCCAGGTTGGCAGAGTCGTGTGGTGTCCCTGCAGGTCTTGGAGCAGCGCATGTACGAATTCGTGGCGCAGCACGCGTTTTAGCCAGACGCGATCTGTCAAGGCGCCTTGTGTGGGGATCTGGATGCGACCGAGGATGGAATCGAACAGTCCATCGGCCCATGCCGGGCTGCCCGTGACGCCTTGAAATGTCTGGTTCGCGTGCAGGACGACCACAATCGGCCTTGACGGGAAGTGCCCGAACTTTTGCCCGATCTCCCGGTAGGCTTCTTCCAGAATTTCCAGCACCGCAGTCCAGGTGTCGTGATCAGTGCTTCCGTCGTACTTCACGGTGAAATGAGCGCCGTCGCGGCTATTCAAGCGGGATTCTGCCTGCTCGGTCCGATGGACTTTGGCAGTCACGGCACGGAGATACGACTGCAGGCTTGGATCGTTCCTCGCCCGATCGGCAGCCTGATCGAGGTGGGGGGCAGCTTCGCTCATCCGGTCACGCTCCTGCAGCAGATCGGCGAGGGCCAGGTGCGGAAAGGGTTCATCGGGTGCGAGCGCGATCAACCGTTCAAGGAATTCCTGGCTCATGGCAGGGTCGCGTTGTTCCCAGTAGGCATGGGCCAAGTTCATCTGGATCACGGGGTTCTTGGCATCGAGCGCCGCGGCATTCTTGAAGGCTTTGACGGAGACTCTGGTCCCATCGTGCTTTTCCTGTTCGATGCCCAGGTTATTCCAGAGGGTCGCCACATAGGAACGAGCGAGGGCATCGGACTGGACGGCCGACGGGAGCCTCAAGAGTTTCGTTTCGGCTTCGTTGAGGTTGCCCTTTTCGATGTCGTCTCGAATCGTTGCCAAGTCATCCTGGTACTTCGTATCCGGTACGTTACTCGTTTCGATTGCGCGCGATTGCTTGGGCGCCGGCTCTAATTGTTCACCGGATTGCGGTTCCGGATCCGTCTCATTGCCGGATTGGGATTCCCCTTCGGTTTGTATCGGTGAAGGAGGATGTACGTATGCCGGCTTCAGCCAGGCTTCATACACGATGAAGAGCCCGAGAATGCAGGCTGCCGGATAGAGGACGTGCGAGATATTCCGACGGTACATAAATGACGTATCCTTGCTTGCGCTCAGTGTAACACCGGTTTCTCCTACGCCATAGAATTGTAAGGAAATCTACCTGGCGTCCCTGGTCATTGACGCCGAGGTCCTCGTTGAGGCGCACGCGGGCCTGTGATACGATCTCGCCCGTGATGTGGCGCTCTTCTGAGCCCAAACCCGCCGAGCAATTTCAACAATGGTTGGACCGTCTCGCACGGCCCATCGAATTTGCCAGCCGTGATGCTTTCGCGCATCTACCCACTGTCAAGAATCTCAGTAGTTTTGTCTCCACACAGGTGATGCAGGCCCTTTCCGATCGGGTGTATCCGAGGGCAGTCGAGGCTGCATTGCTCAAGCTTCGTGAGTTGTTCGGTGAGGATCAGCAGCGGTTGTCGCAAGCGGAACAACAACGCCGGCTTCAGGAGGCTACCGCCATTCTAAGGACCTTGCGCCGCACGGCCGATGATCCCGCTCGTGCCTGGCAGGATCCGGAGCCCCTCGCATGGAGTGCGGCCGTGACGAAGAGCGCACCGACGCACGAACTGTGGGCGCACCCCATTCGCTTTGCGAAGGGCGTCGGTCCAAAGCGCATGGCGGTCCTGCAGCGGTTACGTATCGAGACGGTTGAAGATGCGCTCTGGACGGTGCCCTGGCGGTATGAAGATCGTTCGGTCATGACGCCAATCGGCGAGTTGGTGCCGGGAATGGCGACGTCAATTTGTGGTGAAGTGGTAAAGAGCGAGGCCAAACGGACGAGAAACCGGCGTTTCAACGTCCTGGAAGTCTGTGTCGAAGATCGGACGGGACGCATGCAGGTGGTGTTTTTCAATCAGCCGTATTTGGAGCAGGTATTGGCCGTTGGGAAAACCGTCATGATGAGCGGGCGCGTGATCGCCGGCCGGCAGGGCTGGATGGTTCCCCGGATGGATGTGGCGCAGTACGAGGTGGTGGGTGAAGGAACCGAATCCACGTTGCACGTCGGTCGGATAGTGCCGATTTATCACGAAACAAAGGGGTGGACTTCACGGCAGATGCGCGTGCTGATGAAGTGCCTGCTCGATGAGCATGCCGGGGATCTGAGGGATCAGTTGCCTGTGCCGGTTCGTGCCCGCCAGCGCCTGGTTCCCATCCAGGAAGCGCTACAAGACATCCATTTTCCAAAAGAGGGCGCTGAGTTGCAGCTGCTCGAGCAAGGGAAGTCGCCGGCGCATCGCCGGCTGGCGTTCGAGGAACTCTTTCTCCTGCAAGTCGCGTTGGCCGCGCGCCAGCGTTCCGTCCAGAGTGAGAAAAAAGGTCTGCACTTCAGCCCGAGAACGCCCTTGTTGGAAAAACTGGGGCGGTTGCTGCCGTTCCAATTGACTGCAGCGCAGGATCAGGTGATCCGGGAAATTTTCAGGGACATGATTTCGCCGCGCCCGATGAATCGGTTGGTGCAGGGCGATGTGGGATCGGGGAAGACCGTCGTGGCACTGCATGCGATCGTGATGGCCTGCGGCTCGGGCTATCAGGCGGCGCTTATGGCGCCGACAGAAATCCTAGCCGAACAGCATTATCGCAATTTGAAGGGCATCCTGGAGAGCCTGGGGTTGAACGTAGTTTTGTTGCGCGGCGGAGAGAAGGCGGCACTGAAAAAGGTACAGGCGACGCAGCTTGCGTCTGGGCAGATTCAGGTGGCAATCGGCACGCATGCGTTAATTCAGAAAGGCGTGGTTTTCAAGAATTTGGGCCTGGCCGTGGTAGATGAGCAGCATAAGTTCGGTGTCTTGCAACGGAAGACGCTGAAGGAAAAAGGCTATAAGCCGGATGTGCTCGTGCTGACGGCGACACCGATTCCTCGTACTCTCGCAATGACCGTGTACGGGGATCTGGACGTCTCGATCATACAGATGCTGCCTCCGGGACGGAAACCGGTTCGCACGTTTCTCTTCGGTGAATCGCAACGGCGGCGCGCCTATCAAATCCTGCGAGATGAGTTGCGGAACAAGAAACAGGCGTATGTGGTCTATCCATTGGTCGAGGAGTCGGAGAAAGTCGATCTGCAAGCCGCTATCCAGGGGGCCGAATTGCTGCAGAACGGCGAGTTTAAGGAGTATCAAGTCGGTCTGTTACATGGGCGCATGAAGCCGGCGGAAAAAGAAGCAATCATGGCCGACTTCAAAACCGGCAAGATTCATCTGCTCGTCGCGACGACGATCATCGAGGTCGGTGTCGATGTACCGAACGCAACCATCATGATGATCGAACATGCCGAGCGTTTCGGTCTGGCGCAGTTGCATCAATTGCGCGGGCGTGTCGGACGGGCCGGTCATCAATCCTATTGCCTGCTGATGGCCGCGACGATGGGGCGCACCAGAACCCAGCTAGGCAAACGGCCGTCAGGCAATGAGGAATCGTCGACCGCCAAGGAACGGCTTGAGGCGTTGGTCCGATCAAATGATGGGTTTGTGATCGCAGAAGAAGACTTGCGCATCAGAGGGCCCGGTGAGTTTTTCGGATTTCGCCAATGGGGGATGCCGGAGTTTCGCGTTGCCAACATCGTGAGGGACAGTGATCTGCTGCAGCAGGCAAGGCTGGAAGCATTCTCCTTATTGAAGCAGGACCCTCAGCTGAGCGCGCCGGCCCACCAAGGGCTGCGCGAAGCGATGTTGAGAAAATGGGAAAAGAAATTGGAGTTGGGATCGGTGAGTTGAGATTCGCGGGGACTGTCGGCGCCCAAGCCCATTCGTCCTCGCTTCGCCCATCCCCCAGTGGGACCCTTCCGCTGCGGGCGCTTGGTGAAAAGCGCGTCTCGGCGCGGCAAGGGTCGGGCGGGTGATAAAGTCGCCCGGACGCCGCCACCCGCGCAGAGGAAGACCGATCCCAATGGTAGAGAGAAAGTAGAGGAGAAGATGGGACTGTTGCAGCGGTTGAAGCATGATTTGATGTCCGGGCTGGCGACGTTACGGCTGGGAACGGCGCAAGCGGCAAACCGGGCGCTGGAAGAAACGGAGTTGCTCCGCTTGCGTCTCGAAGTTCGCAAGATCGGTCAGCAACTAAACGATCTGTATCGCGATGTCGGCGAGCGGGCGGTAAGCTTGCGGGAAGCCGGGGAGCCGGCGGAGCGGGTCCTGTACGACATGGAAATTGGTCGGCTGGTCAAAGAAATCCATCAACTAAAGGAAGCGCGTAAGAAGTTGGAAGATGACATGGCGGAAATTCGGAATGCCGAATGAACACGCAACGCCTGGCCGGTATCGATATCGGCACCCTGACCTGTCGCCTCCTCATTGCTGATCTCCCCTCTCATGGGCCGCTCAAAGAGCTTCGATCAGAGCGCCGCATCCTTCGGCTTGGCGAGGGAGTCGATCAGTCGAAGCGGCTGAATGCGGCTGCGATGGATCGGGCGATTCACTGCTTGAAGGAATGGCGTGAAGTGATCGACAGCTATCGCGTCGATGCCTGCACGGCGGTTGCCACAAGTGCGGTTCGCGATGCGGGGAACCGGAGCGAGTTCTTGGAGCGAGTAAAACGCGAGGCCGGTTTCGACGTTGAGATTATCACAGGCGAAGTCGAAGCCGAGCGGACATTGTTAGGCATTCGCTCGGGGTTACCACATGGCGTAACCGATATTCTGGCGCTGGACATCGGCGGTGGCAGTACTGAGTTCATCCTCGATCGACCGGAACAGAAGCCGGTTGTGCGATCGATTGATATCGGGGTCGTGCGACTCTGTGAAAGGATATTGCGCCACGATCCTCCGACCGATGAAGAAATCCGCCGGGCCCGCGAGTGGGTAGCGGGAGAAACGAAAATTGCGGTTGCGGACATGGGCAATTATCAGACAGCGACCTTCGTCGGCACAGCCGGCACGATTACATCGCTTGCTGCCATGGCGCAGAAGCTTCCCGCCTACGAACCGGTCAGAATCCATAATTACCAGTTGAAGCTCGGTGCGATTCACGCACTCGAACAGGAGCTCTTGAGCCGCAAGAAGACCGACCGTATCGGTCTGCCCGGCTTGGAGGAAGGCCGAGAGGAAGTCATTGTCGCCGGTGCAATCATTATCCGAACAGTCATGGAGACGTTAGGGATGTCGAGCGTACTTGTCAGCGATTTAGGATTGCGGGAAGGTGTGCTGATCGATTTGGCCAGGCGGGGGCGATGAGTCGCAGAGTAAAAGAGGCGCCCTCTCGGCTCATGTTTTACTTCTGCGAATACCACCGATAGCCTTTTTGTTCGGTGAACGTCGGCTTCGGCGCCCCCCCGGGTTTTTCCAGCAACACCACTTTGAAGTCGATGAGGCCGAACCAGGCCGGGTCTATCACGTCGTGGAAATGCGTGCCTTGGAACTTCGGCAAGAGATCACCGAGTGCCTGTTTGAGTTCGCTTTCAGTGTAGGCCCGCACGGTGAAAGGCTTGTTCATTGCCTGACAGAATCGTTGGATCGTATAGGCGGCGCCGGTGCAGAGCACTTTCGTGTCCGGCTTGATCGCCAGAAACTGCGGCAGCGTCAGATAGCGTTCCTGAAACCCGAGCCAACGGACGGCTTGGCGCAGGTGGCTGTATTGCACTTCGTATTCGGTATGGCCCGGCAGTTTGACCGGAGCGGGCCAGCCTTCTTCGATCCCGAATTCTGTCAGAAAGGCGCGGCCGCCTGGTTTTAATACCCGCCAGAGTTCTGCCAAGAAGCGAATCGGGCCTAAGTTAAAGATCACCTCGTCCGGTGGATGGGCTTCGATGGGGAGGCGCAGCCGCCTGATCCAATCGAGCGCCTCCTGATGCTGTTCGGTGTCACCCTTGTTCTCAAGGAGTTCCTTGCTGGTGAGTTTGACCGGCGTCATATCGGCCATGTTCTCGTTGTCGATCACGAGGTCGACCGACTGGTCTTTGAAGGGGAGTCCTTCAGCGTTCGCGCGGGTGCCGATACCGCTCCAGCCGCCTTCCTTGGCCCGCGTCGTTTGGAGCTTCAGAAACGGCTGTGTGATATCGAGCGACACGTACTTGATCGCCTGGCGCTCGAACGGGAGGATTTCTTTTGCCATCTCCCGAGCCACGTACCCGAGCCCGCCGCCGACTTCGAGGAGAATCTTCGGTTTCGGATTGAACCATCCGAGCTTGCGCAATTGCTGCATGAGCAAGCGGCCGTAGGTCAGGCCGTTGAGCGCGGCATTCGGTTCGCGAAAAAGATGTGAGACGGTCGTCTCGATCAAGTCAAAGTGCCCGTCTTCCTGAGTGCTGTCAGTCAATTCATGGTGATGAAAGTCTTCCAGGTGTTCTTCGCCTTCGAATCCCTCCTGGCCGGACCAGCCTTCTCGGATTTGTTGGAGGAGCACGTCCCACTTGGCTTTGTGCCGATGGCCGCCGGGTGGTTCGGTGCCGAAGTAGCAGAGCGAAAAATTGGGGAGCGCCCAACGTTCTAAATGCCACCGGCCTGGTTGTCCGTCAGGTCCACACACGCGCGTGCCATATTTTTCGAGCAGGGCGCCGACAGTCGTGTGACCGTTCATTGCTTTCAGCATTTCAAGACCGATGCGATTGACTCGCACGATCGGGAGGTTGTCGTCGAGCGGGGCGAACCACCATTCGTCTTCGTGATGTTGGTAGGCGACGAGATCGGGGATATGCCAGGCGAGGAGCGTGAGGGTCTCTCCTGCGAGGCTGCGAGGCTCGTGAACAGCGACGGATGGCTTCATGTCGGCAATACTATATGAGCGTCGCAGCCTACACGACGGGCCAGGATTCCTGCAACATCCTTGGAATGTGGGTTCGCTTGGGGAGGGGTCTCGTTAGAGCTGCGAGGGAACAAAGCTGTCAGTCACGATGAGCATGCCTCGCATGATGGGATGGACGCGGCAGAAGTAGGGATAGCGGCCTGGTGCGAGACCTGGCAATGTGAATGTCCCGTTGGGCAGGACGATACCGGAATCGAAGGCGCAGGGCTCACCGTCCTCCATGCAACCCATGTGGGTAATGGTATGTTCGGTGGGGGTCGGATTTTCCCATCTAATGGGAGCTCCGGTCGAAACGGTCGCCAATTTTGGTACGAAATAGGGAGATCCGCTGTCGATAATGATGGCGGTATGAGGCGGCGTAGCAGTTGTAGGCCAAACTGCCAAGAGGCCCATGGCCAGAACGGCGATCGTCAAGTGGAACTTTAGTGTCATCTTCACCTGCCCCAGGTTTCAACTCTATTGCTTTAGAGCTTGATCTTCGCAGAAGGACTCATCGCATTCCATGTTGATTATTTTACCATGGTAGTCGACGGATCAATAGGGCGTCTGCTGTCCGCCTGATACTGCGGACTTGACCTGGAGGCAGGATTGTACGATTCTCCGCTGCATTCCAGGGGGCGGTATGCCTGAGGCGGGCGAGCGCAGATCAAAACGGGGGCAGCGGTTGTGCTTGATGCTCCTGTGGACCAGCCTTCAAGGGCTTCTCTGGTCAACCACCGGAGAGACGGTCTGGGCCATCACTCTGACGACACCGATCCAGGGTGCAACTCTGCAATCCGGCAAGTCGGTACCGGTGGCAGTGTCCGTTGGGAAAGAGGTCAGTCTTCGTGCTGTACGCTACTACTGGTACCGGCTCGATGAAGAGCCTCTTGCATCACACCAAGCGACAGCGGCCCCCTTCGTTGCAACGGAAGCAGGAGCTCCATTCTCCGGGAGTGTGGTGGTTCCTGCTGAAGCCTTGGGAGCAATGCGGCTGCTGGTCGTTGGAGAAGTGGCCAGAGGCCGATTGGAAAGTTACGAGGAGTTCGACGAGGTGCTGGTCACCGTCGAGACCGCGGCTGCGCTGAGCGCCATCGAATTCACGGTTCAAAAGCCTTGGCGGTTCGACAAGATCGGCAAACGGGTGATGGTTCCGGCTGTCGGACAGTTCAACGACGGGTTCGTGCGTTCACTGACGGGTCCGGACGTGGGGAGCCGTTTTCGCTCCTCTGATGATCGGGTGGTTTCGATCGATGCTGCAGGGTGGGTGCAGGTCTTGGGATCCGGTAAGGCATCGATTATCGTCGATCATCGTGGAAAAAGCGGGACGCTGGAGGTCGTTGTCGAAGCCGATGAGGAGCCGAACCGACTCCCGATTGCCGAGGTGGCCAAAGAGCTGCAGGTCAAATCGGGAGAGATTGTCGTGCTCGACGGCCTTCGCAGCCGTGACCCGGACGGTGATCCGTTGCACTATGAATGGAAGCAAGTGCGTGGACATCGTGTGGGCCTCACCAACGTCAATGAATCCAAAGCGACTTTCGTCGCGCCGAAGGTGTCTGAGCGCAGGATGTACCAGTTCTCTCTCGTCGTTACGGATATGGCAGGACCGGATACCATCAAGGGAGCGGATAGTGCCCCGGCCGTGATTACGGTCTGGGTCAGCCCGTGAGATGGAGCGGAGTGGACCTCTTCATGCAGAGTATACGGTGGCCGTGAATGGCTGTCAGTAGAGGCTTTGCAAGGGATCTTGGACGTGCTGCGCCCCCCCGTTGCAACGTCCGGCAAGTTCATGCTAGATGGAGGCCGCATCAGTCTCCACCTGTTTGTGGATGAGAGAGGAGCAGATCGATGGCGAAAAAGAAGAGGCCGGCAAAGAAAGGAACCGCCAAAGCCAAGGCGAAGGGTGCGGCAAAGAAGGCCGTGAAGAAACCCGTCGCGAAGAAGGCGGCCAAGAAGCCGTCCGCAGCAAAGGCCAAAACCGCGCCGAAGAAAAAAGGCGTGGAACCGTCTCGCTCAGCAAAGGGGGCGGCCGCAGTCACAAAAACGGCAACAGCCGCTCTTGACGAGGAGCCGAAGAAGGCGACGTTGACGAAACCGGCTCCTGCGATGATGCCCAAAGAGCCCAGTCTTGACGATGAGGAGATCGGCGAGGAAGAACTCGACATCGGCGGCGAAGAAGAGATTGATGAAGATATTGAGGAAGACCTCTCGCTCGATGACGACGAAGAGGATGTCGACTATCTCGAGAAATCTGAAGACTTGCTCGACGACGCCGATGATTATCGCCATTGACCCTCTCAGGTTCAACGGAATCTAATGGTTTCCATCGCATCGCCCCGCCCCTCGTAATCAGTCTTCAAACAGACAGTCCCGCCCGCTGTTGTGTTGGTCGATCCACATGGAGACGTGCTCGTGAGTCATTTTATTTTTATCGCGGCTGCGCTGCGTGAACGGACCTCGGAAGAGAGTGCGGAGCTTCAGCTCTCCCTTCACCTCTGGGGGCTCTGCACGGCCCTCATTCGATCAAATCTGCAAACGTATCTGACGCCGCAATCGCGAGGGCTGGTCTATGTCCTGAAAGTCGGGCTATGCGCCGAATTTCATATCGCGTCCCCGCCGCAGGATTTTTCTGCATTGGATGACTTTCTGAAGGATGAGCTGCGGACGGAGGCGCGCTACGGATTCGTGCGGATCGACGGGATTCGCCGATGGACCTGGTCTTCCCAGGCAAGCCAAGCCCTGTTGCTACGGGTGCTTGGTATTGCGGATCAAGCGGAGTTGACGCGTCGGCTCACACTGGGGATGCATCGGTTGACGCAAGCCGAATACGACGCGATGGCTCAAGGAATTGCCGAGGGAGTCGGACAGGGCTAGAGACGACTGCCGGTCATGATCTGGTACGCCTCGTCGATCGTGTCCACTTCTTTTACGGCGATGTTCAATTGGAAGCCGAGTTCATTGAGGTTCCATTGCGGTGTGTGGACCTGCCCACGGGGCACGAGCACAGTGTGGTACCCCTCTCGTTTCGCCGCACGGATTTTGTCCGGAATCCCGCCGACCCAGCCGATCTGACCACCCGCTTCGATCGTGCCGGTCAACGCGGTCCCGCGCTGAACGCGGTCGCCTTTGAACATCGCAATGAAGCCGACTGCCATGGCGGCTCCCGCACTCGGTCCATCGCTTCCGGTCGGCCGATACGTGACGCCAATGACGGACACGACACCCGTGTGCTGGACTGCGGGAGTTCGCTCGACGGCGTAGTCGAATGCTTGAGCCATCGCGCCAACGTGGGTTTTGCCGAATCGTACACCGCCTTGCAACCATTGTAAGAGGGCGGGATTGGGGTCTGGAAGCCTGTCCCATTTGAGCAGGAGTACCTCGAAAACGCCCAGGTTATTGTAGGGCACAGCAGCGAGGACCGGCAGTTCAATAAGGTCCCCTGCAAGAGTCGGGAACGGGATCGTGAAAACAAGGACGGTGATGAATGCGAAGGCTGCAAGGCCCCATTGTCGCATCGGGCGCGCTCCAATTTTGGTGGTCTTGTCGAGTTGTCTCAGAGACGTCATTCTGAAGTTTACCAAATCATCAGTCGCCGTAAAGTAGAAGGGTCTTTGCTGTCTTGCCATGGGCTGAGGCATTCCGTATAAGGGCCTTCATGCTGGATCGTTCCTCCCTCACTATTTTGATTGGACTGTTGGTCTTCAGTGGGTCAGGGGCTGCTCTTGCTGCGCCCGATTGTCTCGTTGAGGAGCATGGGGGAGGTGCTCAACACCTCTTCAAGATTCATTTGAACGCGGGCTGTACCGAAGCCGATCGTGAGGCCCGTGCGGTTGATGCTTCGAAGATACTGGCAGCGGTGAAGCAGGGAGAGGCGATCGATGTTTCCGGTGTGGTGATCCATGGAGGTCTGGTCTTCGATACCTTGCCCGTCATTGCCAACCCACCGGCGGTCGAAGGTGTGACCTTGCAACAGGAAGCGGAGGTCCGGGTCGTGACCGGTGCGGTTTCCATCGTCAACTCGATCGTGCGCGGAGCAGTCAGACATCAATCAACGCAGGGTATTCTGCTCTTTCGCGGTCCGGTCACGTTGACCGGCACGACATTCGAACAGCCGGTCGATCTTTCGCGATCGGTGTTCGCGCAACCGGTCACGTTGTCCGGGGCGATATTTCTGCGGGAGAGTTATTTCGTGCAAGGGCAATTTGTTCGCGAAGTGATCAGCGAAAAAACGGCGTATGGCCCCCATACGAGATTCCACCGTTCGCAGTTCCATGGTCCGGTGACTTTTCAACAGTCTGGCTTCAGCGGCCTGGCGGAATTTCTCGAAGTCGTCTTCGACCGTGACGCGAACTTCTCGCGGACCTATTTCAAGATGGGGACGGGATTTTCCGGCGGCGAATTCAAGGGGCTGGCGGATTTTTCCGAAGCCCTTTTCGACGGCGACGCGTTCTTTACCTTTACGCGATTTGACGGCGACGCGTTCTTCCGCCGGGCGACCTTTCGTGCCACGGCGGATTTCGATGATGCGCAGTTCAATGCGCGCGAAGATTTCTCCAAAGTGTTCTTTGAGAAGGGACCGCAGTTCACGAGAGCGAAACGATCGGCTCAAGGATCTCAGTCGCTCGGGATTGAAAATCCTCAAGTCCAGTATGTCATCACACTTTCTTTGCTCCTTTTCAGCGCTCTCCTGATCGCCTATCTGATTCGATCCAGATAGGGCAGCCTCCCCTCCGGACCACAACTAATAGATCCACGCTTGCTCAGCCCCCCCCAAAGCTGGTATAAAGCCCCTTGTGGATAACCAGCTCGACGGTGCCGAACAAACCGAACTGCCCTATCAAGTTCGTATCGAGAACTTTGAGGGGCCTCTCGATCTTCTGCTCCACCTCATCAAGAAGAACGAGATCAACATCTATGACATTCCTGTTCATCTCATCGCCCGGCAGTATCTCGAGTACATCGAGGCGATGAAAGATCTGAATTTAACCGTAGCCGGCGAGTTTCTCGTTATGGCTGCGACGCTGCTCCAAATCAAATCCAAAATGCTGCTTCCGGTGGATGAAGCCGCGGAGGATGAGCTTGAGGGGCCGGATCCGCGCGAAGAATTGGTCCGGCGTCTGCTTGAATACAAGACGTTCAAAGAGGCGGCGCGCCAGTTGGATACCCAGGAACGCATGTGGCGGGATATTTATACCCGCACTCCGATCGATTCGGAGGATCTGGAGACCGACGAACAGTCGCTTGAGAACGTCGGGCTGTTCGATCTGGTCGATGCCTTGCAGGGTGTTCTCAAACGACATCCGGGCAAGCAGCTCATTGAAATTATTCCGGATAACCTGACCGTCCGGGATCGGATGAATGTAATTTTGGAAGCTCTGGAAGGCCAGGAGTCGGTGAGCTTCGTGTCGCTGTTCGAGGCTTCGTGCCACCGCCTGGTCATTATTGTGACATTTCTCGCGTTGTTGGAACTCATCCGTCTCAGGACTGCCCGTGTGTTTCAGGCGGAGAGTTTTGGGCCGATCCTGGTCTCGCGCGCCTTCTCGTTGGTGCCGGACCCCGCGGAATTGGATGACTCGGAATGGAGGTAAGTATGAGCGCAACGGAGCTACAGGGGGCAGAGGTTGAGAATGTAAATGTAATGGAGACGGTGTCGGCGGAACAAGATAACCCTGCTGTCGGCCATGAGATAAACGGAAACGGCACCGCATCGGCCAACGCTCAGGCCGAGGCATTCCAAGGACAGGAACTCGCGGCGGTCCTCGAGGCACTTCTCTTCGTGTCGGCCGAGCCGGTTCCGTTGCCACGGCTGGCCTCTGTCATCGGGACGGTTTCAAAGGCGGAAGTCGAGCAAGCGCTCAAGATCCTCCAGCAGCAACTCGAGCAGGAAGGGCGAGGCATCCAGCTCGTGAAGCTGGCAGGCGGGTATCGCCTGGTCACGAAACCTGATTACGCCCCCTGGTTGAAGCGGTTGGATAAGGCCAAGGCCGCGCAGAAACTCTCCCGCTCCGCCCTTGAATCGCTGGCGATCATTGCGTATAAGCAACCGCTGGTGCGGGCCGAAATTGAAGAAATTCGCGGTGTGGAAACCTCGGGCGTCATCCGGACGTTGTTGGAGCGGAAACTCGTGCGAATCGTCGGCCGAAAGGAAGTGCCGGGTCGTCCGATCATGTACGGCACGACGAAGTTCTTCCTCGAACATTTCGGGCTTCAGGACCTCAGCCAACTGCCGCCGCTTCGCGAATTCAAGGAACTGGGTGAAGCCGAGCAGGCGCTTCTGCCGATCGAAGACACCACCGTTGTTGATGTTGAGCCTTCAGAAGACATGGTTTCTCAGGAAGGTGCAGCAGAGTCGGCAATTCTGGATTCTGAGGAAAGAGACGCGGTGCTCGTGGGAGGAGCATCGACCATGGAGGCGCAACTTCATGAGCCACTCCTTGGGGAGCCAGTCGAGCAGGCCTAGTCTGAAGAGCTATTTTCCCCGCGAAATTCACTGGATGAAGAGTGCGACGTTGGAGCAGATCTCGCGCAAGCAAGTAGGCAAGTAGGATTGTGGAGAGGTTTCCGCTTCTCCATGCTATCCCCTCAGCTTGATCGCCCAGGCCCGTTGACTCCTCTCTCACCCCTTTGTTAGACTCCTCAATCCCAACCTAAGTTGTTGAAAGACGCAAGGTTCTTGGTTGTAACCTGTTCGAGCAACACGAGGCACCATCTATGATCAAAGCATGGCTGATGGACGAGATGTTTCGGTTCGATCGCGCATACCTGACGGTCGAGGGATCGCAGGGTGAATGGGGCGCCGGCGATTCTATTGCCGAGGAAGAAGAACTCCCTCCCGCTCCTGCGAATGTTGCGGCCAAGTGTGGAAATGGCCGGATCACTATTACATGGGATCCGGTTCCGGATGCCATGTACTACAACCTCTATTTCCAAACAACCAAAGGTGTCCAGATAAAGTTTTCAGAACTGACCAGACCGATCGCGGGCGAAGATGATTTCAAAGCTGTCATCGGCGTGAAGAAAGAAAAGGCGACCTGCCTCGAAGGCGTTCAGTCTCCTTTCGTGCACGACGATCTGGCCAACGGGACTTGTTACCACTATGTCGTGACGGTGGTGACTCCCAAGGGGGAAAGTCCGGAGTCGCAGGAAGTTATGGCGATTCCCTCTCCTTATCTGTTGGCGATGAGCCTCGGGCAGGAGGGCGTAGACGACGGCGAATTCAGCTCGCCGACCGGCGTCGCCTTGGACAAGGACGGGAATATCTACGTTGCCGACACCGACAACCATTCGATTCAGAAATTCGACAAAACGGGAAAGTTTCTTGCGCGCTGGGGCAGCGAGCCCTCTTCCCAAGAAGGCAGTTTCTACTATCCCCGCGGCTTGGCGATCGGAGCTAACGATACCCTCTATGTGGCCGACAGCGGCAACAACCGGGTTCAGAAGTTCGATCTCGAAGGCAACGTCATGCAGGCCTGGGGAAAGTTCGGTTTCGCCTGGCGTGGCGCCGATATGGGCAAGTTCGATGTGCCCTGGGGATTGGCGACGGACCAGGAAGGCAACCTGTATGTGTCCGACACCAGCAACGCTCGAATTCAGAAGTTCAAGGCGGACGGCACACCGCTTTTGAAGTGGGGCCGGGATGGGAGCTTCGACGGGGCGTTCTTTTTCCCGCGCGGTGTGGCGGTCGATTTCGTCGGCAACATTTATGTGGCCGATGAAAGCAACAACCGCATCCAGAAATTCGATACGCGCGGCAGCTTCCTGACGAAGTGGGGCCGTGAAGGAGCCGGTCCCGGGCAGTTCAAATCGCCCTGGGGCATCGCGTGCGATGCGTTGGGAAATGTCTATGTCGTCGATACTGGCAACCACCGTATTCAGAAGTTCGATGGGAACGGCACGTTCCTCTGCGCCTGGGGTAATCGTGGAAAGACGGAAGGCCAGTTGAACTTCCCATACGGGATCGCAGTCGACAAAGAAGGATGCGTCTATGTTGTCGACAGCGGCAACAATCGCATACTCAAGTACGTGCCGACGGACGAAGAACTGAATCGCGGCAAGGATGAATCGCCCAAGTCACTGGAGCCGAACACCACGCCGCCGCCGCATAGCGTGGCGGTGAAGGCCGGGGATACGGAAGCCTTCCTCAGCTGGATGGAAGTCCCTGGCGCGGTGTCCTACAACCTCTATTTCAACACCACCCCTCAGCTGACGATACAGAGCGCGACCAAGATCGAAGGGGTGACCAATCCCTTTGCGCATACCGGTCTGACCAACGACGTTCCTTATTTCTATGCCGTGACGGCGGTGTTTGAAGACGGGACGGAAAGCGCGCTCTCGAATGAAGTCACCGCGACGCCGGTCCTGATCGACATCACAGCGCCGCAGAACCCCTATGCCGTGATGAATCACGGCGCCTTCATGACGAACTCTCCCGAAGTGGTCGTGACGATTTCCGCCAACGATATCGATACGGGTGTCGGCGCCTATTTCATCTCGGAAGCGCCGATGACGCCAATGGCCGGCACGCCAGGATGGGTCGATGTGACGCCGGCATACAAGTTCGGAGCAACGATTCCGTTCATTCTCTCCCCGGGCGACGGACAAAAGTCGATCTATGTCTGGTTCAAGGACGTCGGCGGCAACGTGTCGACCCCGGCTTCCACCAGCATTCTGGTGAACACCTCTGGCTATCTCTGTGTTTCGAAATGGGGCCGGACGGGTCGCGGGGCCTCACTGCTCCATGGCGGCGAGTTCATGGCGCCGTTGTACGGCCTCTGCGTCGATCAGCAAGGCTCGTTGTTTGTCGTGGATAACGGCAACAACCGTGTTCAGAAGTTCGACAACACCGGCAATTTCATCATCCTCTGGGGGAACTTTGGTTCCGCCAATGCCAACTTCCATAATCCCACCGGCATTGCCTGCGACGGCAAAGGCGATGTGTGGGTGGTCGATACGAACAATCATCGCGTGCAGAAATTCGACGGCAAACTTGGCGGCTACCTCATGAAGTTCGGGTCCCGCGGGAATGGCGAAGGCCAGTTCAACTCTCCGTGGGGTATCGCCGTGGATCGGGTGCGGGGCTACGTGTATGTGGTCGACAGCGCGAACTTCCGCGTGCAGAAATTCGACATGACCGGTGAGTTCATCATGTCCTGGGGCAGCTTCGGGAACGGGGACGGACAGTTCTATTTCCCGCGCGGCATCGCCATCGATCAGACAGACGGTTCGGTCTATGTCGTCGACATGGGCAACCATCGGATTCAGAAGTTCGATACGAGCACCAACGTGTTGCCGCAGTTGCTGACCAAGTGGGGCGGCAGTTCGGAACCGGGCCATGCGAGCAGCCCGTTGGCTCAGGAGGCCGGTCAGTTGCGTTCGCCATGGGGAATCGCCGTTGACAGCGCCGGCGACGTATTTGTGACGGATACCGGGAATCATCGGATTGAAAAGTTCGACAAGGAAGGCAACTTCATCACTCAATGGGGCGGATACGGAAACGGCGACGGACAGTTCAATTTCCCCTATGGGATTTCGGTCGATGCGAAGGGAAGCGTGTTCGTTGTCGACAGCGGAAACACCCGTGTCCAGCAATTCATGCCGGCTGATGAAGGTAGCGAGCGGCTTCAGGAAGAGGCCGAAGCGTCGGCGGAAATTGAAAAGGCTCAGGGGACCGCGAGCACGTAAGAGGCGATATTATGCAGGGCCATTATGCTGGATAAAGAACCCAGATTAGGTCTGACTTACGACGACGTCGTCCTTGTCCCGGCGAAATCCGCCATCCTGCCCAGCGAAGTCGAGCTCTGTACCAGCCTGACACGAAACATTCAGATCAATATTCCCGTCATCAGTTCGGCCATGGATACGGTGACCGAATCCCGCTTGGCGATTGCCATGGCGCGTGAAGGCGGACTAGGGATTATCCATCGTGTACTCTCGCCGGCGGATCAAGCGGCAGAAGTGGATCGGGTGAAGAAATCTGAAAGCGGAATGATTCTCGACCCAATCACGATCTCGCCGGACGGAACGATTCGCGATGTCTACGAGTTGATGTCGAAGTACCGCATTTCCGGCATTCCTGTCACGAAGAACAAGAAGCTGGTCGGGATTCTCACGAACCGTGATCTGCGGTTCGAAACGCGGATGGATCTCAAAGTGTCGCAGGTGATGAAGCGCGACAAGCTCATCACGGCCCCTGAGGGGACCAGTCTGGAGAAGGCCCGCGAGATCTTGCATGAACACCGGATCGAAAAGCTCCCGGTCGTCAACAAGCAGGGCGAACTGAAGGGCCTCATTACCATTAAGGATATCGAGAAGCGGATCAAGTATCCGAATGCTTGCAAAGACGCGCATGGACGGCTTCGCGTGGGCGCAGCGGTCGGTGTCGGCCCCGATACGGAAGATCGCGTGGTCCAGTTGAAGAAAGCCGGCGTCGATCTGATTGTGGTCGATACGGCTCATGGTCATTCGCAGGCAGTGCTGGATACAGTCAAGATGATCAAGAAACAGCACCCGACCATGGAATTGGTCGCGGGGAACATCGCCACGGCTGAGGCGGCCAGAGAGTTGCTCAAAGCCGGCGTCGATGCCGTGAAGGTGGGAGTCGGTCCCGGCTCGATCTGCACGACACGAATCGTGTCCGGATCCGGCATGCCGCAGTTGACGGCGATCGCCGATTGCGCGAAGGCGCTAGAGGGCAGCGGCGTACCGATCATTGCCGACGGCGGGATCAAGTTTTCCGGAGACATCAGTAAGGCCTTGGCTGCCGGCGCTTCGTCGGTGATGCTCGGCGGCTTGCTCGCCGGGACAGAGGAATCTCCCGGTGAGACCGTGCTCTACCAAGCGAGAACCTATAAGGTCTATCGCGGGATGGGCTCGATCGGTGCGATGGAGCGTGGAGGGGGCGATCGCTACGGGCAGGGCGGACGTCCGGCAAAGAAGCTGGTGCCTGAAGGCATCGAAGGGCGTGTGCCCTACAAAGGACCGCTGTCGGCGGTCATCTACCAGCTCGTCGGTGGCGTGAAGTCCGGCATGGGCTATTGCGGATGCAAGACGATTCCCGAACTCCAGCAGAAAGCGACCTTTATACGGCAAACCGTGGCGGGCCTTCGTGAGAGCCATGTGCACGACGTGATCATTACCAAAGAGGCGCCGAATTACCGGATGGATTGGGAATAGGCTCCTTGAGGCGTCAGGCGTGAGACGTTAGGCGATTAGTTTCGCAATCTGATCAGATCTGTGACTCAACACTCCTTACCCCTCACCCCTTACGCCTAACGAATTCTGATGGAACTCTGGCACAATAGAATTCTCGTCCTCGATTTCGGATCGCAGTACACGCAGCTGATCGCGCGCCGCATTCGCGAAGCGCAGGTCTATTCGCAGATTCTCCCCTGCACCGCGCCGCTGGCGACCATTCTGGCCTATCGACCGCAGGGCATCATCCTGTCCGGCGGCCCGTCCAGCGTCTATGAGAAGAAGGCGCCGACCATCTCCAAAGAGCTTTTCGATCAGGGCATTCCGATTCTCGGCATCTGCTACGGCATGCAACTGGTCACCCATCTCAGCGGGGGGGATGTCGCCAAGTCCAAGCACCGCGAGTACGGCCGAGCCGATCTGACGATCGACGATGCCAGTGATCTGTTCAAAGGAATCGGCACGGGAGGATCGACGGTCGTCTGGATGTCGCACGGGGATCGCATCGAGCGGATGCCTTCAGGGTTTCGGTCCATCGCACATACGAGCAATTCGCCCATCGCGGCGATGAAGCGGAATGATCACAAGCGACGGATCTATTGCCTGCAGTTCCATCCGGAAGTCGCCCACACCGCGGAAGGCACGCAGATGCTCCGCAATTTCGTCTACGATATCTGTGGCTGTAAGCCGACCTGGACGATGCAGTCTTATGTCGAGTCGGCCGTGCTGCAGATCCGCGAACAGGTCGGCAAGGAACGTGTCATCTGTGCCTTGAGCGGTGGCGTGGATTCTTCCGTGGCTGCCGCCTTGACCCATAAGGCCATCGGTGACCAGTTGACATGCATTTTTGTCGACAACGGGGTACTTCGGGCCGGTGAACGCGATCAGGTGCAAAAGACGTTTGCTTCGCAGATGCATCTCAATGTCCGGATTCTCGACCGGACCACGCAGTTTCTGGCCGGGCTCAACAATGTCACGGACCCGGAGCGGAAGAGGAAAATTATCGGCCGGCAGTTCATCAAGAATTTCGAAGAGGAGTCCAGGAAACTGAAGGGCATCAAGTATCTTGTCCAGGGCACGCTCTATCCCGACGTGATCGAGAGCGTCAGCTTCAAAGGGCCGTCGGCGACGATCAAGACGCATCACAATGTCGGCGGCTTGCCGGCTCGAATGAAACTGAAATTGATCGAGCCGTTGCGCGAGCTGTTCAAAGACGAGGTACGGGTGCTTGGGAAGGAATTGGGATTGCCGGACGAGATCATTTGGCGGCAACCGTTTCCCGGTCCCGGCCTGGCCATTCGCGTGCTCGGCTCTATCAACAGTGAACGGCTGGCCATCTTGCGGGCGGCAGAGACGATCGTTGATCAGGAAATTCGAGGCGCGGGACTGTATCGTGAGATCTGGCAGGCGTTTGCGGTCCTGTTGCCGATTCGCACCGTCGGTGTCATGGGGGATCAAAGAACCTACGAGAACGTGATCGCGATTCGCGCGGTGACCAGCTTGGATGGCATGACTGCCGACTGGGCGAAAATCCCGAACGAGGTGTTGGGCCGGATGTCGAATCGGATTATCAACGAAGTGAAGGGCGTCAATCGAGTGGTCTACGACATCAGCTCCAAGCCGCCTTCTACGATTGAATGGGAGTGAGACGTCAATCGTGAATCGTTAACCGCAAGAGAGAGTCTGGCGATTCACGTTTCACGCATAACGTTTAACGAGATGGAAATCAGGCTTCAAAAACTCATTGCCGGAGCGGGCCTGGCGTCGCGCCGCAAAGCGGAAGCTCTGATTGCGGCCGGCCGTGTGACGGTAAATGGCAAGGTTGTGACGGAACTGGGTACAAAGGTTGATC
>DATIFR010000080.1:0-4020 GCA_035455145.1 Nitrospira sp.
TTGTGATCTTGCAGAACAGTCAGATCCTGGCAAACGCCGTCTTCGGGCCGGGTGGAAACATCTCAATCACGACCAATCTTCTGTTGCCGGATACGGCTAGCGTGATCTCGGCCTCCTCGCAATTCGGCCAGCAAGGCACTATCTCGATCCAATCGCCCATTTCTCCTGCCAGCGGCAAGATCGTTCCGCTCGGGCAGAAGCCGCTGATCGCAACCACACTCTTGAGCCAACGGTGCGCAGCACTCGCCGCCGGGAACACCAGCAGCTTTACTGTCGCCGGGCGAGACAGTTTGCCGGCCGAACCAGGTGGCTGGGTTTCGAGTCCGCTGGCGTTGGCCACCGCTGAATTGGTGAGCAGTACCGTCACTGAGCCGGACACCCACAGGAGACTGAGTGACCCAGCAGGGGAGACGCCCATCCTTTCCTTGCGGCGGATCGCCCCCCCGGGTTTCCTGACCCAGAGCTTCGCCACGGACTCGTCTGGAGGCTGCACGTCATAACGAGGATGGCCGTGCGGCAGACGATGGCTTAGAACACTGTAGACGAAGCTGAATGGCAGACCGTGGCGACCGGCTAACAGCGAGGACCGTGCCGACGGGGGAAGGAGTCGCAGCGCCGTTCGCGGGTTCCGTCGGACACAGGGAAACGCACACGTCAGGGTTCCTCTTTTGCCAAGTGGTTGCTTGGGATCAGTGTCCAGTAGGATCGTTGGCCCGCGAAAAGTAAGTACATGCTAACGACTCTCACCACTACGTTAAGTGAACTCAATCGCCTCTACGGGGAATACTACGACGCCACCTCTCGCTCCAAGGACGAAGCGGAGAAAGCCTGGACTGCCTACATCGAATACGTAAAGCGGTACAAGCAGGAGCGCGGGATAATCTAGTAGCGCAAAGCGGCCTAAGGACGCATACGCCTCGGCTTGATGCCTGACATTTTGATTTCGATTGGTGCGGAATCAGAAGCGGGTTATTCCGTCCGATCCGTAAGGATATCGCTCACCGTCACTGTAGAGGTACGACGACTGAGCATGTCCGAGAGAAACACCAATACTGAAGAGGACTGCGGCCGTCGCAGCGGTGAGTAACCCGAAGATGAGCGTGTTGTAGATCACGTGTTTCATGGCGGCTGTTCGTTTGGTGTTATGCCCCCCACGCGTGACCCAAGGTGTCCCCGATGATAAGCAGGAGGGCAGCGGCGGCGACGGCTGCGGCGGCAATGCCCAACGTGAATAAGGCGAAGCTTACGAATCGTTCGATGCTGGTAGCCATTACAGTTCGCATGGTACCGGGGTTCCTTTCCTTGTTGTTTTATGCTCCACTCTGCGGAGCACAAACAATTACCCTTTAGGGTTGGAAGGAACCGAAGTACATCGAACGAGGGGGTTGTCAAAACTAGGCGGGGAAAGCTACAGTTTCGCGTATGTCAACAGCTACGGTTTCTTGTGAAGTGGCTCCCAGCGAGGATTTCAAGTAGTCCTGTCTGAGTCTCCCGTTGGGGACACCTTACCTTGTCATGCCTGTCATCTTCTTTGGCGTCCATTCGCTCTCTCACTCCATTGAGTTTGCTCCTTAAGCTGGGTAGACTGTTTCCCGAGTTGCGGGATGGTCTGCCGCTGAGATGAAGGAGGGGATGGTCGTATGGAAACTCGGAACTATGTCCTTTGGGCTGTGGCCATTCTAGCTGTGGGAATGCTGTCGGTTGCCGCGGGGCCATCAACAGAATCAAAAGACGGGCAGGCTCCTTCTTTCGAAACCATCAAAGGCAAGGACGGCGCTCCGATGGTCCTGATTCCTGCCGGTCCCTTTACAATGGGGAGTAACGATGGGTTACCGAACGAGCGTCCTGAACATACTGTCACGCTTGAGCCCTATTACATCGATCAGTATGAAGTCACGCTGGCGCTTTATAGAAAGTTTCTCGAATCAGGGAAGCATGATTCGCCGCCTACCTGGGATGATGAAGCTGCGACGACGGTTGGGGATCGCCCTGCGATCGGCATGAAATGGGCTGACGCAGATGCCTACTGCAAATGGGCGGGAAAACGGCTTCCGACTGAAGCAGAGTGGGAAAAGGCGGCGCGGGGAACCGATGGTCGACGCTATCCCTGGGGCCATATGCAGCCCTTCGTCGACATTGCCAACTACAATAGGGGACTCTGGGTCTCCGAGGCGATTACGTTGGTCGGAGTCACCAGCGGACTCGAAGGAATGAGCGTCCGCCATGGGCTGAAGGAAGGGGGAAAGAGCCCCTATGGTTTGAGCCACATGGCTGGGAATGCCGCCGAATGGGTCGCGGATTGGTACGATCGTGACTATTATCAGAAGAGCTCCGAGAAAAACCCCGCAGGGCCGCCACAGGGTGAAAAGCGGGTCTTGCGCGGCGGTTCGTGGGCGGACCTTCCGGCCGCGTTGCGTGTCACAGCTCGATTTTCCGCAGAGCCAGATTTTGAGGACAGGACAATCGGTTTCCGCTGCGCGATGACGCCGATCAAGTAAGCCGCTGCGCCGAGCAGGTGCGATCGCATCGTGCTTGGCGCACGAATCGGTTTTTCTCATACTGCCGCTACGACCCCTCGTATCATGCCCGGATTTTCTTCTCATGTCTGAAAAAACCGTGAGCGCGCTCATTGTCGCTGTCATCGCCTTGGGCTTGATTTGGGCATTACGACCCGTGCATCAGGCAGATCCCAAACCGGCTTCCGCGATCGTGTCGCTGACGCCAGACATGGTTCCACTGGTCACAGGAGATGAACCAATTGTCGTGATATTCACGCGTGCCGGTTGCGCGGTCTGTCACACGATCCCGGGTATTCCAGGGGCTGATGGCAAGGTCGGTCCCCCGCTTCTGCTTGGAAGGACGGGGCCGGAACGATTGCGGGATCCGACCTATAGGGGCCGGGCGAAAACGATTCACGAATATGTGATGGAATCGGTGGTCGAGCCTGCTGCGTTCGTTGTGGCGGGCTACCCCCCCAACACGATGCCCACGTGGTATGGGGCAAAATTGAGCGCGCTGGCTTTGGAGAAAATGGCGTCGTATCTTGAGCAGCAAACGTCCGAAGCGGTGAGCGCGGGGAAGTAGCGGCGCCCGTCAGTTCACGACGAGCGCGCATTCGTGAATCAGTTTGATAAGGGAAGACGCTATCGCTTGCGCAAGGGGGTGACGTTGCCGGCGGCGCCACCTTGAATCTTGAAGGGGCTTTCGCCTGTGGCCGTGGCGCTCTTATCGAGCAGCGCATTGACCGCATCGTCTCCTTTGAGGCCTTCCAGCTTGATTTTCAAGCGCAGGTTATTTGCGCTGTCGGCGTTGATCAGGGCCTGTTCAAGCGAGATCTTTCCTTCCTTATAGAGTTGCAGGAGCACATAGTCGAAGGTTTGGCAACCTTCGTCGACTCCTTGCTCCATCGCTTCCTTCAACGTATCGACTTCGGCCTTCTTGATCAGGTCCTTCACGCGAGGCGTATCCATCATGATCTCCAGCGCCGGCACCCGTTTCCCGTCCGTAGAGGGAACGAGGCGCTGGGAGACAATTGCGCGCAGATTCAGCGAGAGTTGGAGATAGATTTGGGCATGTCGTTCCACCGGGAAGAAGTTCATGATGCGTTCGATGGCTTGGTTCGAGTTATTGGAGTGTAACGTTCCGATGCAGAGGTGACCGGTTTCCGCGAAGGTGATGGCGGCTTCCATTGTTTCCGTGTCTCTGACTTCGCCGATGAGAATCACATCGGGCGCCTGGCGTAGCGCGTTCTTGAGCGCGTTTTGAAACGAGAGTGTGTCGAACCCCACCTCTCGTTGCGTGATCAGTGACTTTTTGTGATTGTGGACGAACTCGATCGGATCTTCCACGGTTACGATGTGGCCGGGGTGGACGGAATTGCGGTGATCGATCATCGCCGCGAGCGTGGTCGATTTCCCTGAGCCGGTGGCGCCGACGACGAGAACCAGCCCGCGCTTCGTCATCGCAATGTCTTTCATGATGGCAGGGAGTCGGAGCTCTTCCACTGTCTGGATTTCGGCT
>DATIFR010000081.1:0-9303 GCA_035455145.1 Nitrospira sp.
CCAGGGTCGGTCAAAGCAAGCTGGTCTTACAGAGATGCGCAGGAGATTATGGGCGCCGGGCGAGAGTTACGAGGGCAGCTCCGTCAGCCGGAGGGTATAGAGATAGTGGTAGAGCCCCTGACGGTCCATGAGTTCGCTGTGCGTGCCGGCTTCCACAAGGCGGCCTTTATTCAGAACGAGGATGCAATCGGCCCGCTGGATGGTGGTGAGGCGATGGGCAATCACGAACGTGGTTCGGCCTTTCATCAATTGTTCCAACGCTTCCTGCACCAGCCGCTCCGATTCGCTGTCGAGGGCTGAAGTGGCCTCATCCAACAAGAGAATCCGCGGATTCTTGAGAATCGCACGAGCGATGGCGATGCGTTGCCGCTGCCCGCCTGATACGTTGATCCCTTTTTCTCCCACGACGGTGTGATATTGGTCGGGGAAGCTCATGATGAAATCGTGGGCGTGGGCCGCACGGCTGGCTGCTTCCACCATTTCTTCGCTGGCTTCCCGGTTACCGTAGCGGATATTGTCGAGAATGGTTCCGCCAAACAGAATCGTTTCTTGCGGCACGAGTGCAATCTGCCGATACCAGCTTTCCAGGGTGACCTGGCGGAGATCCTGGCCGTCGATCGTGATTCGTCCCTCGGTCGGATCGTAAAACCGGTGGATCAGATTCATCGCGGTCGTTTTTCCTGCGCCCGTAGGGCCGACGATCGCGACGAGTTCGCCCGGTTGGGCTTCGAAGGAGACTTCGGTTAGCACCGGCTGGCGGGCATCGTAAGCGAAACTCATGTGCTCGACACGGATATGTCCTGACACGTTCGCCAAGACGTCGGCGGTGGGGGAGTCGCTGACTTCCGGCTGCTGGTCCAAAATCTCGAATACCCGCTCGGTGGCGCCCTGCGCTTCTCTGACTTGGGCGAAGACGCGGGCGGCGGAACTGAACGGACCGATCAGAATGCCGGCGAAGAGCACGAAGGCAAAGAGATCGCCCGGTGAAACCGTGCCGTCAATGACCTGGCGGCCGCCGTACCACAAGACGGCGGCCGCGGCGGAAAAGGTCAGGAGGCTGATGACCGGAATGAAGACGGCCATGATGCCCGCGCGCCGCATCGTGAGAGACAGATTTTGCCCGACCTGTGCGGTGAATCTCGTCTCTTCGCGCTTGGTTTGAACGAAGGATTTCACGATGCGGATGCCGGAAATCACCTCTTCGATCAAGGTGCTGAGAGCGGCGGTCTGGTCTTGGATCGAGGTCGAAAGCGATTTCAATTTGCGCCCGAAAACTTTTGCGACGACGACGAGCAAAGGAAGCAGGAGCAGGATCAAGAGGCACAGTCGCCAATTCATCGCTAGCAAGAAGGCGATGCCGCCGACGAACGTCACGAGTTGTTTGGCGGTGTCGATGGGCGTCTCGGTCACCACCGACTGAATGACCGTGACGTCGTTCATCAGGCGCGACAGGAGTTCACCGGTTCTCCGGCGGGCGAAGAAGCTGACGGATAAGGTCTGCAAATGCGCAAACAGATGGGTGCGGAAATCGGCGACGATATGCTGAGAAACCCAAGCGGTCAGATAGCTGTGGCCCATGGAGCAGAGGCCTTGCAGAATCACGAGCCCGAGGAACAGCGCGATCATTTCGGTCATGCGCGGAGCGTCATGTTGGACGGTGATGACGTCCCAGAGCATGCCGGCCAATCGCAACAGCGCCAGATTGATGGCGGCCACGGCCATGACCAACATTCCCGCCAGGACCATGCGAGAGAGGTATGGTTTGAGAAACGGAAGAAAGCGCGAGAACGTCGACATCGTGGGGAGCGATCTTAGAAGAGATGACCGATGAAAACCAAGCGAGAAACACGAGCCAGCACGAGGGAGAAAAACGGAAGTTAAATCTGGGCGATGGACTCGATGAGGTTCTTATTGACGGCCACGAAATCCGACCGATCCTTTTCGTTGATGATCACGTCGGTGAGGCTGATAAACAGCCGCTGCTCTTCGTTGATCGCGTCGGAAACGCGATTGCGCATGGGAGGAATGAGGAAATCGCCCACGTAGACGCAGTTGACAGTGCGGACGCGAATGCGAACCTTCTTCCCTTCGGGCACGGATCCCTCCTCCCCTGTGCGGGGTGAGATTAACTTTTACGACGAAGGAATTTTTGACGCCGGCGCAGCTTCTTGTACTTGTGCTTGCGCATCTTCTTCCGGCGTTTTTTCAGCACGCTAGCCATACGATCTCTCTCCTACGGGCGTGAGTCTAGAAGTTTTCCGGCCAAATTGCAAGTAACAGAAGGAATTGTAAGCAGTCTTGAGCATCGCATCGTACGATAGATGCGTGTGGAATAGCGACGACGAGCAGCTTGACCTCTCCCGCGGCCCATTCCTATACTGCAAACATGAAAATTTCATTTCGCAGTCGTGCGTTTGTCCTGACGCTTGCCGCCGCGGCGTTGTTCTTCGTTGGTGCCGGCTGCAGTGCGAAGACGATTCAATACCCCGAAGATCATGAGCGGTATCTCCGCATCGACCAGGCGGTGGAATCGTTACGCTATTCCTATGAAAGAAAGAATGCGTCCAAGATGGCCGACCTGATGCTTCCAACGGAGCAGATTGATCGGCTTCAGCGTGATGTGGACAACGATTTCGAGTCGTTTTACTCCATAACGTTGGAGTTTGCCATCGAGCGCATCATGATCGAAGGCGACGACATCGATGTGTATGTCCATTGGCAAGGGGTGTGGAAACGGGATGCCGATGATCCCGGGTTCCGCCAACGGGGCCACTCACGCCTGCAATGGGTGGGGACAAAGGTCGTTCTGCTTCGAGGGATCCAGGGGGATGCGCCGTTTGGGGCGAAGGCGCGACAAGCGCTGGCTTCGCCTGCCACGACTCCAGCGGTGAAGAAGTAATTCATGCCAGCCCGCTATTCTCACTCCGACCATCAGGCTGATTTTCTGGTCATTGGCAGCGGTGTCGCAGGCCTACGCGCCGCGCTTGAACTCAGCCGTTCCGGGCGTGTGTTGGTGCTGACGAAGGGGCATCCGCTTCAGAGCAGCTCGATTCATGCGCAGGGCGGCGTCGCGGTTGCGATGAGTGAAGAAGACGATGTGGCCATCCACCTGACCGATACGCTCAAGGCGGGTCACGGTCTGTGCCGGAAGGAAGCGGTGCGCGTGCTGGTTGGAGAGGGTCCACAGCGGATTCAGGAGTTGATCAAATGGGGAGCCAAGTTCGACAAGACCGGTGGAAAATTTGCGTTTGCGCGCGAAGCCGCGCACAGCCGCAGCCGCATTCTCCGGGCACGTGGCGATGCGACGGGCAATGAAATGGTGCGCGTGTTGATCGCCGAAGCCATGCGGCAGAAGCGCATCCAACGGTTGGATTATCACTTCACCGTGGATCTGATCATCGAAGCCGGCCGTTGTTGCGGCGCACTCGTGCTCGATGAGCATGCAGGCCGGCAGTTTCTGTTGCCTACCCGCGCGGTGGTATTGACAACCGGCGGGGCCGGTCAGGTGTATGCTCGAACGACCAACCCGGCGAATGCGACCGGTGACGGCATGGCGATGGCGCTTCGCGCCGGCGCAGTGCTCCAGGACATGGAATTCGTACAGTTCCATCCCACCGCTTTGTATCTTCCGTCGAGCCCGCCGTTTCTGCTTTCGGAGGCGATGCGGGGCGAGGGGGCTCAGTTGCGCAACAACAAGGGCGAACTCTTCATGCAGCGCTACCATCCAATGAGCGCGCTGGCGCCTCGTGACATTGTGTCCCGGGCGATTTGGGCCGAGATGGCCGCGACGAAGGCCCGGCATGTGTATCTCGACGTCACTCACTTGGGCGCGGACTTCATCAAACGGCGCTTTCCAACCATCTACGCGACGTGTTTGCGCTACGACATCGATATCACGGAGGAATGGATTCCGGTCTCTCCCAGTGCCCATTACATGATGGGCGGGGTCTGGACCGATCTGAATGGGGCGACCACAGTTCCCGGTTTGTTTGCTGCAGGAGAAGTGGCGTGCAGCGGCGTGCACGGCGCGAATCGTCTGGCGAGCAATTCGTTACTGGAGGGCTTGGTGTTCGGTGCGCGGGCGGCGACGGCGGCGGTGGCCTATGCGGGGCGCTATGACATTCCTTCGCTGGCAGCCCACGAGGCAGCATTGAAGACCGAGCATGTCGGTTCCATCGAGGATGTTGAGAAGCTTCGCAGCTCCCTCCGGAGAACAATGTGGGGGCAAGTCGGCGTGATTCGATCAGGCGAGTCGCTCATCAGAGCCTGCGCGCAGCTTTCCCGCTGGGCGCAGCTTGTGGCCCAGCCGTTTTCCAATCGGGCGGCATTGGAAGTGAAAAACATGGTGCAGGTCGCGCAATGCATTGCGGAAGCGGCATTGTGGCGGGAGAACAGTGTCGGGGCCCATTATCGGTCCGATTTCCCGCAGGCTAAGCGCCCGGGCTGGCAGCAGCACAGTCGATTATCGATGGGGGAAGAACTCAGCGAAAAGAAGTCCCGGAAATCGCGGGGTCTTCTGCTGGCGCTACGGGGGCGTGCCGGCTGACGGGTCGTTCCGTAATGACTCCGTCGCGTACCAAGAATGTGCGGTAGTAACGTAGAACTTTCCGAACATACTGCCTCGTTTCGTCGATCGGAGGAAGGGCTTGATAGCGGTCGACGATATTCTCACCGGCATTATAGGCCGCCAGTGCCAGCGGTAAATTTCCGTGGAAGCGATCGAGGAGCTGCCGCAGGTACTTTGTTCCTCCTGCCACGTTGTCGTCCGGATCATACATGTCGTGCACGTCCATTCGCGCCGCGGTTTGCGGCATCAACTGCATAAGACCGATCGCTCCTGCGCGAGAGACAGCCCGGGGATCAAAGTTCGATTCGGCTTTGATCACCGCCCGGATCAATGCCGGGTGCAGTTGCTGTTGGGATGAGTGGCGCTTGATAACCGGCTCCAATTCGCGTTCCGACAAGATGGCGTGAAAGCGGGCCGATTCCAGTTCGATTTTTCGATAACGGGCATCCGAGGGGACATTGGTGAGTGAGATGGTACCGTTGGCTCCTATATATTGGTAGATCTCCGCCTGAGAGGCTGCGGGGGAGGTAATCCCCAGGAGGCTGAATCCAAAAATGGCGATGGCAGCCATTCGGAAGGGGGCCTTCTGCCGAGATTGTTTTGATTTCATGGCCATATGCATGTTCCCAACGATACCAGCCTAGGGTGGCATGTCAAGGAAATGCAGTTCCTGTGCCGGAGTATTCCGGAGAAAGTCTCGCAAGAACAAGAGGATCGAGCGAGGCATTGAGCTCAGGGTTCGACAAATCTACGGCGCTGGATGACAAAAAGTTGGTGGAGTCGCTGGGTTAAGGGACCTGGGCGCCCCAGGCCGATCGGTTGGCGGTCTAATATCGTGACGGGCATGATTTCCATAGTGGTGTTGCTGAGGAAACATTCGTCCGCCTGGCGGAGAGCATCGATGCCGAATCGGCCTTCTTTTACGGAGATCTGCTCCTCGCGAGCCAAGGTCAGAATGATGGTGCGAGTGATTCCGTCGAGAATGCCGCAGTCGAGGGAGGGGGTACAGAGCTGGCCTGTTTTAACGAAAAATACGTTGCTGACGGTACATTCGGTGATGTGCGATTCCCAATTCAGCAACAAGCTGTCGAAGGCTCCGGCAGCGATGGCTTCACGCTTGGCTAAAATATTGTTGAGGAAGTTGGTGGCTTTGATTTGGGGATCCAGTGCACTCGGGAGATTGCGTTTGGTCCTGGCCGTAATGAGGCTGACACCTTCTTGGTAAAGCTGCGATGAAGGCGGCCTGAGCGGCTTGGTTATGATCACGATGGTCGGAGTGGGGCAGAGAGCAGGATCGAGGCCGATGTCGCCGACGCCTCGTGAAATCGTAATTCTCATGTAAGCGTCGGTGCGGTCGTTTCCCACTTCGTTGCGGTTCATCGCCTCGTGCAAGAGCGCCGGCCAGTCGAGGTCGGGAATCGTCAGACCGATCGCGTTCGCGGAGCGTCGAAGTCTGGCCAGGTGCTGGTCCCGCATGAAGATCCGGTTCCCATAGGAACGAATGGTTTCGTAGACGCCGTCGCCATACAGAAACCCGTGATCGAAGACCGAGACGAGCGCCTCCGTTTCTTTGACAAACCGGTTGTTGAGATAAATCCACATCGTCAGGTCCGTTGGAGTGAACTGAAAAATGCCTGGGCTTTGTGCAGCGTCTCCTCATATTCTTTGGTCGGGTCAGAATCGGCGACAATTCCTGCTCCGACCTGCAAGTATCCCTTTGCCCCGCACAGGACGAGCGTTCGAATGATGATGTTCAGGTCCAGATCCCCGTTCCATCCGATATACCCGAAGGATCCGGTGTAAGGTCCTCGTCGGACCGGCTCCACTTCATCGATGATTTCCATGCAACGGATTTTAGGGACCCCCGTGATGGTGCCGCCTGGAAAGGTGGCCCTAATCAAGTCGAGTGGGGTCGCATCCTTGCGGAGCGTGCCGCTGATATTGGAGACGATGTGACTGACATGCGAATACTGTTCGATGGCCATAAACTCGTCGACATGGACGCTCCCGAATTCACAGACCCGTCCGAGGTCGTTGCGTTCGAGATCGACGAGCATCAGGTGCTCGGCGCGTTCCTTTTCATTGGCCAGCAGCTCGCCGACAAGCCGCTGGTCATCCATTGCATTGCAGCCGCGCGGTCTGGTGCCGGCAATCGGGCGTGTCTCGACATGGCGTCCCTGGAGGCGTACCAATCGTTCCGGTGAGCAACTGATAAGTGACACATCGTCGAAGTGCAGGAGTCCGGAGAAGGGAGAAGGATTCACCGCACGCAGCTGCCGGTAGAGTGCCTGCTCGTATCGAAGCCGATCTGATCCGCGACGAGACCATGGGGGTGTCTCAACTGTGAATCGATGCGAAAGATTGGCCTGATAAATATCACCAGCGGCGATGTACTCTTGACATCGACGGACACGATTCAAATAGGCTTCCTTCGTTTGATTCGGCGTGAACGACAGCGACTCGAGGGGTGAAGCCGCTGCTTCGGAGACTGTGCCGTCACGAAGCCTGGCTTCACACTCCGCCAATCGGTCTTGTCCCTCTCGATAGAGCTTGTCACGTGCCTCCCCCAGAAATCGCTCCATTGAGGGACAAAAAATAATCTGAACGCGATTGGTTCGGTGATCGATAGCCGTGATCAGATCAAAGAGGCAAAATTGCAGGTCTGGAATATCGAGGTCATTCGTTGCATTGGACGGCAGCGTCTCGTAGCGACGGACGAAATCGTAGCTGAAGTAGCCGACTGCTCCACCGAAGAACGGAGGGAAGTCCGGTGTCCGTATAAAGTTGGACCCATCAAAGATTCGAGCGAGCTGCTTGAATGGCTCCTCTGCTGTTCCGTTAGCGACCGCGGTGGTGCCCGCAAGGATGGCAATGGGGTCACTGCCGAAAAATGAGTATGAAGGCTCGTCTGTGAGGCGCTTCCCACTTTCAAGCAGAAAGGATGGACGTGAAGGAGAAGCTATTTTCCCGTAGAGTTCGAGCGGGCTCTCATTCCAACCATCCAGGGTAAGGACAAGCGGCTCGGGGGGGCCATTGAGGAATGTCGGTTGAGAGAATCGGGCCATGGGACAGTATCTGCTCGTGATCCACACAAGGGAGGTTCACTATACTCCAGGTGTCGGTCGTTTCGCAGCAGCTGCAACTTGACAAATTCACGAGGATTCTGCTTGAATTGCGCGCCCGCCATTGGGAGAGTCCTTACTCAGCAACTGCATGAGTACTCGCCTGCACGTGGGTAACACATGCCCCCTACACAGGATCCGTTTTATGCGGGGCTCGGCCAGGCCGTCCGAATCGGGACGGAACTGTTGGCTGCGCTGATCGTCGGAGGAGGACTGGGGTGGGCGGCAGATACCTATCTCTTTGGGACAACTCCCTGGGGAATGGTGGTGGGTTTGGTGCTCGGCGCCGCGGCCGGTGTTCGAAATGCCTATCGAGCCGCTCAGCGATGGCAAGATTCATCAGATAATTCTGATAAACAAAAATAGGTCAAAGGGCAATGGAAGAGAGTCCGCTACACCCGTTTGAGCTGCACAACTTTATCCCTCTCAGCCTCGGTGGGTTGGATATTTCCATCAATAAAGCTGTGATCATGATGTGGGTAGTGGTTGCCGTGGTCACATTTCTTATGGTCAAGGCGGCGTTGGCACGGCAGCTCATTCCCGGCAAGGTGCAGAGCCTGGCAGAGATTTTGGTAGATTTCATACGGAGCATGATACTCGACACGATGGGCAAAGAAGGGATTAAGTTTTTTCCCCTCATTGCCACTCTCTTTCTATTCATTTTGTTTTGCAATTGGCTAGGCCTTATACCCGGGACTTACACGGTTACCAGCCAGATTATCGTAACTGGCGTGTTCGCCGGATCGGTATACGGACTCAGTATTATCCTAGGGTTTGTGCTTCACGGGATGAAGTTTCTCGGAATACTGGTTCCTCCTGGAACACCTGGGTGGTTGCTCCCTCTAGTAATACCGATTGAAATCGTCAGTCAACTTGCACGGCCGGTCGCGCTCGCGGTTCGGTTGTTCGCCAACATGACTGCTGGACACACGATTCTCGCCGTGCTGTTTGGTATGGTGGTTTCGTTGCCCTTCTATGTAAGCTGGCTTCCGTTTGCAGCCACGCTCTTTGTGAATACCCTGGAAGTGTGTCTGATCGCACCGATTCAAGCCTACATTTTTACGATTCTAACTTGTGTCTATCTTGGGGATGCAGTGACATTACATGGCCATAGTGAGCAGGCGCACTAAGCACACTAATAAAATGGGTGTGAGTCAGCAATAGATAAGAAGGAGGAGCACATCAAATGGATTCAGCAGCAGCAGCATTGTTAGGTATGGGCATGGCCGCAGCAGGATTTGCCGGGGCCGGCGTAGGGATTGGATATATTTTCGGCAAAATGATCGAAGCTGTGGCACGTCAGCCGGAAGCAGAAGGCCGCGTCGGGAAGTACATGTGGATCGGGTTTGCCTTGGTTGAAGCGATCGCCCTGTACGGCCTGGTCATCGCATTCATTATCATGGGCCTCCGCAAATAGGAGCAGGCCCAGGTTTCGGTCAAGAGCGCGAAGGGTTGTATTTCTTCCTCCGCCTCAACCTTAACCTTCCTGATGTGAACTATGCCGCAGTTTGATTCACACTTTTTTTCGTCGTTGATCTTCTGGGAGGTCATCTCCTTCGCCATTCTGTTCTTTGCGCTCTACAAGTTCGCCTTCCCTGGCATCTTGAGTATGCT
>DATIFR010000082.1:0-29948 GCA_035455145.1 Nitrospira sp.
CGGCCAGATCAACTTGTATGGCCTTGCCGAGCACCCGTGCCCCTTCAAGCGGGTCGTCACCTGTCGCGACGCCCTCGAGCACGACCGCTGCATCCCCCTTCGGTGCGGCCACCACAATTTTCCCCGGTGCATTCTCATGAGGCCACTTCTCCGGAAACTGCACGAAGAAATTCAAGTCCGGATGCAGGAACGCCGATCCGCGAAAGATCCCGTTGGCTGCGCGCGGCCCGACGACCACACCATTCAACCGGGCCAGATAGGCTTCGCGTGTCGGGCTGATCGGATCCCGCGTGGCACGGGTCAACGATTTTGCATGGCGCGTGGTATCCGCAACCCGGTCAGGAGTCGCCGGATGCGAGTCGAAGAAACTCGGTTTCCGCGGTTCTTTTTCATGCAGCGTCACCTCACGTTCCAGGTTGCCGAGAAATGTGGCGAGTTCAAGAGGGTCCCAGCCGGCTGCTGCGGCAATTTTCTGCCCGACCTCGTCTGCCTCTGTTTCCTGCGAGCGGCTGTAGGGAGAAAAGATGGCGCTCTGGGCGAGATTCCCGACGCCGCCGATCAGATCGCCGACCGCCTGGCTCACCAACCCGGTGATACCGGAAGCCAGTCCAAACACGACTGCCATGGGGGCCTGCTTCGAGATCCGCTGCACGGCATGTCTTCCTGCGACATGACCGATCTCGTGCCCGACCACACCGGCCAATTCCCCTTCGGTATTCGTGAGGGCCAGCAGACCGCGTGACACATAGATATATCCTCCCGGCAGCGCGAAGGCGTTCGGCTCCGCCATATCCACGATATGAAATTGGAATGTCACGTTCTTGCGCGGGGACTGCTCGGCCAGTCGCTGGCCCAGTTGATCGAGGTACGGGGTGAAGCCCGATTCGTCGGCGAACCCCATCCCTGCTTCGACCTTCTTGGCTTCTTCTGCGCCGAGTTCCTGTTCCTGCTTGGCGGAGATCAGTGTGAGTTCGGGCCGCCCGCTAACGGGATTGACCGCGCAGCCTGATCCCGCGCCCACAATCATGCTCGCCAAGACGAGCCAGCGCACCGCATCGACGTGTCGTATCCATGCCATGTTCATAGTCCTGTCCCCTTACCGGCAGATGTCGTGCGGACGCTCCTCCCGCTCGATTTCCTGCTCCTGTGCGGCCCTTCGGTTAGTTTGCCCGAATCGTCAAAATCGGCTGCTGAATCTTTTGACCGGTTTCGCTCAACGTGAACAGCACCGTTAAAAACGTGAAGACCCGCTTGGAGCGAAAATCCCGGTCGTCGACCCAATACCAATGGTCCCGATATTTAACTCGCGCAAATGCGTCTGCGGGCCGCTCGGTTTGGTTTTGAATCGACACGAACGGCGGCAGCGCCGGTACTCCTTCTTGCATCGTGGCCGCCGAACCCAGCGTGCGATGCTCCGTGACGTGTTCCGGAGGCACGGTCACGAACGAGGCGAGTTCGATCAGGACTTGATAGCCGGATCTGGTATGAAGCGCGATCTCTTTGTCGCTCAGCGCATCAGCTCCATAGGTGATTTGGATGTCCGTCGCCTGGGGGTCCAACCGCAACAGCCGCCTGACCTCCGCGACATCCTTCACAGTCTCCGGAGTCAAGCGGCGCGTATGAAACATCATCATGGTGGCTTCCTCGCTCTCCTTCTCGCGTCGGACCCTAAAGCCAACCCCCCCAGCCGCTTGAATACGACTCAGTAGCCGGACGACCTCGACGAACTCCGGATCAGGCGGATGGGCATATGGCCCGCCTCTCTGGTTTCGGAGGCCATTGATTGACTGCACGCCTATTTGCAGCAGAATTTCCACGGGCCACCCGGCCTCAACCAGAAACATGATTGCTCCCGGTGGAAACGGCGTCATCATGGTCTTGACGAAGTCCGCGCCCGTAAGCGGCGCATAGGTCACGGTCGGCCGATCGAGATAGCGCCCCCCGGCGCCGAAATTCAGAAAGTCTCCGAGGTTTCCCTGCGCGCCCTTGTCGCCGAGGAGGAGACCCCCGCCGGCTGTGAGGGTGCCTTCGAGTTCATAGCCGCTGATCACTTGGCCCACATCCATAAACACGGGCACATCCGCATACCGCAGCTTGACGATGTTCAACAGCATCTGCTGCTTCCAGGATTCACTGATCGCGGTGATGTAATCGAACCGGTCTCGATTAACGGTGGTCGGACCAATGCTCCCGCAGCCGGTGACGATCCAGAGCATCATTCCGGCCAGCAGCGCATTTGCAAACCGGCCAGGCGCTTTCTTTTTTCTCTGTCGCACGAATTCTTCTCCTTCCATCCAACCCCTCTCACCTGCGAAATCCACAACGTTTCAATGCACCTCGCGCATGTAGAGGCTCATCAGACGCGCGATCATCACGGCGAGGTAGAACTGCCCCGCAATCGCCTCCACCACCGCCAGCCCTCGCACGATGTCATTTCCCGGAACCATATCGCCGTAGCCCACGGTCGCGAGCGTGATGAAGCTGAAGTAGATACCTTCTGCCAGATGGAACGGGCGAGACGCCGCCGGGCCGCTGACGGCCACCGAGCCTGGCCAGGCCTCTTCCATCGACCAGTACAGGACGCCCAAGAAAACCCCCGCCAGCAGATAGGCGCTCAATGCGGCATAGAGATGTTCGAACGTAATGGTAGACGAGCGTAGAACAAGGCGCAGGGCACGGAATACCGCATACAGCGCGATCAGGATCCAGAGTACAAGGCTTGCGGTCGAGAGTCCCGAATGGCCGATCTGAACGGACCCAACTCTGCTGAGGACAGCGGCCAGCAGAATCACCGGCAGAACCCAGTGCCCTTTTCGACTTTCGAGCGGGGCGGCGGCGGCCAGTAGATTCAAGCCCACAAACACCTGCAAGAGATTGCCGGTCAATCCGAGGGCTCTGACGATCGGCACTCCGACCATGGTCAACAAGAGCGAATAGAACAGGACGGCGTAGCGATGCCGAATATACATTCGCCACCACTCCGAGAGTCCACCCGGATGCACCGAACCGCTTGAGGCGTGCTGCGTCATTTCCTCAGCGACCCGGGTTATTTGCTCTTTTTCTCCTCGGGCTTCACCGCCGCCTTGAACTCTTCCTCGGAAATCTCCTTGATCTCCGACGATTGCAGCGTCACCACACCGCCACTCTTCTCATCTTTGAAGGTAATGGCCCCGGCCTTGGTTTTGTCGATTTCCGTGGTGTAGTACTCCCTGGTACCGGCCGGATCGTTGACGCGATAGTAATTCCCGCCGCAGCCGGCGACGAGCATGATCATTCCGCAGAGTATCCAAAGGGTCCAATTCGCTCTCATCATCTGGTCCTCCAACGTTAAAAAAAGCGCACAGTGCTCTGTTGTACGAGGGCATTGTCACGATGTCGAGCCGCCGGGACCGGAGATCACTCCTTGCGATCCCCAGTTCAGGGCCAAGGCGAAGATCGGCCGACCTTATACCACACCTGTCGAAACAATGGACCAGTCGGCGCGACGACGATTTCTTCCGAGAGCCTTTAGCTTTCCGCAGGGACCTTGGCGGTCCGATCATCATCGATCCAAGCCATGAACAACGTGTAGGACACTGCGAGCACGACCGGGCCGACGAACAGACCGACCACGCCGAATGCGAACAAGCCCCCGATCACGCCGGCAATAATCAGCAGGAGTGGAAGATCCGCTCCCTTCTTAATCAGAATGGGCCGAAGCACGTTATCGACGGGGGCGATCGCGATGGTCCATATGAGCAGCACGGTCCCCCCGGCGGAGTTGCCGGTCCAGTACAGCCAGCCCACCGCACACAACATGATTGGGACCACCCCAATCTGCACGGTTGCCGAAATGAACATCACCGCGGTCAAGATGACGGTGAACGGCACGCCCACGACCGCGAGGCCGATCCCGCCGAGCAACGCATGTACCAATGCGGTCAACACCACTCCGAGCGCGACCCCCCGGATCGCGTGTCCAGCAAGACGAATGGCCTGCTCCCCCCGCTCTCCCGCGAGTCGAGCGCCGAATCGCACCGCCATCGCCGCGGCGGATTCCCCTGTCGCGTAGAACACGGACGAGACGAACACCGTCAAGATGATTTGGACAAGCAACGATCCAAGACCGCCCATCTGCTGGGCCACCCATGTAATGACACCGACCAGGTACGGTGACAGGCGAGTGGTCATTTCGTCACGACTCAACGTTGCAAATTGCTGCCAGCGCGACGCCATGCGGGGACCAACCATGGGAATCTTTTCCAGCCAGTCGGGTGGTGGGGGCAGAGTGAAGTTGGAGAGTCCTGTTGTCCAGTCAATAATCTGATGGAAGTTCTGCACGAGGGCGCCGATAAGAATCGAGAAGGGTACGACGAACACCGCCAACAAGAGGAGGGTCATTGTCGTCACCGCAAGCCACCGCCGGTTCAGGAACCAGCGTTGAAGTGTGAGCAATACGGGCCATGTGGAGACGACAATCATGGTGGCCCAGACCATGGCTCCAAGGAACGGTAACAGGATCCAGACCGACGCGGCGATCAAGGCAAAGAGGAACACCACTGCCAGCGTATCGCGGGTCAGCTCAAACTGCCGCTCTGCCATGGATACACCTCATAAATTCCGGTGGGTTAGCCCAAAATTGATGGGCCGCGATTGACTGTTCATATGCACAGTAGTAGGGCCGCACCCGCACGTAGACGGATGCGGCCCCGCTCTCTCACTCGGCATCCTGCCGACGCCACGGCGCGGACGCTAATCCAACAGGGCTATTCCTCCGGCATCTCGCACTTGGCCTCGTTGCGCATGGCGCAGGCCCGCCAGCGAAACTTCTTGGCCCAATAGTTCGCGGCCTGCTCGAAATCTTCCCAGCGATGCAGCGCTTTCCAGGCGTACTTCCCTCCGCCGCGCCGATCCACCGCTTCCGCGATCAGTTCACCAGTCTGAGTATCTGTCACTTCTACTTCCACCGACGCCTTCCCGACAAAACTCTCGGTCCCGCCGATGGCTTTCTTCCCCTTGGACATCACCAGCGTTCCCGGATAGGCAGCGGTCAGGTTGTCCAGGACTGGTATGCCCTTGCCCGCTTCCGTGATCCCAATGCGCACCCGCATGACCCCAGGCCCCGGTTCTCGCGTCATCATATAGTCTTTGCGCAATTCTTCGTCGACACGCGACCAGAGATATTCCGACACATAGAGGGCATCCTCCTGTTCAAGATTTTTGCTGTCGGACTTCTCCCCACGCCAGACCTGCACCGGCTCCAGCCACACCTTTGTGTAGGCTTTGAACTTGGCCTTGTCCGGCATGAAATAGACCAGCGACGCTTCCGTATCATCCTTCGCGGGCTGGAGCTTGGAATAGTCTTTCAAGAACCCGGACGGTTCGACCTTCCCATATCCGCCCGCCTGTTCTGAGTGGGCACAGGCGGTGAGCACTGCCGCGCAGACAACGCCGACCATCAATCGGCGGATGTTCATGAACAGGTCCCTTTCTTCTGAGCCGGCACCTCTCATGATCGACCATTCACCCCTGTGAGCTTGATCGATGATGAAGGCTCAGCCCATTGACCGATCGTATCGACGATTGCTCACGATCCGCTGAGATCCCGCAGGACCTCAGCGGACAATTGCCTCAGTCGCCCATCAGGCTTTCGGCTCGACGCAATTCATCCCGCCACGCCACTGACACAAGCGATACCGCGTCTTCTCGGCCCAGTAGCGATAAGCCTCCTCCACGTCGTTCCAAGAGTTGGTCACACCCCTCAGGCTCTTGGTGCCACCCCGGCGGTCCACCCCCTCAAGCAAGATCGTTCCAGTGGCACTGTCGGTGACCTTCATCTCCGCGCTCGCACTGCCCGTGAACGCCGACACCCCGGTCGCGAGACTCTTCATGCCGGAAAGCAACCGTGTCTGTGGGATGACGCTCGTCACCGTATCCAGGACGGCATTGGATGATCCTGCTTCGGTAATGGCAACCTGAATCCGCAGGACATCCGGACCGGGTTGGCTTGTCATCTCGTAATCTTTTCTGAGTTGTTCGTCGAGTTTCGACCACAACAGCGCCGCCAGCCTCTGTCGATCCTCGGCTGACACGTCCTTGAGCTGCGAGTCCTTCTGGCTCATCCAGACCGTCACGGGATCCAACTGAATCTTCTTGTACTTGCGCCAATCGGCCGCAGGATTCTTGTAGATCAACAACGCCTGATTCTCGGCGCTCCCGCCGCTCACCGTGCTGCGCTCCCCCTCCTTCAGCAGAGAATAATCCCCGAGGAACCCGGACTTTTCCACCGACTTCGCCTCTTGCGTCGCGGCGCAGCCAGTCACCACTAGCATAAGTGCCAGAATTGATGCCATCATTTGACGCATGCTCGCCTCCTCACTAGTTATCCCGATACCGCGGCAATCGCGGTTAATTTGGGCGTATGGTAGCCACCTTAAACAAACAACGCAAGTCGTTTTTCCGACGACTTGCGAATGCCGTTATCTTGAAAGATCAGCAGGTGTTCCGTAGAATGCGCACTTCATACATTGGCGCACGTTGCACGCAGCCGCAAATCTTCCGGCTACCGGACATAGCGCGGTTCTCTTGCTCACCACTGCACGACTCGCACACATTAATCGATGCACCAGCATATTCTAAATACCTTCTTCACGGTCTGCTTCCTTATCACTGTCCTCACAACAATTCCCGTCTCGGTCCAGGCCGCGGTCGTCGTGCTCAAGAACGGCGATCGAATCACCGGTTTGATCGTCAAAATGCAGGACAAAAAGCTCGAGATCGATCCCGAGTACTCGACCACTAACATCACGATCGACTGGGGAGACGTCCGGAGCATCACATCGGAACGGCCGATGTCGATTCAACATTTTGGGGACGTGGAGTTGCCTGAGAACGTCGGACAGCGCGTTCGCGACCGGATCATCCTGGAGACCCTCGAAGAGGGGGGGCCGATTCGCCTCGAAGATGTGCGGAGTATCAATCTCGCGGAACAGGATTATTACGGCTACATCTCGGCGGGCGGCAATCAAACCTCCGGCAACACAGAAACGCAGGCACTGAACCTCTCGGGCACGCTCACCTACCGCAAAAATGAACACCGCTTCATCCTGGATGGAAAATATAATCGCGCACAAGCCGACAACGAAGACACGGCCAATAATGGCGCGATAAATATTAAATACGATTATTTTCTCACCCGCCGACTCTTCACAACCGCCTCGAATCTCTCGGAAACCGACCAGTTCCAGAACTTGTCGCTACGCAATACGACAAGTGTCGGCCTTGGCTACGACATCCTCGCGAGCAAACAACAGCTGCTATCCTTGGCGGCTGGCCCGGGAGCGGTGTACCAGGATTACACCACGCCCCCTGCCACGATTACTCCCTCCGCCACGTGGGGGCTACGGGCTGAATTCAGATTCCGCGGCGATGACGTGATCCTCTTCCATAGGCATCAAGGCTTTAAGGACCTGGGGCATGGGTCAGGAACCCGCTTGAATGCCGATCAGGGGATCCGGGTGACGATCACGGATAACTGGCGGGTCAATTTTGAGTATGACATCCGCTACAACACCCTGCCGGTGGCAGGCAAGAAGACAACGGATACGAATATCATTTTTGGATTCAGCTACGACATCAAACCATAAGCTAAGCCTGTCTTTTGGGCCTCTCGCCTGTGTCTTACGATGCACGATCGCCGAGCAGGCGCTCGGATACCCTGCCGGTGCGTGCGGTCGTGCTGTTCCTGCTTCTCACAGGTCTGTGGCTCCTGCCAGAGCCGGACGCTGCAGAAGAAGGAAAGGCCTCAGCCCAATCACCAACGATTCTTGGACCGGCCTATCCGCTCGCTGTTTCTTAAACACTCGCTTGGGTTCGGAAGAACTTCAGCTGCTTACTCCAATCACGTTGGAAACGTCCTGTTGCCTGGCCAAACGGACACGGCTGAGGAAAACAGCTACAGCTTTCCTATAAGTAGTTGCCCCAAATCACCCCACCCCTCAGAGTGATGTCGTCGCATCGTTTGCCTCGCGAGGCACGGAAGCTCTTGTTATTCCAGTTTTCCCGCTTGTCATCGTCCTCCAAACCCAGCAACAGGCATTGAAGCTGCACTGGACGCTGACCATGCACCAAACTAATCGGGAGGTACGGCTATGCCGCCCGCATATGACATCGATCAAAAGGTGCTGGAAATCATCGTTCGGTCACAGGGCAGCATGCTGGATGACATCGCGCTCCAATGCTCGGACCTCACCTGGAACCAAATCTTCATGGCGATTGATCGTTTAAGTCGCGAAGGGATGCTCACGCTGATGCCCACAGGGCGAGGTCTCTATAAGGTTCATCTGTCAAACCACGCACGGCACAGCGCATCACCGCATCAGTATTTGAGTCACTGAGTAGGTACTCGTGCCTGAAGTCAATCCACAGATGAAAGGAGTAGGATGAGCATGAAGTCCTCGCCGGCAAAACAGACAGGAGCGAAGAAGTCGTCCGGGATGATGACCGACCAGGCCCAAGCAGCCTCGGCCATTAGCAAACCCGCACATCAGAGGAAAGCCTCATTCGATGATTTGCACGCCCGCATATCCGCACGCGCGTATGAGCTGTATGCCGAACGGGGCTACAGAGACGGCTGTGCACAGGAGGATTGGCTGGACGCGGAACGGGAAATTTTAAAACGTGAATTCCCAGCTTAGACAGCGGATGCAACCTCGACCTTGCTCAGGTTAGCCCCGGCAGGTTTCGATCTGCATCAAGCGGAACGGAGGTCCCGACGCGATCTTCGGCACGATCCATGCGCCTTGACAGATCATTCGCGTTTGACATAGCCTTAATGACCGTCTCAGCCGGTCCTTCATCTTATTCTTCAGTTATTGCAGTGAGATTCTGGCATTCGGCAGCTTCAGAACGACCTACTACTTGGAGGTGCCATGAACACTAGCGACGATCCGATTGCACGAACCAAGAAAATGGTTATTCTGGCTCGCGAATGTTCCATCTCGATCACTCAGGCGATCGCAGTCGTTCTGGTGCGTATCGGAGGAACAGTAGTCGACGCGAAGCTGAAAGGAAAGCCTGAAAAAGTTCACTGGAGGATCAAATTACTGACCGCAGAAGGCCCCGTCAAGGTCTATGTTGATGGACGTACCGGCGAGATCCTTGAGGCGTGGTCTGAAGGCTCGTTCCCCTCGGCTGACGAGAGAGTGAGTCCGAAGGAACTCGTGCCCGGTCATACGGAAGAGCTCGAATCGGCTCCACGATAATCCCCCCCTCGCCCTCATCACTCCAGAGTTCCTGGATATCCACTCCCCTGTTCCAGCCCTGCGGGACCTTCTCACGTCCGCGTGCGGGAGAGGAATGCTTCGCTCGCGGTATTGAGCGTTGGAAAGATGAACTCGGCGCCGATACGTTCCAATACACCGGCACGCTCAAGGTGGTTGCGCACCCCATGCTGAACGTTCGCAAGGCCGAAGCGGACGCCGCTTGAGGCCAGTTCTCCGACAAGGGATTCGAGCATTTCGGCCCCGGTGACGTCTACCGTATTGATCGTGCTTCCATCCAGAATGAACCATTGGATGCCGGAGTGGCCGGCGATGAGTTCCATGACGCGTTTCTTGAAGTACCCCGCATTGAAGAAGACGATCCCGGCGCCGAACCGATAGACGATGAGACCGGGAGGGGTCGCGGCTTCCACGGTATGAGCCATGTCGAGCCATCCTCTCATCCCCGGTACACGTCCCAACAAGCTATCCGGCGGTCGCGAAACGCGCGTGATCAGCAAGAGCAGCGCGCTCCCCACCGCCAAGAGAATGCCCTGCAGCAAATCCAGCCAGATGACCCCGAGCATCGTGAAAAGGGACAAGACGCACTCCGCTCGGTTCACACGCCACATCTTGCGCAGCGCGCCAATATCGAAAAGTCCGATAGCAGCCACGATCAGCACCGCGCCCAACGCCGCCACCGGCAAATAACGCAGGGGCTGGGTCAGGAAGAAGAGCACCGCCGCCATTGTCGCGGCCGCGATCAGCCCAACCATTTGAGATTTGCCGCCCATGGCATCGTTGACTGCAGTTCGCGAGTCGGCCCCGGTGACGGCGAACCCCTGCGACAAGCCGGAGGCAATCTGGCAAGCACCAAGCGCGATGAACTCCTGGTCGACGTCGATGTCATAGCGGTTCCGCGCGGCAAAGCTCCGCGCCGTCACCATTCCGCTGCTGAAGCTCACCAGGGCCACGCCCAAGGCACCGCCGAGAAGAAGTTTCAGGTTTTCCGCATCGAATTGGGGCCAGCTCAGGCCCGGCAGTCCCGCCGGTAACTCGCCCACGACCGCCACACCTCTATCCTCCAGCCCGAGGCCATAGACCAGCGCCACGGCCGCCACCGTGGCCAGTAACGGCGCCGGCGCGCGAGGCAACAAGCGTTTGCTTCCCATAAATACAGCGAGGGTTGTCAATCCCACGGCAAGCGTCGGCAGATGGGTTTGCTCCACCTTCCCAGCTAGCTCGATGAACATCGGGATCATACCGCGCGAGTGCATGGCAAAGCCGACCACTTTGCCGACCTGGCCGACAAAGATGCTGATGGCCACGCCATTGAGATAACCGACCAGGATCGGTTTTGCGAGAAAATCGGCAAGGAAGCCGAGTCGGAAGATCCCCGCAGCGATGCACACCAGCCCGGTCAATACCGCCAGCGCCATGGACAGTGACCGGAGGGCGTCGGAGTCGCCGGCGGCGAGCGGAAGCACTGTGGCGGCAAAGATGGCGCACGTGGCTGCGTCGGGATTTACGATAAGTTGACGCGAGGTACCGAACAGCGCATAGGCTACGAGCGGAAGAATGGCCGCATACAGCCCGACGATCGGCTCGAAGCCGATCAGTTGCGCGTAGGCAATCGCCGTGGGCACTGCCACGGCAGCGACCGAAACGCCGGCCACCAGGTCGATCCCTAGCCATTCACGTCGGTACTCCAGGAGTTGCCGAAGACCAGGCGCAAAACGTCCGATCAACGCGTTGCGGTTGTTCCCTCTAGTTGTTGGGGTATCAACCATTTCAATGGTGTCCGGATTCAGTAATTCTCAGAGAAAATGCATTGGCTCTTGGGGAATGCCCCATTATCGTGCTCGCCGCTGATCGATCGGCTGGACCGTTTCATCTTGTCGCGTGGCATTTTTGTCGGCCATCCACTCCAGCACGAGAGAACTGTGGCTGAGGCTCGTGCTTCGTGGCGTGCCTCGCAAGTGAGTAGCATCCAACTCGGGGCAATCATACCTGTCCTTTTGAGATTAGTGAAGGTTGACCAGCCCGCCCACACGGGCCACTTGCTTCAGCGACTCGCATGGATGCCGATCAAGGGATTCGGGTAAAGATCGCGGGAAATTGGCGGGTGAATTTTGGATATGATCCCTGTTACAAGACTCTTCCTGTCGTCGCCGTATTAAGACGGACACGAATGTCGTCTTTGGATTCAGCTACGATCTCAAACCAGAAGCTGCGTCTCTTCGGACTCATGCCCTGTCTTGCCATGCATGATCTTCCATCACGCGCTACGGTAACCTGGGTTGCGCGAGCGGTCTTCATGTCCGTGCTTCTCGCAGGTCTGTGGCTCCTACCCTGGCCGGTCTCTGCAGAAGAGGGATGGTCGCTCGAAGGTCGGGGGATTCTCTTTTATACCGATGACGTCGGATTGTTTTCCGCCACCCGCCGCCTCAGTCGGGACGGCGATCCGACCCAGCCGGCCATAGATTCAAAGCTGACAGACCAGGGATCGGATATGGTCTTCGAGCCCTTGTTGAGCGTGACGCGGTCGTTGACGAACGGCCTTGGACGGCTCGACCTGAACGTGCAAGGCCAGGGCTTCGTCTTCACGGACAATCCCCAGTTCAACCACGGCACGCTGCGGCTCCAAGCGATTCAAGAGCTATCCTCCAGCACCCGCGTGCAGGCTCGGTTCTACTATGCCCCGAACCAGTTTCTCGGCGACAACGAAGAGCGCCAGTCAGGCCAGCGTCAGCTGTCAGCCGAAAAATTGACCAGTTACATCTGGTCTACCCGTCTCATTCATGATGTGACGCCGGATCTTTCGATCCGATTGCTCGGACGATATGGCCTGCGGCGTTACAATGAATCTTTTTCGGAACGCAACACCGACTTCTGGACGATCGGCCCTCATCTGGACTGGCGGGTCGCGCCGAAAATTAAGCTCGGCCTGAGCTATCATTATGAACGCGGACTTGCGGAGGGGCGCAACCAACCGCAGTTCGAGGACGACGTATCCTATATCAACCATTACCTGTCCGCGGACGTCGACATCGATCTGGCCGAACAGCTCTCGCTCCTCACAGCGTTTCATTATGAACACAACATCTGGACCAGCAGTCTGGCAGGCGATGAACGGAACGGTGCCCATGAAAATATCTACCAGGGCGAAATGATTCTGGTCTATCGCGTGACGGATTCGATTCAGGGATTCGCCGGGGTCCAGCGTTCAAGCCGGAAAGAGAGTTTCGAGTCGAGTTCCACCAAGAACACCAACGTCGGCATCGGCATGACCGCGCAATTCTGATGCGGCCGCGGATCGTGACCGGGCCGGTAGTTTCTGGTCATGGACGCAAGACGTTTGAGCAGTGAGGCTGAGGGAGGAAGGTTACGCCCGTTTCGGGAGGCCCCCGAAGTAATGCGTCGCAATGGCCACGGTGGCCGCAACGTTCAAAGACTCAACCTGTCGGCTCAACGGAATCGTGAACCGGCAGGCAGCCAGCTGGCTCGTTTGGGCGGATAGTCCGCGACTTTCATTTCCCACAGCGAGAACCATGCGCGGCGGAACGGAATGAATAGTGTCCATCGGCACTGCTTCACGACTTCCAGCTTCCGCAGCGAAAATCGCGCAGTCCTTCCTGACAAATCCCGTGACATCGGCCGCGATGAAAATCGGAAGGGACAACAGCGCCCCGCTCGTGGCTCGTACGACTTTGGGATTGTACACATCGGCCGAATCCGGCGTAAGCCAGAGCGCGCTAACATTCAACGCCGCCGCTGTGCGAATGATCGCCCCGACGTTCGCCGGATCCTGCAACTGCTCCCCGTATAACCCGAACAGTGTTGGGCAAGCGAACAGCTCGTCTTCGCTCCAGCTCGGCTGCCGCACGACCGCGAGAATTCCTTGAGGAGCTTCGAGTTCCGAGATGGTCGTGAACATCCGATCCGTACAGGCATATGACGGGACATCAACCGATTGCCGAATCCGCCGATCCTGGTCGCTTTCGCGCCGTTGATACTCGGCAGTGATCAGGAGCTTCAGGAGTTTGGCGGGATGGGTAAGGAGCAGGTCGCGAACAGCGTTGGCGCCTTCGACGACGAAGGCGCCTTCTGCTTGTCGAGCCCGCTTATCTTTGAGGAGAGTTCGAACGCGCGCGGTTTGCGCGCGCGTTACGGTAGAGATGGAAGAAGACACGCCAGGATGCGGTACCAATCAGCGCCGGTTATCGACGCTTACGGCCGGATGCCGCCTCTGCCGCTCGAATCCGTTGGGCGCGAGCCTTCGCCCGCTTGAGCAGCGTCAGTTTGCCGCGCGTACGGTCATCTTCATGTTGCAACTGTTCGACCTGGGACTTCAGGTGAGCCTTCTCCTGCTTGTGGAGCATGGCACATTCCTCACGCGAAAGCTGCATCCAATCGCCCCCGCTCTTGGCCCGCTTGATCCGTTGTTCCAACGACTCACGCAACTGCTTTGTTCGCATGGAAAGGAGCGACTTCAGTGCCTGCCTGCGGCGCTGAACTTCCTCCTCCTCGGCCATGATTCCACGGATATCGGTTCCCAACATGATGCGCCTCCTCACAACATCAAAAATAGACTAATGTGCTTATTCTACCTGATTTGATTACTCATCTTCCACTACGAGAATTCTTCCATAACATATTGATCATAAAGGCATAATACCCATTGAAGACCGGAAATCCCGGTTGCAGAGGAATGACAAATTCAGTACTATCGGCCATGGCAATCGGCTCACAAATCCAGGCCTGGCGCTTCTTTCGGGGTTTTTCCGTTGATCGTTTAGCCAGCGAAGCCGATCTTTCCACTGAGACCATCGTGGAAATCGAGGCAGAAGTCGTTGATCCCTCCACCACTATATTGGAATCTCTCGCAGCGGCTCTGAGAGTTCCTGCTGCCTGGCTCTTTGCCCATCCCAGTGCTTTTCAACTGCTCTTCCACGAACAGGACGAACCAGAAAGTCTTACTCCGGATGGTCCGGATCCCATCACCGAACGAATCCTGACCGCGTCTCGAATGGACCGATCACTCTATGTAATGCTGACCGCACTGATCCAAAGCGGTGAACCCAAGCTGCTCCGGGCGGCAGAAATGAGTCTCAAGAGCCTGGTCAAGCAATCGAGACAATCAACCATTCCCTGGCAGAATCGCCCTTCAGGCCACTTCGAACCACCGAGTGATTGATTACAAGACTTGTAGGATGAAGCACTTGAGGTAGCGGGTCTCCGGCATGGAGGCCATGATGGGATGATCACTCGCCTGCCCCCGTTGTTCGAGCAACCGGACTGGCCGTTTCGCATCCTGCGCAGCGCGACCGATGGCCCTCCAGAGATCCTGCTCTGATACATGATGGGAACAGGAACTCGTGATCAATATTCCTTCCGGCTTCGCCAGCCGGATACCGAGCAGATTCACGTCCTTATACCCTGCCAACGCGCGCGGTACCGCCTGCTTGCTCCGGGCAAAGGCGGGAGGATCGAGGAGGACGAGATCATAACGTCGACCGGCCCGGTCTAATTGACGCATCTCGTCGAACGCATCAGCGGTTCGATAGGAGCAGCGGTCCTGCACATGATTGAGTTCGGCGTGGCGGCGAGCCAGGGCAAGCGCCTCCTCACTCACATCCAACCCTTCTACCCGCTTCGCACCGGCCAGTGCCGCATGAAGTCCGAAAGCTCCGGTGTGACAGAACACCTCCAACACTTCGCCGCCGGAAGCAAACCGGACCGCGGCAAGCCGGTTCTCCCTCTGGTCGCAGAACCAGCCGGTTTTCTGGCCGCGAGCGATGTCCACGAGAAATCGTGCAGCACCCTCGTAGATCTCTACCGTCGTGGGACCTTCGCCGCGCAAGAATCCCGTCGCCACGGGAAGTCCTTCCAGCGCCCGGCTCTTGGCGTCGTTGCGAAGATAGATCTGGCTCGCACCGGTTTCCTCGCAGAGAAGATCGGCGAGGAGTTCTTTCCGTCGATCCATCCCGGCCGACAATGTTTGCATCACCAAGACGTCGCCGTACCGGTCCACAATCAGGCCGGGCATGCGATCGGCCTCTCCATAGACCATCCGATAGGCATTCGTCTCGGATACGATTCGCTTCCGGAGCCGCACGGCCTGCGCAATTCTGCCTCTCCAGAATGATTCGTTGATCGGCTCATCTTCGAAGGTGAGGATGCGCACTCTGATCTTCGAGGCGGGATTGTACAGACCGCGCGCGTACAATCGACCGTTGGGCATGACGATATCGACGAGATCGCCTGCTGCAGGTTCTCCGCTTACGGCATGAACAAAACCGCCATAGATCCAGAGATGCCCCGAGTCGGCAATCTCGTTGGCCCGCGCCAGTGTCACCCGCGCCGCTGGAACCTCCTGTAACGTAGACATGGCTTACTTATCCGATGCTGGAGGCCGAAGGTCAAGCCCTCCTCATGGCCGATTGTTGCTTGACGGCCCGCGCGCTCTGTGGTTTGCTGAATCTCGGCGCTGCGTGATTCGCGCTATCGCGACGAGCAAGGAGAGTCGAGCATGGGAACGGGGAAGACGGCAACGATCGGCTCAGCAGTCATCGATCGGCTGCATCAGCTGGGTGTCCGTCACATCTTCGGAATCCCTGGCGACTACGTCCTGACTCTCTATCAACTCATCGAACGCTCCCCCATTCGACACATCGGGACGACCCGGGAAGACTGCGCCGGCTTCGCCGCAGACGCCTATGCACGCATCAATGGAATCGGCGCCGTGTGCGTGACCTATTGCGTCGGCGGATTGAACTGCGTCAATGCCATCGCCTGCGCCTACGCTGAACGCTCGCCCGTCGTGCTGCTCACCGGTTCTCCGGGACTCTCCGAACGGACGCGGACGCCATACATGCATCACATGGTGCGGGATTTTTCGACGCAGCGCGACGTCTTCGAAAAAATGACCGTCGCCGCCGTGTCCCTCGATGATCCACTGACCGCCGAGCGTGAAATGGATCGCGCCTTTGCCGCCCTCCTCCGCTATCGACGACCGATCTATCTCGAAATCCCTCGCGACATGGTCCATACCCCGCTTCCGTCCTCATCCCATCCCTCCTGTATTCTGGATGAGCCGAGCGATCCTGCCGCCCTCGAAGAAGCGATCGGCGAGGTCCGCACCATGCTGGCCGCAGCCAAGCGGCCCTGCATCCTCGCCGGGGCTGAAATCGGACGGTTCGGGCTGCACGACGATCTGGCGCGCCTCGTCGAACGGCTGAACGTGCCGATCGCCTCGACGCTGTTGGGAAAGTCCATCATCCGAGAGGACCATCCACTCTATGTCGGTGTCTACGGCGGACTCATTGCTCGCGACGAAGTGCAGCAATTCGTCAACGAGTCCGACTGCCTGCTGATTCTTGGATCGATTCTGTCCGACGTCGAAGACGTGGACGCACAATCGCCGCTGCTGACGGAAGGGCGAACGATTCACGCGACCGCCGATCGGGTTGCCATCAAGCACCACCGATACGACGCAATCAGGTTTCAAGACTTCGTTCGGGCCGTCGGCCAGGCCTCGCTCCCCTCGTTCCCCTCGCGGTTGCTACCGCCGCCTCCGCCTATCGTATCGAAAACGATTGCCCCCGGCGCGCCCATCACGTTAAACGGCCTGTTTCTGCACGTGGACACCGTCTTGAACGACAAGACGATCGTGATCGCGGACGTCGGGGAATCGTTGTTTGCCGCCGCAGACCTCCATGTGCATCGCAGATTCGAATTTTTGTCGCCAGCCTACTATACGTCGATGGGCTTTGCGGTCCCCGCCGCTCTGGGCGCGTCCTGTGCCGACCCATCACTCCGGCCGATCGTTCTCGTCGGCGACGGTGCATTTCAAATGACCGGTTCCGAGCTGTCCAGTTGCGTCCGATACGGCCAGACTCCCATTGTCATCGTCTTGAATAATCGCGGTTATTCAACCGAACGGGAGATTCTCGAAGGCCCCTACAACGACGTCCACGAATGGCAATATGAACGAATCTGCGACCTGATCGGTGGTGGAGTTGGAACACGGATCGCGACACAAGGAGAGTTTGAGCAAGGACTTGCCACTGCCCTGAACGACAAAAACCGGATCCACGTCCTCAACGTACTGCTGAATCCCGCCGACCGTTCCCCCAGCATGATCCGCCTGGCCAGGCGCCTCGGCAAGAAACTGTCGACAGATAAACCGTAATTCATGCAGAGCGGGATCAGGACCTCTCACAAGGTGCCCCCCGACGAGAGTCGTGCAGAGAGTCAGGGGGCTCTTCCCTCCTCTATGATCACGAACATCGTTGAACCGGTACGGCTGAAGGCCAGGCACTTGTGCGATCGAGCTGATTCGCCAGATAGCGGAGAAGATCCCGAACGGCGTCGGTATCGACCAGTTTCGTCCAGGTTTTGGGGGCCTGCGGGATCGATCCGACCTGGATCGCGACCCCCGATCTGGCAACAAGCTTGAGCGCCGGAATGTCCGTGATGTCATCACCGATGTATACCGGGACTCGAGATCGCGCCCAGGGTCTCTTGAGCAACCGCAACACGGCACTTCCCTTGTCACAATGGGTCGCCGGAAGAATTTCCATGACGTGTTTCCCTCGCAACAGACGGATCTGCTTCCCATGAAGCCGGTCTTGCAAGGTATTCATCGCGTTGCGATGTAAACTGTGGCGATCCCGCGCCGCGACTTCTCGATTGTGCAATGCCACGGAGATCCCTTTGTCTTCTACCCACGCACCCTGGACTTTTTCCGCTACGGCAACTAGTGCGTCCTTCCATGTACGAACGATTCGACGCGGCGGCCGAGAAGCCAACCATGAAGGGGGGTTGTGAGGCGCCCCGTATGAGAAGCCGTGCAGGCCTATATAATGGAGGGACTCGAGACCTATTACGCGGCGCAAATCCTTCACCGGACGACCGCTCACGACCACGATCGGAACATGTCGCCCTAACCGATCGAGTATCCGAATCATGGCCCTGTCCATTCTGACAAGTTCCGGCCTTCTGGCAATCGGAACCAACGTCCCGTCGAAATCGAGAAACAGCACCAACCGGGACAGACCTATCGACGTAAGCCGTGCACGTAGTGATGCTGTGCCTGGCGAGAACATATCTTTATCGGTGGGCGCCCACGAACGCGTCACTGAGACAGCGATCCGCCCAGGCATGGACGTCGTGGGCGGCGAGATAGAATCGCATTTGGCGCATTCTGCGCCGGCGCTCATCACACGGCATCTCCAATGCCCCTTTGATGGCCTCCGCGACACCTTCTGTCTCGTAAGGGTTGATCACGATGGCACCCGGCAGTTCTTCTGCCGCTCCGGCCATCTGACTCACGAGCAGCACGCCGCTTTCATGCACTTGCGCGGCAACATATTCCTTGGCCACGAGGTTCATCCCGTCGTACACAGAACTGACCAACGCGAAATCTGCCATGCGATACATGGCCAGGAGGTCATCGAAACTGATTCGCCCCTCATGAAATTCGATGGGAGTCCAGGCTTTCTCCCCCTTCTCCTCGACATTGAACTGAGTTATGTGACGCTGATTGATTTCGGCCACCGTTTCCCTAATCAAGTCGCGGTAGCGCTGGTAGACGTCGAGCTCGCCGCGTGTGGGGACGGCGACTTGGAGGAAGGTGAATTTCCCACGATACTCGGGAAACTTTGAGAAGAATGTATCAAGTGCCCACAGTCGTTTCATCAGTCCCTTCGTATAATCCAACCGGTCAACTCCCAATCCCACCAGCATTCCCATTGGGAGGGCGAACCGCTCTCGCACGACCATTTCGGCTTCATCCACGAGAAGGCTGCGCGCATGCGCGGAGAACGTTCGATAGTCTACGCTAATCGGATAGGCTGACACCCAGGTATCGTGCCCGTTGTACAGCACGCGGTCTCGAGAGGAATGAACAATGGCCCCAAGGAATTCCTGCGCGCATTGAAGAAACGCTTCGGCATAACTGGGAGTCTGGAACACGATCCGGTCGGCCGCCAGGAGCCCATGCAGGAATTCCCGACGTTCGGGGAGAATACGCCATACATCCGGCCCGGGCCAGGGGATGTGCCAGAAGACGGACACCGGTACGGTCGGGTGTGCCGCTTTCACCAGCGCGGGTAGAAGCGCCAGATGGAAATCATGGATCCAGACGGGCGCCGTCTCTCGGTCCAATTCAGCCAACACGGCTTCGGAGAAATGGACATTCTGCGACTGGTAGCCGGACCAAAATGCTTTCAGATAGTTGATACGATCCAACGTGATGTGACAGAGCGGCCACAGTACCTGGTTGGCGTATCCGAGGTAGCCATCCTTGATTTCATCCGGAGTCAGCCAGACGCGCCGAAGCCGATAGGCTCGCGATTCGGGAGGAACCTCAACGGACATGTCCAGCCCTACCACATCCCGATCGGCGGATCCGCTTCCCCAAGCGATCCACGTTCCACCGCACCGTCGAAGTACCGGGTCCAGAGCCGATGTCAGTCCTCCGTCAGTCCGCTTACAGACCAGTCGATTGTTCTCTCGAGAGTGTTCATATGGTTGGCGGTTCGAGACGACAATAAGTCGATCAACAACGATCATAAAACCTCCTCTTGGTTCATTCACGCAGCCTGACGGGAGAGATGAATCATCACACCGAGGTAGTCTTGAAGCTGCCTGGTGATCAAGAACCGATGCCTGGCATATTCCTTGGCTCGCCGGCCGATCCCAGCCATAAGCTCAACGTCATTGAACATGTGCTTAATATAGAAGGCTGCTCCTTCCGGAGAATTGACGGTATATCCCGTTTTCCCGTGAATGACCTGGGCCGTGATCCCTCCCGCCTCCCCGCCGATCACCGGTTTGCCTTTCCACATGGCCTCGGTGACTGTCAGCCCGAATCCCTCGCGGGTGGATTTTTGCAACACAATCGCGGCGGCCCGTTGCAGCGCATTAATCTCGATGTTCGCCGTCGGAGGAAGCAGCAAGAGATGAACGTCCGGATCGACACCCACCGCTTCACGCACTTCAGCCAGAACCTCTGCGCTTTCCGGATCGTCATCGGCGCTCCCGCCCGCCAGCACCAACCGGCAGTCGTGACTCTTCTTTACAATCCTGTAGGCTTCGACCACCCCAACCGGATCCTTGAAACGATCGAAGCGTGAGATTTGCACGAGCAGCGGTTTATCCCGGGGAACTTCGAGCCGGTCGAGGATGGCTCCGACCTCCTCTTCCGGAAGTTCCCGGTTCTTGTCGCTGAGCGGATCGATCGAGGGGTAAATGAGAAATTGCGGAATCGGCAGCCGCTGAGCAAATTTCGGCAACGAGAACACAGCCGCGTCATAGCGAATGATGTAAGGGCGCAGGAATTGCCAGACGGAGCGCTGCGGCGTGGACAGATCGATATGACAGCGCCAGATCCACTTCGAGCCGGGGGAGCGATGGTCGATGAGCGCCGCCGGCTGAGGGTCATGTATCAAGGCGACATCGGCGTCCAGGTTCAATCGTCTGCCATTCTCGCGGTTGCATTCGAGGTAGGCATCGAACATCTCTTTGGTGAGGCGTTGCTTCGTGCCCTGCAGCGAGTTGTGGAAACTCTTCGTCGTCCGGTAGAACAGGTCGGTTCCTGTGAGCACTTCCCAACGGGCCTTCACACCCAATTCATCCATCAACGGAAGTAATCGGTGGAGAATTTCTGCGACACCGCCACCATAGCGGGTGGAATTCACGTGAAGGATCGTTTTCCCCTCCGCCAATTCGCCCAACCGTCGGAGGAAATCCACTGTTCCGGTCGGAGCCACATCCTGATACTCCGCCAGTATTGGTGCCATCCCGCTCTCCTCACTCGGTACCGTCTCAGGCAGCTGCGCTCAAGGCCTGATCACAGAGGTTGACGATGCGCGTCCTCATGCCTTCCAGGTTCAATCCGAGGCGCCCCACATTGACGACCCGCGCACCCAACTCCACCAGGCCCAGCCCTGCTTTGGAGGACAGCCAGGCGGCAAAATCCCCGCTGGGTCGACGTTTCCGCATCCGCGCCTCGCAGATATGGTTGTACACGGTTCCAATCTCCACGCGGCTCAGTTCGTCACGAAATTCATGAAGAGTGGCCACCTCGATGAATAAGTCCACTTCGATGACATGCGAACGGATGAACTCGAACGGTTCGGTGCTCCTTGTCGACACGGCCCCCCTCGTATGGTCCAGGTGATCGCCGATGATGCCGATCAATTCGGCCCGCAGAGTCTCGATGTCGTCGAAGTCGAAGGGGTCGACGACGCCCAATCGCTCACCGAGCACGCGATCTTGCGCATGTCGTACCACCCAACTCGCAAAGTCGTTGGGATACAGTTCCTGAGTATAGGGATGCCGCAGGTAATAACTGTGGGTGTGATAATAAATGCTGTCCGCTGGCACCTCTTCGATGATCTCCAGCAGCCGCTCGAGATCCTGCGCCCGTTTCCCGAGACTCTCCCGCAACTCCATACACGAGACGAAACGAAACGGCGAGTCGGCTGAACGGTCCTCCATTCAGAACCTCCTCTCTGTTCGTGAGCGATGGATCATGTCTTGTCTGCGTCGCACATCATCGGTGGTGCAGCCTCTTCGACACGAGAGGCGACGCCTCCTGCCACGCGGATATGCTTCGGCTTTGGGTATCCTTCACGACGTGCTCATTTCTCCCTGGAACCAGCGCGAGCCAGCTCTGCAATCGCCTCCCACTCATGGTCCGCTTCGACCGCTTCAATCAGCTGTCCGAAGATATCGGGTATCGCCGCCGTCACGCGACTCCAGTTCGAAATCATCGGAACTCCGAGCGGATCTTCGAGGAATCGCTCGGTGGCGATCTTCATTCCCGTGAGAAACACTTCAACAGCTGTCCGCTCTTCATGTCGATCAAAGCCCAGGCCATTGATGGCGGCATCGTTTTCATACCGGCTGATCGCCTCCTGCGCCGCCTGAAGGTAAGTGGCCCTCAGCGTCTTCAAGATGCTTTCGGAAAGGACGACCCCTTCGTTCGCGAGATTGCGAAACAGCGCTTTCGTGATGTCGACACACATCCTCAGAAGACCGGATTCGGGATCGTCCGGCGAAAGCGGTTGATGTTTGTGCTCATAGGCGTCCGCAATATCGACTTGGCAGACTCTACGCGGCGCGCAGTTCCTGTACACCTCCGCGAGGACACCGACCTCCAAGCCCCTGTCTCCCGGGATACGATTCGTCCAGGCCAGATCGTTGACCATGGCGAATTCCCCGGCGAGCGGGTACCGGAAACTGTCTAAGAACGTCAGGAATGGATGGAAGCCGACCAGGTGCTGCAGGCTGCGCAAGACCGGGGTCATGAACAAACGCGACACGCGGCCATGCAGTCGGTTCGTCACTCGGCTGTAATAGCCCTTTGCGAACTCGTATCCAAGATTCGGATGAGCGATGGGATAACAGAGGCGGGCGAGATATTGACGATCATAGCTCAAGATATCGCAGTCATGCAGCGCGATCACCTTGCTTTGATGGCGCGCCAGCACATATCCAAACGCCGTCCAACAACCACGCCCCTTCCCTTGCAGACCAATGTCCATCGCATGCGATGTCAGCACCTTCAGGATCTGCTGGATACGAGCGCCGTCGTTCCACACAATTCGGACGCGTTGGGGCAGCACCGAAAAACATTCTTTGGCTTGCCGGAATTGCAACGGCGTCGCTCGATCCAATGAAATGACGATCTCGTTCAGATAGCGGATCTGAGTGAGCGTTTCGACGATTCCCTTCAACGCGGGTCCGCTCAGTTCCGAAAACAACATCGGCAACACCAGCGCGATAGGATTCGTGCCGGCATGTCGTTGGAGTTCAGCTTCCAGCTGCTCAAGATTCGGTCGCCCTAACCGATGGAGGACGGTCACGACGCCATTTTGATGAAAATCAGACACTCGCTTCTGCTCCATCCCCTCTTTTTTCGAGCCTCAGCACCGCGCCATCCACAGCACACAGCAGAATCATCTGCCTTTCAGGATCTCGGTTGTGATTCCACCCCGTGATCCTCATTGATGGCTCGTCTTCTCGCGGAGAAGTGGAGTCGGATGTTGTGGCAACGGACCCGTTCTTTTCTTTCACGACCCGGTTTCTACAAAACCAACACTCGACCAACGCCGCCTCGCTTTCGCGGTGGTGCTCCCTACCGAGAGATGATGGCGCACGATCACGGGGTCGACGATGTCTCCGCAGTTCAGACAACGCCAGCCTTTGAAATCCAACTCGCCGCTCACGTTCAGGATATCCATGAACTGGTCCCTGACCATATAGCCCTGACAACGTTGGCATCGCATGCTGTCTATCCTCCGTTAGTGTGCCAGTTGATTCTGACCGGTCCATTCCTCTCCAGTACGCTCTGCGCTCCCCGCCACGGGGCTGAATGATCGGCAGCCACGCCCTGCCGGATGCGGGAACCTCATGAGGCCGCATGATTGACAAGATGCTTGCCTTGCCGGATTACCTTTTTGAGTGAATCCTTCGCGTCACCCAGAAAGTGACTCGTCTGCTCTTCCAGGTCTTCAGCCAGATTGCCAAGCTGACGTCTCGTCCTGGCGCCTGATTGAGGCGCCAATAAAATACCGGTGCCGATTCCCGCCACGAGACCAACGAAGAAAGTTGTCGTACTCATCAATGTGCTTCGTGTTCCCTCGGTCATAACTCTATCCTCCTCTTGTGCGTATTATTGCCTGTGCTTTCTCACCTCATAAGGTCGATAAGGTCGGCATTCTCGTTCGATTTCACTTGGCGTCAGCTCTTTGGGTTCACGGCAATTGCTGCAGCGGGCCGCCAGTAAACCACTTCGGGTATTCCCCTTTACGCGAAACACAAGGACGTAGCGGCGACTCCCACAGTTGGGGCACATGTGACCTTCCAGATTGCGCAGAACCGGTACGCCTCCGACCGTCAGGCCCCTCTGCATGTCGGAATGCATCATTGCGTGATCGCGACGTATGTCTTCCATGATTTATTCCTCGTTCGAAACGCGATGTTGAAAGAGCGACTCCGCAGCGTCGAGGCCAGACCCATGATGTCGTGAAGAATTGCAAAACCCGGACCGTTTCGCCTGATCACCACATCATCATCGGACATCTCGCAATGATTACAACGAATAAGGGCGCGACAGGCCAACAAGGTGAGGAGGATGATCGATCATGAATTTTGACACACGATCGGACTGGTTGGATTGCACTGACTGACGGATTTTATCCAAGTTGCAGTCATATAAGGAGATTCTCTGTGCAAGGTACAGTTTATCCGCTCGGGACAAAATGTCTTGATGAAAACGTCATCATGTGGAAAACACGACGGTGGCGGCTCGGGTTACTTCGTTACGACAATTTCGACTCGGCCATCTCTCCGCAGCACATTCACGCTGACATCATGCGCATGACGTTCGAGCGAGAGGTCCACGACCGCGTTCCCGATCCGGAGATTCTTGATTTCAACGCACTCCAGGTACGGCGGCAGAACCGGCTGTGAAAATGAGAGCCGAGCCCGGGGGGCTTCGATCCGCAGACCGAGACAGGATTGGAGCAGCAGAAACACGGCGGCCGAGGACCATGTCTGGGGACTGCACGCGACGGGATACAGGGTCGGACTTTCACCTGGCCGGCGCGAGAAACCGCACAACAGTTCTGGCAAGCGGTGCAGCTCGAGAAACAGGCTGGCGTCGAAGAGGCCGTTGAGAATCCTCAATGCGCCTTCTTTAAATCCGTAGGAGGCCATTCCGGCTGCGATCACCGCATTGTCGTGCGGCCAGACCGATCCATTGTGGTAGGCCATCGGGTTGTAGCAGCTTTCGGAAGCTGCGACGGTTCGGATGCCCCAGCCGTTAAAATACTCTTCGCCCATTAAGGTCTTGGCCGTTCTCATGCCATGCCTCTGGTCGGCAATGCCGGTCCAGAGACAGTGGCCGGCATTTGAGGTCCTGACTCGACAGGGCCGTTTGAATCCGTCCAAGGCTAAGGCATAGGACGACAGGTCGTGGCACCAGAAGCTTCGCTCGAACTGCGCGCGGAGGTTGTCCGCTTCTTTGAGGAGACGCCTCGCCTGCTCCACATGGCCCAGCGCCAGCGCCAATCGGGCTGCGCGCCGCTTGGCGGCAAACACGTACCCTTGTACTTCGCACAACGCGATGGGCCCTTCCGCCAAACTGCCATCCGCATGAAAGACGGCATCCTGCGAATCCTTCCATCCTTGATGGACGAGCCCTCCTGTCGATCGGCGGCGATACTCCACGAAGCCATCGTGATCGAAATCTCCTGCCTCGTCGATCCACTGCAAGGCCAGTTCAACATTCGGCCAGATCTGGGTGATGAACGCCAGATCTCCCGTCCGTTCGTAATAGGTTCCGGCCAACTTGATGAACAACGGCGTCGCGTCAACGCTCCCATAGTAGCGGCCAAACGGAATCTCGTTGAGGGCCGCCATCTCCCCCTTACGTGTTTCATGCAATATTTTGCCAATCTCGGCGTCCTGCTCCGGAACTGTCTCCCTCGCCTGAGTCGCTGCCAGAAACGCCAGCACGCCCCGTGCGATGGTCGGGTTGACCCAAAGCAGTTCGAAGGCGGTGATGAGCCCGTCGCGTCCGAACGGCGTGCTGAACCAGGGGACACCGGCATAGGGGTACGGGCCATGGGGCGTGTCCGACACCATCATATGGAGATCGGCCAGCGAACGGTTCAGCCAGACGTTGAATTGCTCGTTCGATGTCGCGACCAGACAATCTTCCGCTCTGGCAACATGAAGCGCCCGTTCCACTTCTGCGAGCGCGTGCTCATACGTGGGAACGTGCGTGTTGCGACATTCGACTTCACAGGAGATCGTGAGGTCCCATTGGGCGGCGTCTCCCGCCTGCAAAAGCGTGTCGCAGTGGATCATACCGGGATCGACTGTCGTGGGGGCCGGCGCACAGCGGAGGGTCAGCCAGCGCTCCACATGATCCAACCCCTCATACCCCAGCGACATGCCGTCCTTGGATGTGACGGTTTCCAACCGTCGCCCTCGCCGGGGCCGCGTCTTCCCGCGGACTTCGAAGAGATCGGCAAAATCAGCATCCACTGAAAACGACAGCCTGACCGGCAGGGGAAGGAGGCTATAGTTGTGGACTCGAAGCCGCTCAAAGCAGAGACCTTGCCCGATGAATCGGGTGCGCGAGAGATGAAGTGCTCCACGCCCGATGGCTGTCTGTCCGTCGTAGCTCATGTCAGGATTTGTAAGATCAACGTTGAGCAACACGTTGTCTTCCTTAACCGTCGAACTGAGCAGCAACGGCCGTTGCCCGTTGATGGTCAGTTCGAAACAGGACAAAAAGCGGGTCCCTTCGTGATAGAGGCCCTGCGACCCAGTTCTGAGAGAATTGATGTCGCCGTATTGATCGCACAAGCTGAACGTGTCGCCCTGCTTCAAGACCTCGATGTGGCTATCGGTCAGCGACGAGGATGCAACGATATGGCATTGATCATTTCGACAAACGACATCTTCCATGAGGTCCTCTCATCTGCTCCGGACTGACCGACTCAACCAGCCTCCGAGGGAGGCCGTGACCAGAAAGGTTGTGCCAATGCCTGCCACTCCCGTTGATTCGCCGAACCGTTCCGTGACCCAACCGAATGCGCTGATCCCGCTGATGGTCGCAACCATCGCCCCCGTATTGTAGAGGCCGAGAACACGCCCCACCATCACCGCTGGTGTCAATTCTTGCACGACGCCCCACGCAATCGGAGTGAAGGCTCCCATGCCTCCCCCGATCGCGATCATAAGGAGACTGACCAGAAAGAGTTCTCTCGTCCAGACGAGAGCCCCGATCGCCAACGCGCTCGCCACGCTCGTCCCTGCGATAATTCTCGTACGCTCCGACACATTCCACTCGGTAAACCGCAACAGCATCATCGACATGAGCAGCAATCCCACTCCCAATGAGGACCACAGGTAGCCTACTTCGACCGGCCCCAGACCCAACAGCTTTCTCGCGAAGACGGGGAACAACGTCGTCAGGGCGCCTGCGCCAAACCCGTAACACCCGGCAGTCACGATCAGCAGCAGGATGGCACGTTGTTTGATCGCGACAAAGGCCAAGCCTTCCAGGAGATCGTGCAGAACTGAACCATGGCTCGCCTTTGGTCCAGCGGATGGGTCCCGTACTTCCAGTCGTACCAACCCGAGACATAAGGCCGAAACGAAATAGGTGACCGCGTTCAGACAGAGCACTTCCTGCGAACCGAACAGGGCGATTCCGATCCCGCTCACCACCGGACCGAAGATGATACCGAGGCTGGTCGTGCTCTGGATGAGCGCATTTGCTGCTGTGAATTGTGCGCGCGGGACAATCAGGGGCACCGACGACGTGAGCGCAGGACTGAACATCGCCATCGCCACCGCATCGAGGAGCACCAGAACATACAACAGATTGACCGTGAAGGTGTCGGTCGAGATGGCACAGGGAATGATCCCGATCAGCACCGCCCGCAAGGTGTTCGATCCGATAAGGAAGAGTTTTTTCGGCAGCCGGTCCACATATACGCCGATGAAGGGACCGAGGATGATGGGCGGAATCGTATGGAGAAGTCCGATAATGGTGGTTTTCACCGGCGAACCGGTAATTGAATACACGAACCATAGGAGGGCAAGATTCGAGATACCATCGCCAACTTGGGATACCAGTTGGCTGAACCAAACCAATCCAAAATCCCGCGCAAGAAGCAGGCGCCAGTGACTCACAGCACGCGCCGCTCCTGGTGTCGTTCCGTTCTGTCGCGTCGAGGTTCGATTGATCGTCAGGGTCTGCCAAGTCCTCATCCCTCACTCTCGATCCTGACCTTGGCCGTCTTCACGGCTTTTACCCCGGGAACCTGCCGCGCCGCTTCTGCAGCTTCGAACACAATGACTTGGAATCGCACGGTGCCAACGAGCGAAACCACTCCCCCCTCGGTTTTCACTTCGAAGCCGGCCGCCTTCAAGGTGGCACTCTTGGCGAACCGTTCCTTCACTTGGTGAGTAATGATGTCGTCCTGCCTGCGCGCCAAGACTTCCGGAAGTTCTTTCAGAATCTCAATCTTGTTAGCCACGGACTTCACGCCCGGCACGGTGCGTGCGATCTCGGCCGCGACGGATTTTTCAGCCTCGGTGGAAACCTTTCCCGACAAGACGATTCCGTCCGATCCGGCCTCCACCTCGATCTCATAAGGAAAGAGGCGGGAATCTTCCAGCAGGGCGAGTTTGACCGTGAGGATCAGCGAGGAGACCGCTTTCTTGCCGGTACCCTCTTTCTCTTTTTCTTTGTCTTTTTCTTTGTCTTTGTCTTTCTCTTTGTCTTTGTCTGTCACCTCTTCGCCATTGTCTTTTTTCACCTTCGATTCGTCACTCTTGGATGCCTGCGTCTTCGGCTGAGCCGGTTTCGACTCCTGAGCCCACAGGATCGAAGACTGATCAATCTGTGCGAGCATCGGATTCGTGACCTGACTCACGACCAATGCACACACACAGAAAACCAGGAGCAGCGCACTCTGCTCAATGCCGGTGCGCCGGAACAGGGGACGTTTATCTTTCATTTCCATCGAGATCAGCCCAGGCGATGAACAACGATGGAACCGCTTTTTACGCTGGCAGGAGATCCGGAGCCGTCGTGCCAGGGTGAAGGTGTCGTTGACTGAAGGCAGCCGCAACGGTCGCGGTGCCCAAGAACACCACTCCGATACCGACAAGACTCACGGCCGGACCGAGGACATCCGCGGCCCAACCAAACCCTGCCATCCCGGCCATCGCGGAAGCCATGGCACCGGTGCTAAACGTGGTGAAGACGCGGCCCAGCAGGTGTTCAGGCGTCAGTTCTTGCAGCATCGCCCATACGACCGGCGTAAATACGGCTGTGCTGCCGCCGAACACGACGATGAGGGCAGCCGCCATCACCGGAGCCTCCAGCATACCGAGCGTGCACACCGCGACGGCACCGACGGCTAAAGCAGCCGAAATGAGCCGCAAGCGGTTTCGGATATCTCCCTGCTTCACGCCGGCCAGCCAGACAGATGCGGCCAACATGCCCACTCCAAGCGACGACCAGAGCCACCCGAGTTCGACGGGAGTTGCGTCGAGGAGTTGCGTCGCAAACACGGGCAGCAGAAACACGAAGGCGCTTGCGCCCAAGCTATACAACGTGGCGGTGAGCATGAGGAGCAGTACGGTCCGATGCTGGATAAAGACAAATCGGAATCCGACGAGGAGGTCTTGGACGAGGCCTGTTCTGTCAGCCTGCCATGCTGTTCTCCGCGGACTCTCGTGCAGGTGGATCGGCATGAGGCACAAGGCGGAGACCAGGAACGTAGCCGCATCGAGGTACAGGACGTTTTGGGCTCCGATCATGGCGATACCGAGACCGCCGACCGCTGGACCGATCAGGAGACCAATATTCGTCGTACTTTGGATCAGCGCATTAGCCGCCGTGAGTTGTGCGCGCGACACGATGAGCGGAACGCTGGACGCCAACGCCGGACCGAAGATCGTAGACACGATCGACGTCACAAACACCAGGACATACAGCCGTTCGAGCGTCAGGATGTCCAGCGCATACAAGAGCGGGATGAGCAGGACCAGTACGGTCCGGATGAGATCCACTCCGATCATCACCGGTTTGCGTCTTACCCGATCGAGATACACACCGATGAGCGGACCGAACACCAGCGGAGGAATCGTTTGCAGCAATCCAAT
>DATIFR010000083.1:0-1647 GCA_035455145.1 Nitrospira sp.
TGGATGGTTATTGTAATTGGAGATTGTAGTGGTTGAGAGTGGTGGCTTCGTGGCGAGCCAGGTTGGAGAGGGACTTGTTGTAGTCCACCACTGCCCGGAGTTCGTTCCCCTGCGCCGTCGCCAGGTCGCGTTGGAAATCCAGCACGAATCGCGTCGTGCTCAGCCCGACCTTCAGCCGTTCCTGTTCGGCCTGGAGCTGCTTCTCCGCCATGATGCGCGCCGACCGGGTCGTTTCGATACGTTTGAAATCGGTCTGCACCCGCCGGACGGCTTCTTTGACCCCGATGATGATCTGCTGCCGGACGCTGACAAGTGAGGCTTCTGCGTTCTTTCCTTCCATCTGACGGCGGTTGAATGTGCTCCAGGCGGACCGGTTGCCGAGCGGGTAGCTCAGGACGAGGCCCGCACCGTAATTGTAAAAATCGCCACTGAAATTGTTGTTGACAGAGTTGGAGTAGTCGCTACCCAGGCCGGCCAGACCCATGGTTCCTTGAAAGGAGAGGGTCGGCAGAATCTGATTCTTAGCGAATTTCGTGTTGATTTCGCTTGTTTCCAGGTTTTTCTTCGCCTGGACGATTTCCGGCCTCTGCTCGATGGCGATATCGATCGCTTCCTGCAAGCTGATCGGTTCCAAGGCGACGACCGGCCTATCGGACGGAGTGAGCCGTACCTCAAGTCGCAATTCCTCTTCACCGGGATTTAAGAGCCGGCGGAGTTGATCTTCCTGATCGCGAATCGCTTTCTCCGCGACAAGTATCTGCTCGACGCGTGAGGCGACGGCGGCTTCGGCCTGAAGGACGTCGACGATCGACATGACACCAGCCTTGGCCTTGGCCCGGTTGGTGGCCAGCAACTCCTGCGCGGCTTTCAGAGCCGCTTCCGCGACCTTCAAATTCTCGTTTGCGAAGACGACTTCCCAGTAGGTCTGCTCGACCGTCGCCAGCACGGTCAGGACACGGTCGCGGAAGACGTGCTCTTCCACGGTCGCATTGTTCTGGGCGATCTTGATGAAGGTTTTATTTACTTCGATCCCGGCGTTCTTCAACAGCGGCTGCGTGAGCGTTAAGGCGAGGCCGCCTGTGTAGGCTGGGTTGAACAAGAATCCCGAGGCGACGTCCTGATTCACGTTCGTTCGAGCAGGACTGTAGTTGAGGTCGATATTCCCGCCAGTGATCAGATTGGTCTGTGCATCCACCGTGACGGAGGTGCTCCGCTGGTCGAATGTCTGGATAGTGTTTAAGTTAAAGCCAGTGCCACCGAAAACCGGCCGGTTCAACGGATTCACTTGACGATTGTACTGTCCGTTAAGGCTGAGGGTCGGGTCGAACTTGGCCTGTTCAACGATGATATCCGTCAACCGGCTTTCCTTGGTCTGCCGGCTAATGCTGATATCCAAGTTGTTCTTGAGCGCCCGAAGTGCGGCATCGGCCAGGGAGATCGCTTCCCGTCGCTCCTGAGGCTGCGCCTTCATCTCTTCTGCCGCATAGACAGATGGGGAAGCCGAGAGGAGCCAGACGCCGGCGATGAGCCACCTTCCGCGCCAGTGGTCTTTCGTAGGTCGAGGTTTCATAATGCCCCCCTTTGGTCGACAAAGGTTCGTTGGCCATACTATAATCATTTCATGCGTGGCTGTCATGAATTTCCTCA
>DATIFR010000084.1:0-10191 GCA_035455145.1 Nitrospira sp.
AGCCGACGTCCTGAAGCCCGATATCCTGAGCCAAGTCTATGGGAAAGACCTGGTCATCACGGAAAAGGATCTGATCCTCGTCGAGGACTACCACCATCATCACTAAGCAGCATAAATCTTCATGATGGAACTGCTCACCTACGACTTTATGCAACGGTCCCTCCTCGCTGCGGCGATGGTGGGGGGGCTCTGCTCCGTGATCGGCGTGTTTGTCGTGCTGCGAGGACTCGCGTTTGTCGGAGCGGGGACCGCGCATGCCGCCTTCGCCGGGGTGGCATTGGGCTTTCTGATCGGCTGGCCACCGCTTCTCCTAGCGATTCTGTTCGGACTCGCGACGGTCTGGATTACGGGATGGGTGGAGGAGAAGGGAACTATGAAGCTCGATGTGTCGATCGGGATTCTTTACACCGCGACTATGGCATTGGCCATTCTGTTCATCGGCCTGATGAAAACATACAATGCCGAGGTGTACGGCTATTTGTTTGGAAATGTTTTGTCAGTGACGACGGAGGAGCTGCGAACAATCGGCGGGCTCGCCGTTCTGGTGCTCGGCACGTTGCTGCTGTTCTCCAAAGAGCTGTACTTCATTGCGTTCGACCAGGAAATGGCAGAAGCCTCCGGTGTGCCGGCCAGACGGATATTCTTTCTCCTCTTGACTCTTGTTGCCCTGACCGTCGTGATCTCACTGAAGACGGTCGGTGCGATTTTGGTATTCGCGATGATCCTCATCCCGGCATCGACGGCCTACCAGCTCACTCATAGCCTCTCAACCCTCACGTGGTATTCGGTGTTCATCGGCGTCTGCTGTTCGGTTGGTGGAGTCCTCCTGTCGGCATTTTGGGACATTCCCTCCGGTCCCGCAATCGTCCTTCTCTCAACATTGGTATTCTTCGTCTCAGTCCTCTTGTCGCCGAAACATTTACGCCAACGACTTGCTGCTCACTGATTGAGCGCAACGGGAGCTGATCGAAACTTCCGTTGATCGGTTCTTCCGGATTTTCACTTTTGCTTTATGCTATTCCACATGACTTTGTTTCCCACTAGTGGTAAGAATTATCTCTAGATAGCGGCGGCAACGGTGGTTTGGCTATCAAGAGCCATGCTATAGCCGTCCACTTCTGTCCGGGCAAAGATGAGTAGGGTTGGGGATACAGTGCTGTGGCACAGAGGAGTCACTTTTTGGCTTTTTGTAGACGATGACAACAGCTTCACAGGTCGTCTAGAGCCAGAAAGGTGTAATTCGACAGTTAACTGAGGCTGGTCTTCCGCAACATGCACCAGCCTCCAGCGGTATCAATCTTGCCCTACAAAGCTGCCAGTGCATGTTTCTGTGGTCTATTTACATCAAGAGGAGGGTTGGTATGGGTACTGTGACATATCGCGGTTGGGGATGGATGAGCCTCCTGCTGGTCGGGGCGCTCCTGCTTGGCGTAGTGCCGGATCAGGCGCAGGCTGAGATGCAAAACGGCGGTATCGAACCGGGCAAGTTCGTGCTGGGGATGCGGGCAGGGTTTGCACCGGTGACCCAAACCGTTTCAGCAGGTACTTCGACTGATGTCGGCTCCCTCGTGAATTTTGAAGCGATGTACAGTCTCAACAATTGGCTCCTCGTCGGCATGATGTTGGAGTGGGAGCGGCACAGCATGTCACAGAATAACCCGTCTCTCGATCTCGGTCATCAGGATACTGTGTCCATCTTGCCGACGGTGGAACTGCGTCCCGTGCGTTTCGGCTCCCTCACTCCTTACGTCAATATGAGCTTCGGCGTGAACGTGAACAGCTTCGGGGAAAGCAGTGCGATTAGCGGCAATACCATCTCCCCCAGCAATACCTTCGCCTGGCGTCTGGGTTGGGGAGCTGATTACATGCTCACCAATCAATTGGCGCTGAACACCGAAATGGCCTACAAACGAAATGACGGGCATGTAACAGTCAACGGCGTCCAGAACAACGATTGGAATGCCTCGTCATTCGGCTTTCTCTTTGGCGTGAAGATGTTCTTCTAGACTTCCGGGCGTAGTCTTTCCCGACAAGGCAAAAGGCAGGATGTCTGGTCACTAGGGACATCCTGCCTTTCTTTTCTGTCCTCGCCCTAAGACATCGGCTCGATGACCTCTTTAACGGCTTTTCACGCTGCGGGACTATTTAGATTGGAGGAAGAGGTAGAAGCTAAACCGAGCTACTCAAGTCGACCGTGCTTGCTGCGGCTCCAGACCATCCCGGTCTGTTCCTTTGAGCTGAAGCCGAGTTTTTCGTAAAAAGCCGGTCGGCGGGTGCAGAGCCAGAAGAGTTCGACTTTTCTGAGTCGGGGGTGATTGAGAATCCGTTGAACGATCTCGGTGCCGATCCCTTGTTTGTGGTAAGCCTTGTCGACAATCACATCCCAAATGCTCGCACGATACACGAAATCCGTCAGGACACGCCCGAATCCCACCAGCTGATCCCCATCCCACGCGCAGAGCGCCACATCGGTATGACGCAGCATCTCTTTGGCATCCTCAAGCGTGCGGTCTTTGGCCCAGGGCGCCTGATGGAAAAGCCGAAGCAACTGGGACGCTTCGAGGTCTTTCTTTTCTGAAAAGGTTACTGCGGGCTTGAGGGTTGGAGGCATCTTGTACTAGATTATCTTCCGATCACCGCGTCCATGACAGGCGGAGTGTACGAGGAAAACGATGTCAACGCAAGTCCGTAGCTGCCCCAAGTGCTTCCAGCTCATGTGGCTCAAGCAGGATGAGTACGTGCTGCTCGACGAAGAGACCGTTCGCGCCAAGTGTCCACACTGCGGCTCAACCGTTCGCTTCAAGCTTGTGTCCGAAGGGGCGAACGCCGCTGGGCCGAAGATGGGACACTGATTTAGACGCTGTCAGCATACAGCGATCAGCTCTCGCTATTAAGATCTTCTCCTCTGAATCCCTTCCCTTCAGGGGCTGACAGCGGATGGCGGACAGCTTCCCCGCTCAATCACATTCCCCGACCGGCCCCGTCGAGTTCCGGTTTATTTCCCGGAAGTATCTTGTGCAGCGCTGCGCGATATTCCGCAAGCCGCTTTTCATCGATGCGACCGACCTCGATTTCTTTATCCCGCTGCATCCGTTCGATATGGTCGAGCACCGCCAGCAGCGGCTGGACCGCCCCCAGTAAGTTGCCGACCTCAAACGCTTCGAGCGACGCGACAAACGATTCGTTGAGTCCTTTGTAGGCGGTCCCTGCGCTCTGACTCCGAACGCGCGACACGATATCTTCGTAGTCATCGACAGCCTCAAGCTTCGGCTTCACCCCGGTCGGAACCGCCGTCAAATGAACGATGGGCGGTAGCTTGGCCGCGTAGGTTTTGAGTTGAGAGGTCAACCCTCCGATCGCATCAAGCATATCTCCCGTTTGCATAGGACCGTCCTAATCGAGTAGGCGGAGGGCTGTCAAGCGCTCCGGACCGTCTTTGGATGCGCCAGTCGATCGAGCGCCTGCATGACCGCCTCCATATCGGGCGGAGAAGGTCTCGTATATTCAAGAAACTGGCCGGTCACCGGATGATGGAATCCCAATGTCCTGGCGTGCAGCATCACTCGAGGTATGGGAACTTCATCCATCGTGCAGACCTTCCGTCCGCCGTACGTCAGATCTCCAAGGATGGGATGGCCCAAGGATGTCAGATGCACCCGCAGTTGGTGTGTTCGTCCTGTCCGCGGGTACAGCAAAACATGAGCGGCGACCTTCCCATATCGATGGTCCACCTTGTACTCCGTCACCGATTCCTTCGGGTTCGTGGTGCGCGCTGAGAACTTCTTCCGCTCTTTGGTATCCCGTCCGATCGCCAATTCGATAAGGCCATGACCCTTCTTCGGCACGGCCCAGATCAGGGCTTCATAGACGCGTGTAATCGTATGGTGCTTGAATTGTCCCGCCAGCTGTCGATGGGCCTGATCTGTCTTGGCGATGACCATGACACCGGACGTGTCCTTATCCAGGCGATGAACGAGCCCCGGCCGTTCTTTACCACCGATGGTCGAAACCGTCCCTCCGGATGTTGCAAAATGATGCAGCAAGGCATTGACCAACGTGCCGGACCAATGGCCAGGCGCCGGGTGGACAACCAGGCCGGACGGCTTGTTCAGCACCAGGAGAGCATCATCCTCAAACAGAATCTCGAGCGGAATCGCCTCGCCTTTCAGGGTCAGTGGCTCGGCCTTCGGAATGTCGAAGGCGATCACGTCCCCGGGTTTGATTTTCTGGCTGGGCTTCACGACGTGGCCGTTGATCTTCACCCGACCTTGTTCGATCAGTCGCTGGATAGCCGCGCGCGAGATATCTCTCTCGCGATTGACGAGAAAAACATCTAACCGTTTCGGCTGTTCTCCGTTCGTCACGATAAATTCGGTAATCATGTGCGGCACAAACTACTAAAGAGTTTCAGTCAAATGCAATCGAAGGATATGGAGAATTTGCCTCCTTGTTGTCGGAGGATTATGCTAACCGTGTGAGGCTGGTCCACACGAAGAAAGGAGCACGCGATGATGGGGAGAACAGCCATCGGAGTCCGGAGTACCATGGCTATGGCGCTGAGCCTTGGTCTGTCTGTCAGCTCCGCTACCGCAACGGACTTGCCCGCTATTCCACCGGAAACGGTCGCGGACTACATTCATTCGGTCATCGAAGCGGATCGCACGTTCTACACGATCCATGTGGTCGAACGACTGCAGAAGCATGGGAAAACTGCTGCGGCCGAGAATTGGCGCGCCAAGAAGAACGTCCTTCCGTTGCCGGCGCAGTTTCTCATGGAGTCCAGCGAGCTCGCGACAAAGACCGGCTCGAGGGTCCGCTATCGACTCATCAGCCTTTGGCCCATCAATCCACACAACGCCCCGTACAGTGAATCGGAAAAAAGCGGCCTGGATGTGGTGCGGGAGCATCCCGAGAAGTCTGTGACCGGCACGATCAAGGTCGGTAGTCAGACCTATTTCCAAGCCATCTACGCCGATCGCGCGGTCAGCCAGGCCTGCGTCGGTTGCCACAACGCGCATCCGCGAAGTTCCAAGAAAGATTTTAAAATAAATGACGTGATGGGCGGCCTGGTGATTGAAATTCCCCTCGATCGCTGAAGTCCCGACCCGGAACCCTGTTCGCTTCGACGCCGGGTTCGATCCAGACAGGTGCCCGGTGTCGGGTCCGGACCGCAGGGACATGATGCTCACGGACCGGGGGGAGTGCGAGGGGAGTGGTCGAGTCGGCGGTTCAGCCGCTCGATCTCCGCTGCCTGTTCGGCCACTTGCTTTTTCAGTCGCTCGACTTCTTCCTGGAGGCGAATGAGCGAACGATTGGGATCGGAATCCCCGTTGGTCGATGAACGCGTATGAGAAGCTCCGGACTCAGAGGACCCGGCAGGTCCTGATGAACCAGCAGCCTGTGCCGGAACCGGCGTTGTGCCGGCGAGTTTGAGGAAGGAGAGAAACCCTCGATGGTCGAGGATCAGTTCGCTCGCTGACGCTCGGTGTCCCCCTGACCAATTCGACTGCCTGCCTATCACAAAACGAGACGATTCAAATGTCAGGACCCCGCCACTGCCTCTGATAGAGTGGAAGGGATTGGCGCGCACGCTCGCCAGTTCCTCCGAATTCTGCGCAACGAGCGCGCGATGGTTTGCCACGATCACGTGTAACCGAGAGTCGGCGAGAAACATTCCGCCCGACGTGACCGCTAATCCAGAATCGCTCGGCGTTGAGATCGAGAATGCCACCCATTCGCTCGGCTTGGCCATCCGAAAAGAATCTTGTATGGCGGGGACAAGGAGGGTGACCTCCTCCGCCGAAAACACAGAATGCGGCGGCCGCGCACTGTCCATAAGACCGCCCCGTTCTTCGAGCAGCAGCCGGCTGAGAATGGCAAGCACGTCTTCGGTAGTCCATGTGGCCGGATGTTCATAACGAACGGACGAATTGCCGGGATCCTTGTACGAATCCAGACGAACGAACCAGGAAGTTTCGTCTTGGACTACGCGGCTCGTCAGCGCCGGTCCGGCACAACCGATACACGAGAGCAGCATAGTGAGCAGAAGAATTCTCTTTGGCATCCTGTTGGCGCTCACAGAATCGGACATTGCCACACGTTTCAGTCTGATAGAAGCTGAACAGATCGTTCCGAGAGGCGGCAGCAAGGGACTAAGCGGAGCGACGCGGAGCGGGACTTACGCCAGGCCGGTCTTGCGGGCGCGTTCGGCGATCCTCTTGCGGAGGCGGGCTTTTTCGAGGCTGATCTGAGCTTCTTTAAGATCGGACGGTAGGCCGCCCACTTTAAGGCGTTCCTCGGCCTCGGCCACTTTCTGCGTGGCTCGATCGACGTCAATATCCTCGGCTTTCTCGGCGATCTCGGCCAGGATTGTCACCTTCTTCGGCGTGACCTCGGCAAATCCCCAGAGGACGGACATGTAGATGGTCTGATCGCCGACACGATAGCGCAGCTCGCCGATTTTGAGCATGGAAAGAAAGTATGTGTGGCCGGGCAGGACGCCAAACTCACCCTCTACGCCGGGCGCAATGAGCTCATCCACCTGCTGGCTCAGTACCAACTTCTCCGGCGTCACCACTTCTAACAGAATCTTCCCAGCCATTCTTTCCTTCTTCCTACTTTCCAAACAGAAGGGGGAAAAGTAGGCGGGCTGCTCTGACCTGCGCGCCTTATTCTCACCCGCCCACCCCGAGCGCGCCGAGACGCGCTCTGACCCAGGCGAGCACCTTCTGAGGCCGCGCGTTCCGCGAGCAGAAGAGCACCCGCCTGCTTTAGACCTTTATCCCCATCTTTTCAGCCTTCGCCACCGCTTCCTCGATCGGCCCCACCATGTAAAAAGCCTGTTCCGGCAGGTGGTCATACTTGCCGTCGAGGATCTCCTTGAAACTCCGGACGGTGTCCTTGAGCTTCACGTACTTGCCTGGAGCACCTGTAAAGGCTTCTGCAACGTGGAACGGCTGTGAGAGAAACCGCTGAATCTTTCGAGCACGGGCCACGACCATCTTGTCGTCTTCCGAGAGTTCGTCCATTCCGAGAATCGCGATAATGTCCTGCAGGTCTTTGTACCGTTGCAGGATCGACTGCACACCGCGGGCCACCTTATAATGCTCCTCGCCGAGGATCTGCGGATCGAGAATACGCGAGGTGGAGTCGAGAGGGTCAACCGCCGGGTAGATGCCCAGCTCTGCTTGTTGCCGTGACAACACCGTGGTCGCGTCCAAATGTGCGAAGGCGGTTGCCGGCGCCGGATCGGTCAAGTCGTCGGCCGGCACATAGACGGCCTGCACCGAGGTGATCGATCCGCGCTTGGTCGAAGTGATCCGTTCTTGCAAGGCACCCATTTCAGTTGAGAGGGTGGGCTGATAGCCGACTGCGGACGGCATGCGTCCGAGCAATGCGGACACTTCCGAACCGGCTTGGGTAAACCGGAAGATGTTGTCGATGAAGAGCAGCACGTCCTGATTCTCTTCGTCGCGGAAATATTCAGCCACTGTGAGGCCGGTGAGACCGACACGGAGACGCGCACCGGGCGGCTCATTCATCTGGCCATACACGAGTGCCGCTTTCGATTTCGTAAAATCATCCGGATCGATGACCTTGGACTCCTGCATTTCGTGCCAGAGATCGTTGCCTTCACGGGTCCGTTCGCCTACGCCAGCGAATACTGAGAAACCTCCGTGGTGGAGAGCAATGTTGTTGATGAGTTCCATGATGATGACGGTCTTGCCGACTCCGGCCCCGCCGAAGAGTCCGACCTTGCCGCCTTTGCTATAGGGCTCGAGCAGGTCGACGACTTTGATCCCGGTCTCGAGCACTTCTGTCTTGGTATCCTGATCTTCCAGTTTTGGAGCGGGCCGGTGAATAGGATAGGTCTTCTTTGTCTTGATCGCACCCTTTTCATCGACCGGTTCGCCGAGCACGTTGATAAGGCGTCCGAGCGTTTCGCGGCCGACCGGCACGGAGATCGGTGCCCCGGTATCCTGCACATCCATCCCGCGTGTGAGACCATCGGTCGTGGACATGGCCACGCTGCGGACCCGGTTTTCACCGAGGTGTTGGGCGACCTCGAGGGTAATCCGGATGGCTGGTTTGCCTGCAGCCTTGTTCTCCGCCTGATTCACCGTGAGCGCATTATAGATGTTGGGCAGCTGGCCGGGGGGAAACTCCACGTCTACCGCCGGTCCGATGACTTGAATGACTTTGCCTATTGCAGTCGCCACGGGATGCTCCTTTATCTAGAGTGCTGAGGGTCTGGCACCGAGTGCAGAGTCGAATGCTCGACACTCAGAACGTGCATCTTTGTAATTTCGTCCTATTTCAATGCTTCGGCTCCGCCTACGATGTCCATGAGTTCTTTTGTAATCGCCGCCTGTCGTGTCTTATTGTAGTAGAGCGTGACTTTCTTGATCACCTCACCCGCGTTGCGCGTCGCACCATCCATCGCAGCCATCCGCGCGGCCTGCTCTGCCGCGGACGATTCAAGAAGAATCCTGTACGTCTGCGCCTGCAGGTGCTTCATCAACAGAGGGTCCAGCAGTTCCAGTTCATCAGGCTCATAGAGGTAGCTCCCACCCAACGTCTCGCTGGGTTGTCCGCCCTCCTCAAGCGATTCGATGGGGAAGAGTTGCTCAACGATCACCCGCTGCTGGAGCGCCGACTTGAATTCATTGTAGATGATATGGGCTTCGTCGAACGCTCCCTGCGTATACATCTCAAGGGCTCTCTGCGCGATCTCCATCCCATGCTCGTAGGACAATCGGTCAAAGATGTCTATGTACGGCTCGTGCGTCGGCCAGTGCCGGCGCTTGAAAAAGTCCCGCCCCTTACGCCCCACGAGGCCGATTTCCACTTTCACGCCGCGAGCCTCGCACTCACGGATGAATTCCAGCGCCCGGCGAACGATGTTGGCATTAAATGCGCCGCACAATCCCCGGTCGCTTGTCACGACGACGACACGCACCATCTTTGTCGGGCGTTTCTGTAGTAGAGGATGCAGATCGCGATTCACGCGGCGACTGAGGTTGGCCACCACCTCACGCATCTTTAGCCCGTAGGGCCGAAAGGCTAGGATGCGGCCCTGGGCACGCTTGAGCTTTGCGGAGGCCACCATCTTCATGGCCTTCGTAATCTTCTGCGTATTCTTAACGCTGGCGATCTTCCGTCTTAGGCTTTGCAGGCTTGGCATGGTTTGAATTCTCTGCTCTCAGCTTCAGCCATAGCTTGCCGCTGACAGCGAAGGCTGACGGCTACTTCGCGCCGTATCCCATCTTCTGTTTGAAGGCCGTAAGAATCTCCTGCAATCTGCTGCTGACCTTGTCGTCAATCTTTGCGATGCTGGTGATCTCTTTCTTCAGTTCAGGGTGGTTCTGCGCGACGTAGCGGAGGAGGTCGGCCTCAAATTGCTGAATCTTGTCGACCTGGACGTCGTCGAGAAACCCATTGACGCCGGCATAGATTGAAAGCACCTGATCGGCCACGGGCATCGGCTTATATTGTCCTTGCTTGAGCAACTCGACCATGCGGACGCCCCGCGCGAGCTGTCTTTGCGTCGCCTTGTCGAGTTCGCTGCCGAATTGGGCAAAAGCTGCCATCTCACGATACTGGGCAAGGTCCAACCGCAATGTTCCAGCAACCTGTTTCATCGTTTTAATCTGAGCCGAGCCACCGACGCGAGAGACGGACAGACCGACGTTAATCGCCGGACGAACACCGGAATAGAACAGGTCACTGCCGAGGTAGATCTGGCCGTCGGTGATGGAAATGACGTTCGTCGGAATGTAGGCCGACACGTCGCCGGCCTGCGTTTCAATAATAGGAAGCGCCGTCAAGCTGCCTCCACCGAGCTTGTCGCTCAGTTTCGCTGCACGTTCCAATAATCGGGAATGCAGATAGAACACGTCGCCCGGGTAGGCTTCGCGGCCCGGGGGCCTGCGAAGCAACAACGACAGCTGTCGATAGGCCACGGCGTGCTTTGACAGGTCGTCGTAGACGATCAACGCGTGTTTGCCGTTATCTCGGAAGTACTCGCCGATCGCGGCACCCGCAAAGGGGGCCAGGTACTGCATCGGAGCCGGATCACTGGCGGTCGCCGCCACGACGACGCTGAACTCCATGGCATGGTGTTCTTCAAGTGTCTTCACCACGCGTGCCACGGTTGAGCGCTTCTGCCCGATCGCGACGTAAATACAGAAG